>NZ_CP036267.1:367150-734300 GCF_007744255.1 Thalassoglobus polymorphus | reverse complement strand
GGCTGGGATCGGAAGCATGATTCCGAACGTCCTTCCAGTCATTTCCATCTTCGGCCTGGTCTCCTGGTTCGGTCAAAAAATCGATATCGGAACAATGGTGACAGCTTCCGTTGCAATGGGAATCGCAGTCGATGGAACACTTCACTTGCTCACCTGGTTCCGAAACGGGCTACGCAAGGGAATGACACGTCAGGCCTCAGTGAAACAGGCACTGATGCATTGCGGACCAGCGATGTGGCAAACGAGCGCCGCTGTCGGAATTGGGCTGCTGGTGCTCTTTCCTGCGGATCTGTTGCTGATCAGCCGGTTTGGCTGGCTGATGGCACTCCTTATCGGAGCAGCCTTCATTGGGGACATGGTACTGCTCCCATGTATGCTCGTCGGACCGCTGGGCCGGTTAATTGAGCGCCGTATTCGATTGAACGGAGAGATTGAAGTTGTGGATGAATCGGAGGAACTCAACGGGTCCACCGTCGTCCCATCGCCTCACATTTCATTGCATACCACTCAAGGACGAAAGTCCAAACGAGCACGAGAACTCCGAAATCCTGAAAATTGATTCACCGGTGTTCCTCACGTTTTACAGTGAACACTGGTATGATGAGGCATTCGACTTACAGCGAAGATGTTCTCTTCCCGCTGTCAGGTCCATTCTCCTCAAGATACATTTTGCTTGTCTGATGTCTAAACCAGATCCAGAAGTCCCTCCAGTTCCCAGCATGCGACTGCAGCGTTATCTCGCGCAATGTGGTTTGGGATCGCGTCGCGAATGCGAAGAGTTAATTGAACAGGGTCGTGTCGAAATCGATGGCGTGACTGTCGACAAACTAGGCTCGAACGTCAAACCGACAATCCAAACAGTCACTCTCGATGGCGAAAACCTGAAGTTTGAGCGGAAACGATATTACCTGCTCAACAAACCTCCGGGATTTCTCTGTACCGCAAAAGACCCACAGGGACGACGGACGATTTTCGACCTCTTCCCTCCTGAGGGGCCAAGACTCTTTTGCGTTGGCCGTCTCGATGAGGCGACCACCGGCCTGCTGATCGTCACCAATGATGGGGACCTCTCTCAGAAACTGGCCCACCCAAAGCACCGAATTCACAGACTCTACAAAGCTCAAGTCGCTGGACATCCGGATCGAGAAGTTTTCAATCAGCTGAAAGAAGGCCATTACTTCACTGAAGGAAAATTCAAGGTCCACGACATTCGTCCGATCAAGAAACAGGGACAGAGCACCTGGGTTGAGATCACGATGACAGAAGGCCAAAACCGGGAGATTCGCCGTCTCCTGGCACGAACCGGTCACAAAGTCATGAAACTCGAGCGGATTGGATTTGGCCCAATTCGAATCGGTCGCGTTCCGATCGGTCAATTCCGTGAACTGCGTCGTGAAGAATTAGGGAAGCTCTTCGAGATTCTGGAACGGAATAAAGCTGGCGGATCAACTTCCCCGAAGAAAGCCGGCAGTCGAAATGCCGACAAGAAAAACGCTGACCGCAAGAAAATGGGGAGCAAGGCCCCCAGCAGCAAGAATGTCCGCGGTAAAAAATCCGCAACATCGGGGAAAAGCAAATCAGCTGGAAAGAAATCGACAAAGAAGAAAGTGGTCGGACGCAATGCCCGCAACGCCAAAAAGAAACCTCGACGAGGAAAACGGTAACCGTGGGCAAGCAAATCACGAAGCCCTAGCATTCCGAGATGCAGAGATTCTGAAGAAGAGGTCGGTATCGAACCAATTTTTGCCCTTCTCCGCCGATCTCTCACAACTTGCCACTCAAATCAGCGACCATAGTTGAACGACCTTGATTTGTCGCACTGACAGGTCGAGTGGTGAACTTGGAATTCTTCCCTCAAATCACTCCACACGAGGTGTTTGGTATTGAGTAATTCATGCTAGACAGTTAGCATTTTTCGCTTCCCTGCGCCGGTCCTATGATCGGCATTTTTATTTTCTGCCAGTCTGGTCAGTGTGTCATTCACATCAAAAGATGTGAAGCCGCCTGATTCAGTTTGACTTTTTGTGGTGCACGCCACTTCTGCCTTTGGTGATCTCATGACGCGGATGTTCGTCAATGAATTAGAAGATGGAGACAACGTCGAAGAGACGTATCTTCTCGCGGACCGTCAATTACGAGCAAATCGTAACGGTGACAGCTACTTCCTTTCTCAACTCCGTGACCGGACCGGTCAGATTTCCGGCCTGCTCTGGAATGTGAACGCTTCAGCTGTCAATCACATCAACACTGGCGATTACGTTCGTGTCAAAGGAAAGGTGCAGCAGTTCCAGGGGAACCTGCAAATGATCCTGACCCGGATTGATTCGGCATCCGGGGACGAAATCGACACTGCGGATTACATTCCCCAATCCAGCACGGATGTTGAAGCTCAATTCGAAAAGCTTTGCGAAATTCTTCTAGGCATCACCGACTCCGATATTCAATCGCTGATGCAAACATTCCTGGCTGACCAGGAAATCGTCGAAGGGCTCAAATCGGCTCCCGCTGGCGTTCGATTGCACCACGCTTACCATGGCGGGTTGCTCGACCACATCGTAAATCTCGCAGAAACAGCAACACGAATTTCTGACTTGTACCCCAATGTCGATATCAATCTTCTGCTCGCCGGAATTTTCTTGCACGACTTGGGAAAAATTCGCGAACTCAGCTACGACTCAACATTCCAATATACTGATGAAGGCCAGTTGATTGGCCATCTCGTCATGGGTGTTGAGATGCTCTCAGATAAGATTCGTGCGACAGAAGAGACCACCGGTCGCCCGTTTCCGGAAGAGACGACGCTTCGCTTGAAGCACATGTTGCTCAGCCACCATGGTGTCTATGAGTATGGAAGTCCAAAACTTCCAATGACCATGGAAGCGATTGCACTTCACCACCTGGACAACCTGGACGCCAAAACGAACGAGTTCCACTCGCTCATTGAATCCGACCCCAACGCCTCCTCCAATTGGACGCCGTATCAGCCCAATATGCAACGCAAGTTGTACAAAGGCGATATCGAATAGGGTCAATGTCATCCCCCGCAGAACATTGACCATGTCCTGATTGGTTGATGACTGATTCAGAATTTTACCGGGCGAATCACTACGAGGCTTTCTGGTTTCACAACGAACCTCGGGCACGCAGTTCCTGTCTCTTGTTTTTTCAATGATATTTTCGACGAGAATTCGATCTTATGAGACACCTCACATCACTTTTTGATTTAAGCTCTCAAGAAGTCCAGGAGATTCTGGATCTTGCGAACAAACTCAAAGCAGAAACCAAATCGGGCACCCGGAATCCATACTGTGCGGGACGAGTCGTTACGCAGGTTTTTGAAAAACCGTCGCTCCGGACACGCGTGAGTTTCGAAGCCGGCATCAGCCAGCTCGGTGGAACAAGCATCTTCCTCTCTGCAAAAGATGCGGGACTGCATGGCCGTGAAACCCTGGAAGATATTTCGAAGGTCCTCGGCGGATACTCAGATATTATTATCTTGCGAACGTTCTCACAAAAGCTGATCGAAACCGTCGCTGAACATAGCGGCAGCTCAGTCATCAACGCACTCTCTGATGATTACCACCCCTGTCAGGCCCTTACCGATGTGATGACGATCAATGAACACCTTGGAACTGCCAAGGGCAAAAAGATCGTCTACGTTGGAGATGGCAATAACGTCGCGAAATCTCTCGCGCTCGCTGCAGGTCATGTGGGTGCTGATATCACAATTGCTGCTCCCGAAGGCTATTGGTTGCAAGACGAATTTGTGCAGCAGGCAACTACCGAATTCTCATCACTGAAGTTAAACCAGACCAACGACCCGCACGCAGCTGTTCAAGGTGCAGATGTCATCTACACCGATGTTTGGGCCAGCATGGGCCAAGAAGACGAGAAGGAAAAACGCGCCGCCGAGTTCGCAGAATTCCAAGTGAACACTGAACTCCTCGACGCCGCCGGAAAAGATGTTTTCTTCCTGCACTGCTTGCCTGCTCGACGAGGTCTTGAAGTGACCGATGAAGCGATGAACGACCCTCGCAGCATCGTATTCGATCAAGCCGAAAACCGTATGCATTTAGCCAAAGGATTGATGCTCTGGCTGATCAGGCAGAACTCATAAAACCGCTGATACTTTTTGCAGGAGAGGCCAAGCCTGTGGCGAAAGTCTTTCGTGAATCACTCAGCGTAACGTCCACCATCCGTGGAGACGGTCAATCAATCTTCGGAACCAGACGTAACCAATCGGAGCCTTTCCGCAGTCGATTCGAAACAGAATCGTTGTTCCCGGTTTCGCATCGGGAATCACTGAACGTTTGACCTCAGCGTCAAAAACAAGTGTCGAACCAGAGATCGCGTCCGTCGAGACAGACGGCGCGACACTTTGCAAAATGGCTTCCTTTGACGATTCTGCCGCGTCCGCAGTCAAAAATGTGACCGTCGCTGCCTGAGACCGATACGCTTCAAGAACCGGACCAATGTCTCGATGATCGACATGCAGCTTCGCAATCCAGTCTCCTGTCAGGTCAGCGATTCGTAACAGGCGATCAGTACGCGTCACAGGTCGATTCGACGAGAGAATTGACTCCAAATTCGAAGTGATCACTTCCCCACTCATTGGACTTCTCAAGATGAGCTCTTTCGATTGCCGCTTCATCAAATCCAACTGTCTCTGGAGTCCAATTTCAACGGTTTTGAGTTCCTCTCCGCGAGCAGCAAGCTCCGCAGAGGATTGTCGCATCTCATTCGCTCGCCTTGGATCGCTCCGGATTTTCACCAGATCATCAATCTGCTGCCTGACTGTTGTTAATTCTCCCTGAATGCGGTTGACCTCGAGATCCAGTTCCGGACTTCTGAGAGTCAGAAGTTCATCAGATTCTGCAACTGTCTCTCCCTGTGTCACATGAAGCTTTTCGATCAGGCCGTTTGAAATTGCGAAGACATCTCGTGTCTTCTGCGGTTCTAGAAATCCAGTTCCTGTGACCGTCAACGTCGCTGGCCACAGGCTCAGAAAGAAACCCGCCAGTACGAACAGGGCAGACACAGAAATAATTTTCACGAATCGCTGTGAAAAAGCGCGCCGCACGCACCGTCGCAGAGGGCTAACTTGCACATCCTCATATCTCAGAGCATGTTCCAGAGCGACAGCGATGTGATGGCAAGAAATTTCCAGATCCTCGACCGTTTGGACCTTCCCGTATGAATCTTCAAATCGATCACAAACCAGAACTCCGATCACTTCACGATTCGAAGAGTGGACTCTTCCCAGTAGCGGAATCAGCGCAACTTGCTTCGCTTGGGTGCGGTCGTGATAGTCTTGAAGAAACGACTTGGGATCACTCTCGCTTGAGACAATGGTCTCGCGAGACTGGCTCAATGCCTGTTGCGCAACACTTTCTAACGTGCTGACCGTCGTCGACCTCGGATCAAGAGCATCCACGCCGCTGACCGATTTCAGGCGAAACAATTTCCCCTCTGCGAGCAGCAGGCTAAGTCGGTCCCAACCTGACCAGAGGCGTGTTTCATTCGTAATCGTGTAGCAAGTTTTAGCGACATCAAGGTGTTGATGGATGTGCGCCAGCCAAGTGGCAAATTCCATCGCGTTGGAATTCGTTCTCGCCTCGCTCGATGGAGTTGCCCAAACAAGCAACTGTTGCACACTGCTTTCAATTTGAGAGTCTGCCAGTTCACTTTGTTCAGGCAGGAAGAGTTCGAGTATATTCTCAACTGCTTGACCAGACAAAATTGGAAACAACAGCAGTCGCAAGGTACTGGAACCATTCGCCTGCTCGAATTTCGCTTTAAGTGACTGCGACTTCCCAGTTTGAATTACTCGAGCCAAACTCTCGACATGACCGGGCCACTGCTCGTGAACCGTATCGAGTCGTTGCGATCCCAATTGATACTGTGATTGCAGAACAGGCTGTCGTTGTTGAACGTTCCAAATCGCCCCGCCTGACGCACGAGAAACGGTGACCGCCATCTCCAGAAACACATTCCAGCGTTCAGTCGCTGAACTTGACGATGCTGGGTATGAGGTGGAATTTTCCATGGACCGTTTTCAGTTTCCGGAGCCTACAGGTGACCGGCGAAAGATTGCTGATGAAATCGCCTCAATAACGCTTATGATTCATCTTCAAGTCTGAGATCAACACTGGAACGATGTGCCGTCAGTCCTTCTTTATCTGCCATCATGCGAACGTCGTGGGCATCTGCTTCCAGTGCTGCTTTATTGTACGAGATGATTGATGACCGTTTTAGAAAGTCGTTCGCACAAAGACCATTCGCAAAACGGGCAGTCCCTCCGGTCGGTAAAACATGAGACGGACCAGCTACATAATCCCCTATCGCAACCGGAGTGTAATGACCGAGGAAAATCGCTCCTGCGTTTTGGACGCGACTGAGCATCGCTTCGGGATCGTTTGTCGAAATGTGCAAATGCTCGGTTGCCATCAGGTCTGTCAGTTCAGCTGCTTCCTGTTCGCTGCGAGCCAGAATGAGTGCTCCATAATCCTCAAGTGACTGCTTTGCCAGATCACCGCGACTTAACAGATTGAGTTGTCGTTCAAGTTCCGTTCGCACAGCATCGATCAGCGGGGCATGCCAGGTAATGAGAACTCCTGAACCGGGGCTGTGTTCTGCCTGTGAGATCAAATCGCTGGCGACAAATTTCGGATTCGCGGTTTCGTCTGCCAGAACGATCACTTCGCTTGGTCCAGCAATGCTGTCGATATCGACTTCACCAAACACATGACGTTTCGCGAGTGCTACAAACAGATTTCCGGGACCGACGATCTTATCGACACGCTCGATTCCTTCGACTCCGTACGCCAGAGCAGCAACAGCCTGAGCCCCTCCAACACGATAGACTTCTGTGATTCCCAATTCGTGACAGGTCGCCAGCATGTCGATATTGTAGCCGCCGAATTCTGTCGGTGGGACAACAATCGCGATCTCTTTGACGCCGGCAGCCTGAGCTGGAACGGCTGTCATCAAGACAGTTGATGGATATGCCGCAGCCCCGCCAGGGACACAAATCCCCACTCGCCGCAACGGAAGGTATCGCTGCCGCAGTTCGATCAGTGCGGCACCGTCTGTACGAATCACTGAGGCATCCTGGGAGAGAATTTCCTGCTGAAACTCCATAACATTGTCACGAATGTCTCGGACAGTTTCGAGAAAGTCTGGTTCTGCTTGTGCGTGCGCCGCTGCAAGTTCTTCTTGCGAAACACGAATCGTTTCACCGCTCAGTTCTTTGCGGTCCAGCTTCTCGGTGTAATGCAATAAAGCCTTGAGCCCCTCTTCTCGCACGTCCGAGCAAATTTTCTCTACGACCTGCTGAGGCGTGAGCGGTTCCCCGAAGAGATCGATTGTCCTCTGTCGTCCCGCTTCGGACACAACATCACCTCCCCCTGGACTGAGCTTCTCACGAAGTTCAGCGAAGAGTTGCTGGGCGTCCCCCTGTGAACAATCAATTGTTGGAATATTTAATGACATCTTAAAAACGTTTTCGTTCAACGATTCTAGCAAGTTCGGAAATGACAAAGGCGTTCCGCCTCATGGACCTGACGGCCAACTTAGCCCCGGTCAACTTTATTATTTTGCCCCCGGTCAATCACGACCGGGGACTTAGTCTCTTGGAGCCAAATCGAGGGTTTACTCGTAATCCCATTTCATGATCCAGGGATCATCCATCTCTTTTTGAAAGTCTTTCAGTTTCGTCTGGTACTTCTTCAGAATCTCGGCGTATTCCGTTTTCCCAGCGAGGTTGTTCGATTCATTCGGATCTTCAGAAATGTGATAGAGTTCGAATTGCGGACGATGGATGTAATCGCCGACCGTTTTTTGACCATATGGAGCGGTCATCCCTTTCTGAAATTGTGCCTGCCATGACGAGGCTCGCCACAAGTCTGAAGCGAAGGGATACGGAAGCCCGTGAGCAATATTCCAGATCAGCTTATATTCTTTGTCGCGAACAACTCGCATTGGGTAATACATCTGAATCTCGTGGAATGTGTGTGAAGCAAAAATTGTCTCCCAATGCTCAGCGTCGGCATCTCCCAAGATCGGAATCCATGACTTCCCGTGATAGCTGCGCAACTTTGGACCACGATTCTCTTTCAGATTCTCTCCACGTTCTTTCCAGAACTGATCAGGATTCACCCATTTCTTCGGGCCATTCGTCTTCGGATTTAATCCGCCAGCGAAATCAAGGAGACTCGGTGTGATGTCGACATGAGAGATCATCGCTGTCGATTTCACACCTCTGTTTTTCTCGTAGGGATTGCGGACCACAAAGGGGACGCGCAACCCAGCTTCGAAGACAGTTGTCTTTCCGCCGGAGAAGGCCATTCCATGATCAGAGGTGAACACAATCATCGTTTTGTCATACAGGTCCGCCTCTTTCAAAACCTGAACGAGCCGAGCCAAGCCGCGATCGACGCGAGAGCATGACTGGTAATACTGCGCCAGCTCTTCGCGGGTTTCGGGAGTGTCAGTCATGAATGGGGGAATAATCACATCTTCAGGTTCGTAGAAGACTTCATCGACCCCTTCGTAAGAACCGTTCTCCGGGCGATTTCCAAACAGGTCTGGCTTCAATTTTAACTTGGATGTCTTATCGATCCCGCCACCGCGATGTGGATCGGAGGTTCCAAAGTAGATGAAGAAGGGACGGTCATCTTCTTTGTTGTTGATGAATTCGCGACAGTTCTCCGCCATTTCCACAGCGTTACGACCATTCCCTTTGAGATAGGTCTCGTAATGATAAACCGCTTCGGGAGCGACGTGATACTTCCCAATCTGTGCTGTTCGGTATCCAGCATTCGCCAGGACTCGCGGCAGCGACAGACTGACCACATTGTCGAAGGATGCGAACTTGTGATAGGAGTGCTGATGCCCATACTGGCCATTTTTATGATTGTGAAGCCCCGACATCACTACAGACCGACTCGCACTGCAACTCGCAGTCGTCGCGAACGCATTCAAAAACATTGTTCCGTCGGCAGCGAGCTCATCAATTGCAGGCGTCACTGCAACCGGATCGCCGTAGCATCCCAGCGTCGGACTTTCATCATCGGTGATGAAAAAGATAATATTCTTTTCGGCGGCATCACACTGAAATGTCAATGCAAAAACGAGACAACTTAGCAGCAAACCAGTTCGTCGCATGGGCTTCTGGTCCTATTGAGTTCTAATGGGTCTGTTAAGAATTTCCATGAATCGAGTACAGAGTAACGAACTTCATGTCTCACTTTCCAGCAACTTCACTTCCTGCGAAATATGAAATAGTATCGAACTCTTCCATGGCAACGATCGCCTCCTCCCCACAAAAATCCCTCAAAACTCTGACTTCAATGCCCCCATCGCATCCAGCTTCCGGCCGAAACCAGCAACGTGGTTTCACACTCATTGAACTTCTTGTGGTGATCGCCATTATTGCAATTCTCGTTGCACTCCTGCTGCCCGCTGTCCAGCAGGCACGAGAAGCAGCAAGACGCGCATCCTGCCGCAACAATATTCGTCAATTGGCACTGGCGTTGCACAACTACCAATCCTCGCACAACGTCTTCCCGATTGGAGTCTTGGGAGATTCCGGGAGCACGTCCGCGAACCAAGTGTTGACGACGTGGCAGGCGCTGTTGCTTCCTCAGGTCGAACAGACAGCTCTCTACAACCAGTACGACTTCAATGTTCGCTTCAGTCATGCGAACAACAAAGATGTGGTCCTGCAAACATTGGCAGTTTATCGCTGCCCATCGCAACCGACTGATGAACCTGTCGACGACACCTATGGGACGAACCATTACGCAGCCAATGCCGGAACCACACCCGGAGCGGATGACGGAATGCTGTATCCCCTTTCATCAACCCGGTTCCGTGATGTGACCGATGGGACATCCAACACAATTGCGATCAGCGAAGTCGCTTTTGAATTCGGAGGCTGGGCACGCGGTGCAATGAACAGCGGCTCCGGTTCCAGTGGGTCTGGTGGTGGAAGTGGTGGTGGCGGAGGAGGCGGTGGCAGTGGAGGTGGAACGGGCCAGGGCTTTGCGCGTGGTGTCCTTCGATGGTGGAAAGCTGCCCCGAACTGTGCAACACCCGGCCTGAATCCTGAAGAAACGGATTGCTCTGGAAGCGTCGAGCGCGAGTTTCAATACTCCAGCCCTCATGTCGGCGGATGCTTGACAGCACTCTCTGACGGGAGTGGACGCTTCATCAGCGAAAACATCGACACACAACTACTTCGAGCCCTCTTCACACGCCACGGCGGAGAAGTCGTCTCAGAGTTTTAACACCCAAATTTTTCCCATCCGATCGACTTGAAGAGCGATTCCATAGGCAGTTTTCAGTCGTACATCACCGGGCCTTCTGTTATTCTCGAATCACTCATTTTCTGAAAGAATTTTGAGCTGAAATTTTTCCGCTGCGTTCACTCAACGAACCAACACCTGATTCATCTGTCATCTTAAGGTGCAATATGAATCATTAAATTGACTGGAGAATCTGAAATGTCCGAAGCTGAACCGCGTTCAGGAATGAGTACCGGAACAAAAATCCTCATTGCTTTGCTGGCAATATTCGGGATCAGCTGCATCGCCTGCTGTGGCGTTTTCTTCTTTTTCGCAAAGAATGCTTTCCAAATCGTTCAAACTCCCGCTGAAGTCTCGAAGATGCAGGAAGAGATCGTCTCAATCGAAATCCCTGATACCTATCAACCGGGACAGGGTGTGAAAGCCAAGATCTTAGTCGCCTCAATGAATATGGTGATGTATCAGCGGGTTGATAACCCAAGCTCCGGAACCATCATCCTCATGGAAATACCGATCAAAGGCTCCAAGGAGGAGCTCGAAAAATCATTTGAACAACAAATGGACACACAAGGCAAAAACAAAAACATTGATGTTGAAGAGTCAGAGAAAAGAACCTTCATGATCGACGGTGTCGAACGAGAGTTCACATTCAACAAAGGAACAAGTGACGGCAAAAACGTTCGTCAAGTGACCGGAGCTTTCAAAAGCCGCAAAGGCGAAGCGACGATGTTTGTTCTTGTCGAAGATGAAGAAGTCTGGGACGAGGAGCAAGCTGTCAAGATTATCGAATCGATCAGCACAAAATAAACGCCTCTTTGCAAACTCACAAACAGGCCAACAGCGGCAGAACCGATGGCGTGTGAAGGCTTTTATTGCCAGCATTCTGCCAACATTTGCTCCAGCAGTTCCTTCGATCTCTCCCTGCACTCCTCAATGCAAAAAACGGATTCAAATGGATCAATCTGATTCACGTAGATACGCTGAAGTTGTCGCAGTCGACTTCAGCCGGCTTGTGGACCAGATCAGCGAAGCAACATCCGATACAACCGACACAGCCTGAAATGTTCTTTGCAAACAACATTTCAGGGTCGAGTCGAATGCGTCAGCAGAGTTCTGTCGATCTATGCTTCATCGGAAGAGAGTTCCTGTAGCTCGCTCTTCACTGAAGATGTGATAGTCGGCCCTTGGAAGTTCCTGTTGAACACCAGCTCTTCTAAGCATTTGCCACAGGACCGAAGTTCCGTCATACGGGCATGAACTCGAGTATTCACGAGAGAGATTCCACTGCGATGGCAGCCTTGATTCAAAAACTTAGAACTCTGGCGTCGTTCGTCTTTCCTACATCCCGGCTCGCACTTTTCTGCTGCCTGATGTTCGCTCTTGAACTCAGTTTGCTCTGGAGTTCTCCCGCAACCCCGTTTGAAGTTGGCGGCCCTGTCAGCTGGGTGAGCATCGCCTGGCTCGGCTGGTTCTGGTTGACAATCAGCTGGGTGCTTTATGTTGGAGCGCAAATTATAAAACGACTCAAGCAGACGTCGTATTTCGCACGATGGCTGATCGCTGCCGGAGTGGGACTGCTCTGCAGCTTATTGATATTCATGCATGTCGGCAGTTGGGGACTCTTCCGGCAAGCTGGGCAATTTGCGAATCTGGAAGCATTTCGTTTTCTGCTCATCAATCCTCCACTCTCAATCTGGCACGACCTTGCAGTCGCAGAGCGAATCGCACTTGCCACAGTGGGCGTTGTTGTTGCGATGGCATTTTTCCTGAGCGAACCTTTCATTCAATTTCTAGCATCGAGTCCGCGCGTTGAAACTGAAACCGTCTCGCGTGGTTTTTATTGTCGATCGACCTGGCAATGCATCACCATCCTCCTGCTGATCCCTACCTGGATCATTGTCAGCGATCAAAGTGCAATTCGACGCTCGACATGGATGCAAACGGTCAAATCACGAGTCCATCCTGTTCCAACGATTGCGATCTCAACCCTTGAGCAATTCTTTCGAGAACCGATTCCAGCGGACCTGGAGACATCGAATCTCACACCACTCACTGCAAAATGGTCTCCCCCAGCCCAAGTCGCCAAGCGTCCATCAATTCTAATTTTGGCGATTGAATCACTCCGTGCAGATACAATTCATCTGTCTCATCAAGGACGAGAAATTCTGCCGAACATCAACGCGCTGGCCCGTAGAGGAACTCAGTTCACGAATGCTTACGCCCAGAGTACACACTCTGATTATGCGGATGTCTGTATTGTTTCGTCGCTGTACCCACTACGGACTAGAGAGCACCATTATTACACAAAAGCTGACCCCTGGCCCAAAACGCTGGCTTTCGACGTCTTCAAAGAAATTGGTTACAGCACTGCCATCATCTCTTCGCAAAACGAAGGCTGGGGAAACATGGATCAGTTTCTGGAGACTCCAAATCTCGACCTGTTTTATGACGCCCAACGTAGCGGCAGAAAAACGGCTGAAATCATCCGCGACCCTGGGATGGCTCATGAAATCAAAATCGGAGCTCTCTCCGCCGGAAAGCTGGAAGATTCACACACCATGGACCGCGCGCTTGATTGGGTGACAGAGCAACTCGACGAGGAGCAACCCTTTTTCCTCAGTATGAATTTTCAATCGTCGCATTTTCCGTACGAAGTTCCTGCTGATTTCGAGAAGCCGTTCCAGCCGTGCAAACTCGACGCAGACGTCTCCTTCATGATGTACCCAAAAGAGAAAACACCACAAGTTCGCAATGCCTTCTACAACGGGATTCATTACTGTGACATGCAGGTCGGTCGCATCATCTCGAAGCTCGAAGAAGAGGGCGTTCTGGACGACATGATCGTCATTGTGCTCGGAGAAAACGGTGAAGCCTTCCACGAAAATGGACGATGCGGACATGCTCAAGAGCCAGTTCAGCCAATGATTCATGTGGCGACCGTGGTCCATGCTCCGCAGTACCTTTCACCGGGGGTTGAGTCGTACCCACTCGAACATATCGACCTGTTGCCAACATTGCTGGGAACTCTCGAATTGCCTCCACATCCGAATTTTCAGGGAATCGATATCCTCAGCAAAAACAGAATCCCCGCAGAAGAACGCCTGCTCTTCTTCCATGTAAATAACGCTTCACATCAGGCTGAAGCGGTCATTCTTGGTGGACGATGGAAGCTGATGATGGATCGCAGCAAGCACGAAATCACACTCTATGATCTTCAAAACGATCCGACTGAATCCAAAGATCTCTCTACCAAACATCACGAGTTGGTCGCTCAACTACTCACAACGCTTCAGGCTTGGCGAAGCAATCAACTCTCGTACTATCACCATCCAGCATACTACACATCATACTTCCCGCCCCCTGCTCCGTCAGGAAAAGAGATTCAGACTCCGTAGTCAAGCCATCGTTTTATGCTGGCGTCTCAAAGTGATGAGAAGCAGAATTGAAGTGTGTTAAAGTTTCGATTGCACCTGCGATTTCAGTCGTTCGACAACTTCGTCAATCGAGAGTTCTGTTGTGTCGACAAGTTCGGCGTCGTCTGCAGGTCTGAGCGGTGCAACTTCACGATTTTCATCGCGGCGATCACGTTCGTTTTGCTCTTCAAGGAGCTGATCGTACGAAACTTTTTTGCCTTGCGAAGTGAACTCGCCCAGTCGTCGTTCAGCCCGGATTTCTGGTGAAGCTGTCAGAAAGAATTTGCAGCGAGCCTTTGGAAAAACAACCGTCCCCTGATCTCGTCCTTCACAAACGATGTCTCTCCCGACAGCAATTTCCTGTTGCCGCTGCACAAGGATTTCGCGAACACGCGGAATCTGAGCCACCATCGATGCTGCCACCGCCACATCTGGCTGACGCAATTCTCCACTCACATCCGTTCCGTTGAGATAGGCATCTCCGTTTCGAAAATCGATCTGAGTCTCTTCTGCCACCGCTTCAATCGCTGACGAATCTGTAAGTGAGACACCCTTAGAGACAACATGAAACGCGACCATGCGGTACATCGCTCCGGTGTCGAGATACTCATAGCCTAACGAGTCCGCGAGACGTCGAGCGACGGTACTTTTTCCTGTTCCAGCTGGTCCATCGATGGTGACAATCATGTCTTTTAAGGCACTCCGGTATCGCGATCGTGGTGATTCAGCATCGAGAATTCGATAACTGTGCCGAAGAGTACGCGATCAGGAGATGTTCACCAAGCCAACGATGCCTGAAAACCGACAATCGAGCAGTTGACTCGCTCATGCCTTCGCGATGAACGGATTTCACCGCATTAAACATCGCACTTTTCACTGCTTCAAAATCTGAAAAACACATGGAACGGTGCCTGCTTCAGAGACAAGCAGAGATTGAGCAGTCTTCTTGCGGAAGAATAGCTCTAATAGATAAAATCTGCGTGCAGAGACGAAACGACTCACATCTACGAACGAAACGTGCTACGAAACGTGTGTAATCTCCAATTGCCTCGCAATCACTGAATTCCTATTCAAACCAACACTGGGTCGGCAAAATGCTCACACGAATTCGCAATGCTAAATTCAATGGAAAACTGCTCGTATTTCTGCTCTTCATTTTCGGAACGGTAGCCTGCAACACCGGTGTTGCAGCTCAGGCTGGTGATAATTTCGAAGGAGCAGTTTGGCATTTTAAGATGGTTCCGAAACTCAAGGGAGCCAAAAACCTTCGAGGACAATTCCGGGTTTCCGACCATGTTGTTTACCAAAAAGAACAAAAGAGGACCGGCGAATTCACGAAGAGAGTTGGGGTCAATCACCCACAGGGAAAACGAACAAAGGTTGAATTCACAGACCTGCGAGCATTGAATTCTGATCGTGAATGGAAAGAAAGGATGAAAGGTGAAGTGAAAATGACAATTGACAAATATGGGAAATGGTCCGGACTCTTCACCGACGAAAACGGAGACAATTGGGAATTCACTTGCAACCGAGTCAAAGAGTAATCTCCAAATTTAAACGCTCTTTAACCAAATCGGGCAACTCTGAAAGCTCATCGAATTCCTATTCCGTTCGAGTTGTCCCACTGAAATTCAAGCATCGACATATGCAATCCGCCAGACTGACAATTGCGGCACTCATCGTCATGCTGGCTTCAACAAGCGTCGATGCTTCCGATCCAAAGAAGACAGCCCTGCAGGAACACTATGTTCTGGACAGATTTCGCGTCTTCTACACCAATGACGGAAATGGCGCGGTCACACAGGATGACGTTGACAAAAGTGGAGTCCCGGATCAGGTTGAGAATGTCGCCCGGCAGATTTGGGCGGCTCATCACCTGTATTGCAACGTATTAAATTTTCCGGATCCATTCGAGAGCGAACGCTACAAGGGTGTCACTTGCATTCAAGTCAGTCTTCGTGATCGAAATGAAATGGGCGGCGGCAATGGAATCGCTTTTTCGAGTTCACAGCGTGCTCGTCTGATCCCAGAAGGAAAGAAAGAAGATCGCGCCCTGGTCATCGCTATCGCCAGTCAAGTCGATCCGCTCAATAATGTGACACCGGCCCACGAGTTGTTTCATCTGATTCAATATGGCGCGACGTATTTCAAAAATCCCTGGTACCTTGAAGGCCTCGCTCGCTGGTCCGAACATGGACTTGGGCGGGACGGGATTGGCGACATCAAATATTCCCAACAAGGACCATGGCCACAGAACAACCAACAATTCCAGCAGATGGTGAAGATGAAATACGATGCCGAATACATTCTTTGGAATCCAATCGCAGCGAGCACCGATCGAGACGGTTTGCTCACAGATCAGATGCTGGGTGAGGAGTTGCTGTCGCTGCAATACTGTGATGGGACGCCGGTACTCAGGGATCGGCTACTCCAAGGTTCGGAAGTTATGCGAGAAATCCTTATCGAGCTCGGCAAGCAAGATGACATCGCATTCGAAGAGTTGAAGTACGAAAAATGGACGGCAGAAAATCAGAGAGCTCCGGGAAATGCCCCCTATCTCTATAAGGGAATTATGGACGCCCTCCGGCGACACGTGTCAGATGTTGGCCCTTACGAAATCCCAAATCCGGACAGGTCAACAACAGGAGAGGCAACGACAAAAGAGAAATGAAACTCATTGCCTGGAGATGCCACACCGACCCGACTTCAGGATTGATCGCCTGCACTCAACGATCTTGACCGAAACTCACGATTGGCAGTAAAACATCACAAGCATATGTGACAAGGAAGTCACAACAATCGAATTCACTTTTCAGGCTATGTGTCTGCACGAGCCAAAGTGCCTCCAAGGATGGAATGATGAGTCAATTCATCAAGCAGCTCAAGCCTCCGAATCGCCCCGCAGAGATTGGTCGGGCCTTCGCAGAATGCCTAGCGGAGATAAAAACAGGCCCCTGGAAGTTCATCCAGCTGAGAGGTGAAACATTCGCTGCCGAGAATCTCACAGATGACGATGTCGACCTGCTCGGGACACGAGAATCGGTCAATGTGCTGTTAAAGACCTGTTTCGAATGGGTGAGAGCGGGCCGCTGTCATATCCGTATTCGCAGCCGCAAAGAAAATAAAATTGAGTTCACTCTCTTCTCACTGGATGGCCGCCAGTCCGCGTTGTTTGACCTCTGGATGACTTTGCCTCAGTTGGATCGCGGACGAAGTTCTCTCACTTACGAAGCTTGTCAATCTGCGGTGATTGACGCGAACGAATCGATACAAAGGCTGCCGCTTGATATCGAAGCCTCTGTTTACGTTCAACACTTGATCTGCAAGAAGAAGAATCTTAACACCCCGACCGTTCAACACCGACTGACCACCTATTTCCAACGCTTTCTTGAGAGCCGAAACGTCGAGCTACGCGATGTGGTCTCTTCGATCCTGTTAAACGAAACAGTCTCCCCGACCGCCGAGCAAATTAGTCTTCAGTATCTGAAAAGGAACCTGAATACGAGTCATCTGAAACGGAACCAGCAACAGACATCGACAATTATCGCCAAACTCCAGACAGCGGGAATTGGAACTCCGCGACACTCGTCAATGGTGACAATGATTGGATGCGACGGAGCCGGTAAAACGACTCTGGCACATGAACTCAAAAAGCATGACACAAAGATCGGCCGCATCAAAACCGGCAAACATTTCTATCGAAAATCGCTCAGCTACAAATTGGCAGTCATCTTCATTCGCCCACTGCTCTTTCAAGACCGCGAAAGATTCGATGAGATCCTCGCTCCATTTGTTTACTTGCGGGCATGCCTCGGACTGCGACTGATGTTGCTGTTCTCGTCAAAAAACAGCTCAACTCTGATTGACCGGTCACTGATCGACTTCCTGTACGTCGATCGAAAAACGGATGCGCCGCGTTTTTCAAAGTTCCATTGGCTTCGCAATCTCTTTGGCGTGCGAATTCCGAATGTTCATTGCATCGCCAGTCATGAGACGGTCATGAAACGAAAACAGGAAGTGACCAAACAGGGTCACTTCAGATATGACGAGGACATGTTTCAGGAGTTTGCCCTACGCTGCCCGACGGACGCTGTTCTTTTCAACAATGATGGAGAGCTCGACGCTTCCAGAATTGCAATGCAGCGGATACTCTCGAAAAGCGGAGTTTGCACCGTGTCGAACGACATGCCTGAGCATGTTGCCCAACATAATAACCGAAACGCCGCGTAGAGTATTTCCAGGACCAGTCCGGAAACTATTGGAATGATCACCTTTCTCAGTGTTTGAGAGAGCAGATTCAAGTTTCAGGATCGGTTCTAATTAAAACCAGTCCGAAAACCTCTGAAATAGCCAGTGGCTTAGATTCCGTGGAACAGTTTGCTCAAGCGGGCCTGTAATTCGGGGTATTTCTTCAGCCTATGCAGTTGCCTGGGTGCGAAGCTGAGGTCGGCTTCGCGAGCTGCGGGCTCGACGTTTTTCTCGATCGTAGCGACCATGCGATCCAGATCGGAGAGCAGATACTGCCCCCCGCGGCGGCGTTTGGTGCAATCGAGGATGACACGCAAGTAATCAAATCCGAGTTGCTGCTCGTAGGTCAGCCAGTCGTTAGGGTCAAATTCAAAATCGATGATGACGATCTTTTTTCCATCGCGACTGATGAGAAAGTTTCCCAAGTTCATGTCGAGGTGAGTCACACCTTGTTCGTGCATGAGCCGAATCGCTGGCAAAAGTTTCTCGAAGACGTCCCAAAAGCGAGACCGATGCTGGACTAGATATCGGGAAACTCGCTCCCAGTCGAACCACGAACAAGCTATCGCGTCATCAGATCGCCAGAGCGGTTGAGGAGACAGGTCAACTGCGGAGAGTTTTGAATAAGCTGTCCACTCCCGTTCCAGCCGTCCCGCTGAATCGAGTGGGTAAATCGGATCTTCAGGTTTCACCGGATCTTTTGGTCCCCGATGCGGGCTGTTCACACGAACAACCGCGACGCGCGCATCATTATGAATGGCGTAGAAAATTTCGTCGTAGCTTTCCGAAGTCGAAGCAGGCACGAGACGAATTGGCTTCTCCCAATCGTTCGAGAGTCGTTGTTCGAGTTCACGTCGCTTGGGTGAAATTAACGCGTGTTGGTAGCGGCGTTTCAACCATCGAATGGAAAATGACATAATTCAACAGGATCTTGAAACTGAATTAAAAATATCATTTGGCCGCATCGAGATTTCCCCGAACACACGTTCGAACGTTGCCTCGCTGCGGACAGCAATTTTACTGGTAAAACGAGTTCAACACGGTATTGGTCGAGCGAAATGTTCTACTGCATTTTCAATGCTTGTCGTGCTCAAGAAGCTCACACTTTTGACTTCACAGACTGCCTGCGACGAGGTAGTACGAAAGTCCAATCTTGGATTTGCTTTAGACGTGACAAACTGCAACCAAGTCCATTAACCCGACCCCGGGGACTCGCACAAGTTCCGGGTAGTCATCATGCGGCTCACCGTCGACGACCATTCGGTTGATCAGCTGATACTCCTCTTCGTAGCGATCAGAAGTGTATTTTTCGACGCGTGAGAAGTGGCGTTCCATCATCGTAATCAGATCCACACCGATTTCGCGTGAACGCTCACCGATAAACTTTCCGTACTCGATCGACTCTTCATGGAAGTAAATCTCAGCGATGATCGCGATTCCGCCAGGTTTCAGCACACGACGAATCTCCCGAATGCAAGCTTCCAGGTCAGGAGGAATCGTCAGCACACGGGAAATGAGGACGGAATCGTATGTTCCATCAGGAAAGCTCATATCCTGAACATCTTCGTTGAAATCGACAGTTGTCTGGAGAAGATCAGCGGTATGATATGTCCCAAAAAATGATTGGAGTTGCGGTTTCAGGCAGTCTTCAGGAGCGATATGCAGGATCGACTTTTGATCGGCTGACCAGTTTCCGTAAACTTCATCAAAGACCAGATGCATCATCCGATGTCTTTCAACGGACGAACAACCAAGGCATTTTGAGTCAACCCGAGTCACTGCGGGCGACTTGCTGACAATTTTGTCTTTGAAGGGGCCTCGGTAGTTGCAGATCGGACAGGTAAAATGCTCTCTCCCCGGGTAAATTGTGCGGTAGAGTCCCGGTCTGACTGCCTGCTTAATGCGCTCTGCCCAGAGTTGTCTCATAGCGTCGCACCCTCATCCTTGATGGTGATTGAATTCTAAAAATCATTGTCACAGCAGTTCCGCTGAGCCGTTTTCTTTTGAATCCTACCTGACTTGCCGACCTTGCTGATAGATCAATTTTGGAGAATCTTACGTGATTGATGCCGTATTCAGATTGACTGAATCACGTACATCCCTCTGCAACGACTGAGACTGTCACCGACAAGAATCTCTCAAACAGTCCACTACTCAAACAGCCAGCTCGAGCATCCGGCCGGGCTTTTCCAATTCTCATTGAATTCAAAGAGTGTGTTTACCGTTCACATAAATTTAACGGCAAAGACATGACTTGTTTATTTTAAAGTTTAAAGTAGATTCAAAGATAACGAGCAGGCCATCCTACCTGCCTCCAATCTTCCAAGAACGCATCAACCTTCTCGGACGAGACTCTGCGAGGAGTCTCAGTCTGCGAACGATACTTTACGAAGAGTATAAGTCTTTAGCGATTAACGCTTTACTATCGAGCAAGAGGCTCGAACTCTACCCACTGAATTTGGAAGGAGCACAAATTCAATGAATCGGCCACCTATCCCGGCAGAGGCAGAAGCCAGCCTGCAGCCAGTTTTTCAATTTCCCAAAAGCCTGATCCAACCCGTAATGATGCCATGGATGTGGCTCGTCGATCAGGGGCTGTTCGGGGAAAAAAGACTGGAAACCCACGTTGTCATGACTGGTTTCCCCCGCAGTGGAACCACGCTTGCCCAACTCATGGTGGAGGCATGCATCGGTGATCTCAAAGCATATGGAAAAGAACGCCGAGCATTGGAAATCGCACGGTTTGGTTCACGTGCATCAAAGTTTCTACTCACGAAACGGCCTCGTGATATCTTTCTGATTGATGAAATACGAGAGTATTATTCAGAACGCAGTGTTAATTTAAAGTTTATTCTTTTCATCCGTGACCCTCGTGACATATTAACTTCTTACCATATCAACAAACCGAACGAATACTACGTCTCGACCATTAGATGGAAGACTATCCACGAGTATTGGAAACTCGCAATCGAGGGATCAGACACCGTTGTCGTGAAGTATGAAGAATTCGTTTCGAACCCAGCGAAGACCCAGCAACAGCTTTCAGATTTCATCGGCTGGAATGTGATCCACCCCTTTGAGGAGTTCCACAAACATGTCCCGAAAGGGTTTGACGTGGGAGCCCTCAACGGAGTTCGCAAGCTTGATACAAAAAACAGCCAACGCTGGAGAAAAGAGTGTTACACTGAGCGAATTTGCGAATTATTGAGAGAAGAGGATCTTGCACTGACAAGTCGACTGATCCAACTCGGGTACGAACCTGATGATTCCTGGGCAGAAGAATACCTTGCAGACAAGTCCGTAAAAACCAAGAAAGTAGCATGATTCACTAAGTGAATTATGCTACGAGGTCGAAACCTGTTGAACCTTCATTTCTGAGTGCAAAGTTTGTATCTGCTGCAACCCGTAAACGATGCTTATCCTGCTTTCGCCGTCGGGGTTTCGCCGCGATGGTTGAGGAAACCCTGTCCCCAAGTACTGTTTTCTATCAACTCCTGAGTCACTCCGCCGGAGTCGCGAAACTGTTCGAACCTTGTCCAGGCTGAAGCGATTCGACGTTGAACCTTCTTCTCCCCAAGAGAACGAAACCAGTTGGCAACAGGGAGCCAGGCTGGGTCACCGAACCCGTCGATCATGTACATTTGCCATGAACCATCAGCTTTATGTTGCATCGCAAGATTGTGATCGAGAAAGGATCTTGTGAGCACAACATGCTTCAGCATAAATTCGCTGAATTGATCAAACGCAGGTCGAAACTGATCCAGTTCGTAGCCTGTTGAAATCAGTTCCCGCAAACTTCGAGAGATTCTCCCATCCGCATCCCGCACGAGGTCAAGAACCATTCCCGGGCCGAGATCAGTCTCAACCATCCCGTGATAGAGCGGTAAATGCTGCTGCATTTCCGGACCAATCCGCTTGAATATCTTCGTGAGAATCTGTCGCTCATGGGCGTTGTTGTCGTAGGTTCTGCGGAAACGTGCAGGGACAAATCCGGTTTTCTTCCCGCGAATTGTTTTGTCCTCGTCTTGCCTCAAGACTTTCACGCACTTGCCTGGATCGTCGGGATGCGTAAAGCACAGCCGACGGCCTCCCACGCCGAATGGTGTTTTCTCTTTCAGAAGGATTGGCTGTCCTTGATGAATTTTCAGTTCTCCACTTGTCATGTTTCGGCGTCCTTTGGGGATCGTCCTTGAATCAGCGTCGCATACAATCGACCAGCAGATCTGGAAATCTGGCAGTACGATGTTCAACCAGAATCGTGGACAGATTACGGACTCGGTCGCCATCGCTGCAAGATCAGTCTGTCCCTCACCGAGAGACATCTTGACACCGGAGAATGTTTGCAAGATGCTTTCCTGAAAGGACTTTTTGTCATCAACATCGCCAACTTCAAATATCTGTTGGCATCTCACTATAAAGATCTTATGAGCGAAGGATCGTCCATGTTGGATCAAACGACTTCGATACTTTCGGAGGAAACTCTCAATGGGCCAGAGACAGTGGTCCTCAAAGAGCCGTTTCCAATTTTGATTGCATCGAATCAGCTGCCAGCGAATCTCGCTGAAGAGATTGACCGGGACTTCCCCCAATACACGGGAGCTGGTTATTTACCGCACGAAGAGAAAGACTGCGGACCGACCATCAATACAATTGTCAGCGAGATGACATCTCGCGAGTTTGCGAACAGTCTTGGAAAGCATCTCGGTGTTCCGAACCTGGGTGATTACCCAACGATGGTTTCCATTTGCCGGTCGCTCAACAAGAAACATGGAAACATCCATACCGACAGCAATTCGAAGATCGTAACTTGCCTGCTCTACCTGAATCCGGGTTGGATGCAAAACAGTGAAGGTTGCCTCCGATTCCTGCGGCGGATCGATAGCTTCGAAGATATGGTCGCTCCGGAGATTCGCCCCGTTTATGGCTCGCTGGCTGCATTTCGTCGTGCTGACAACTCCTTCCACGGACACCTCCCGTACGAGGGTGAACGCCGTGTGATTCAAGTTGCCTGGCTCACAAGCGAAGAGGAAAAGCTACGTAAAACGAAACGGGGAAAAATGTCTCGTTTCTTAAAATGGATGACCAGTTCGCTGGGCAAATGATCCTCAAGCCGTTTTCGAATTTGTGTGGGCGTTTAGCCTCGTTGAGTCCAGTCTCTTTTCTGGGCGAACGATTCCTTCACATGCACAGAAAGCACGCTCAGAGCCTGTTTTCGGACCAGTTCCAAAACATCGTCAGCGAAACGCCTCGAAGACCTGTCAGGTTTCGAGGCGTTTTTTTATTCTGTTGCAGTTAATTGAATACTTATCAGGAGAGATGGATTGCCTTCCGAATCTGAGATGGACTCACAGATTGATCGCGAAGAACTGGTTATTCAGTATCTGGATCAGATTCCGTATGCGCCTTATCCGGTGCAGGAGGATGCGTTACTCACCTGGTTTGGCGAGGGGGAAGGAATTCTTGTCTGTGCTCCGACCGGGACAGGCAAAACGCTCATCGCAGAGGCCGCGATGTTCGAAGCGCTGCACACGGGCAAAGTTGCATACTATACCACTCCATTGATCGCGCTCTCCGAACAGAAGTTTGATGAATTGCAAGAAGCCGCTGAGCGATGGGGATTCTCTCGGGATGATGTGGGGCTGATCACCGGAAATCGACGCGTCAATCCAAACGCTCCGGTGCGTGTGGTAGTTGCTGAGATCTTACTGAATCGACTTCTCGGAGCTGAAGAGTTTGACTTCGACAACGTTTCTTCCGTAGTGATGGACGAGTTCCATAACTTCAACGACCCGCAACGTGGCGTCGTTTGGGAACTTTCGCTTGCACTGCTACCGAAGCATGTACGATTGATGCTACTCTCTGCGACAGTCGGGAACTCCGTTGACTTTTTGATGTGGCTGCGACGCGAACACGATCGCAAGATTCAGCTGATTCAGGAGAGTGAGCGAAAGGTGTCGCTGCAGTTCAATTGGGTCGGCGATGAATTGCTGGGAGAGCAACTTGAGCAAATGCAGGACGGGACGGAAGAAACCCGCAAGACTCCTGCTCTCGTGTTCTGTTTCAACCGCCAGGAATGCTGGACCGTTGCCGAGCAACTTAAAGGAAAAAGCCTTTTGGGAAATGGTCAGCAGAAAGCACTGGCAGCGCGGCTTGATGAATGGGATTGGAAGATTGGAGCGGGGCCTAAACTGAAACAGCTTCTGATGCGTGGAGTGGGAGTTCACCACGCGGGAATGCTGCCGCGGTATCGGCGTCGTGTCGAAACATTGTTCCAGGAGAAATTGCTCTCCGTTTGCATCTGTACCGAAACACTCGCTGCCGGAATCAATTTGCCTGCCAGATCGGTTGTGATGACAACTCTTCTGAAAGGTCCACCGGGGAAGAAATCACTGGTCGATGCCAGTTCGGCTCATCAAATTTTCGGCCGTGCTGGGCGTCCGCAGTTTGATACCGAAGGATATGTCTTCGCGATGTCACACGAAGATGACGTAAAAATCGCCCGGGCCAAGGCGCAGTACGACCAGATTCCAGAAGACACCAAAGACCCGAACCTGATTCGGATGAAGAAAAAACTCAAGAAGAAGATGCCATCGCGCCGGGCTAACGAGCAATACTGGAACGAAGAACAGTTCCAGAAAGTAATCGATGCGCCGCCACGAAACCTTTCCAGTCGCGGAGACTTGCCATGGCGTTTGCTGGCATACTTATTGAAGGTCTCTCCCGACGCGGATCGATTGCGAAAATTCGCCAACAAGCGACTTCTCTCAGTCAAAGATAAAGAGAAAGTCAATGAGCGACTCACCAAGCAGTTATTGACTCTCTACTCCGGTGACTTCATCGAGCTTGAACCGCCACCTCCGGAGAATGCCGTAAAAGTCTTTCGGGACTGGCCAATCCCCAAAGACCTTTCTGCTCCTCCCGCAGAAGTGGAACCAGTCGAGGAAGAGGAAGAATTCGGAGCGGGCTTGGAGCCTGCACCTTCCGATGAATCCGAAAGTGGACAAGCTGAAGAGGACTCGAAAGAC
This sequence comes from Thalassoglobus polymorphus, assembly GCF_007744255.1. GTDB lineage: Bacteria > Planctomycetota > Planctomycetia > Planctomycetales > Planctomycetaceae > Thalassoglobus > Thalassoglobus polymorphus. The sequence continues at coordinate 709,307 of NZ_CP036267.1, read as the reverse complement.
GAAGAAGCCCCTGCGTTGATGGGAACCTTTGGAGCTCTTCTTCAAGAAGCACTGGTGGAAAACTCAGACGACAAAGAAAAGCCCAGCACCGTTAAGAAAATCATCCACCCTTCTCTCGTCGACCAGAAAGAAGAATACATTCCGCACCGGGCAACTCCGACCGAGAGAATGTCTCAGCTACTCAGCTTTCGTGGTTGCCATCCAATCTATGGAACCTATCTACTGGATCATCTGGGCATTGCAGACAAAGCCGAACGGATTCAACTTTTGGAAAGCGTCTTAGAAATTCCCGGATCAATGATTCGAGACGTCCGCGTTCCTGGTCCGGAAGAGCTCCCGCCGGGACCGCTGGCGCTGCACCGGATTGATCCCGAATTGATGAGCCGTGGTCTGATTTCTCAAGCAGAACTTGACCCCGATTCCGTGGAACCGGAACTTGACAACTTTGGTCGAGAAATCCGCGTCTGGTCGGTCCCACTCGGAGACAAAATGCGGAGGCTGTTTGATTCAGACTATCCTCACGTTAACGATTTGAGGACGCGATCCGCTTGGGTTGTTGGCCAACTGCTGCACTTCGGCGGCGACTTTCAAAAGTACGTCACCACGAAAGATCTCACCAAACAGGAAGGCGTCATCTTTCGACATTTACTACGCATGATTCTCTTGTGCCAAGAGTTTAGCCAGTTCTGCCCTGTTGGAGCTGAACATAAAGAGTGGTCCGCAGAGATGAACGAGATCAGCGATCAACTGACCGAAACCTGTCGGCAAGTCGACCCCGAGAGTACTGACAAAGCACTCGAAGCAATGGCATCCAGCCCAGACATCACACAAGGTTGAGCATAAAAAATTTGCCGGACACTTCACTCCGAAGTGCCCGGCAAAAGAATTCACCCCTGTTGGTCTACAAACTCCAGCCGGTGCGAGGTTCGCGCCCGAGGAATTTGTTGGCGTCTGCAACATTGGTAATTTTCATGTTTGCAGCGTCCCATTCGATCTTCTCACCCGCACGGAATGCGACATTCCCGAGATGGTTTGCCTCGGTGAGTGGCCCGGCATAACTGAACGGGCTTCCTGTCGGCGTCCCCTCTTTGCAGGCGATGAGCCATTCTTCGTGGTGTCCGGGTGAGTTCTCAATGAACTGTTCAGGACGTTTGAAGTCTTCGAACTTCTCTTCGGGCAAGAGAACGTGCTTGCCATAATCGGAAAGCAGCATTCCATCATCACCGACAAAGAGGACGCCGCTGCCCCATTGTGGAATTCCGCCATCCTTCCAGATGTCCGGCTTATGCTCTCCCTGATGCCAAGTCAGTGTACACGCTGGCATATCGCCGCGAGCGTTGTACTCATAAACAGCAGACATCGACGCCGGTGCGATTTCCGGATGAGGCTTCGGACCGAAGGCTTCGATAGAAGTCGGAGCATCGAGATTCAAGGCCCAGAACGGAAGATCGTTCCAGTGGCTGCCAAGGTCGGACATGGTCCCATTTCCGAAATCCCACCATCGATACCATTTTGGTCCTGGGAAGTAGACTTCGTGATATGGTCTCATCGGAGCGGGGCCGACCCACAAATCCCAGTCGAGGTAGCTCGGCGGAGTCATCGCTTCTTTCGGACGCTCGCTAACGAAGACGCGATCTTTATGCTTCTTCGAATCTTCTTCGCTTTGAAGTCCCCATGCACGTGAAACCCACACGTGGGCTTCACGAACCGGACCAATGGCACCGGACTGGATCAGTTCGACGACTCGCCTGTAATTTGGCATGCCGTGAATCTGTGTGCCCATCTGTGTTGCGACGCCCGCCTTGGCAGCTTCATTCATCACCAGACGTGACTCAACCACATTGTGCGTCAGTGGTTTTTCACAGTAAACATGTTTTTTTAACTTGAGAGCCGGCATGGTGGCATAAGCGTGTACATGCTCTGGAGTGCTGACGACGACTGCATCGATGTCGTCAGTATTGTCTTCGTACAACTTGCGGAAGTCAGCATACTTCCGGGCTTCAGGAAAGAGCTTCGAAGCGATTCCCAAGTTCTGCTTGTTTACATCACACAGTGCCACAACGTTGACGCCAACGTGGTTTTGCCGCGTAATCGAACGAAGATTCGAACCGCCACGGCCACCGACTCCGATGAAGGCAATATTTAATTTTTCATTGGGAGACTTAGCGAGCAGGTTGCCGGGCTTGGTCATTGCCACCGTTGCAGCGGCTGCCGACGTTGCGAGGAAGTCGCGACGGCTGAAGTTTGTCTGTGACATCATTTTATCCGTTTCTGAGAAAACATTCTGGAGGTCATTGAGTATAACGAATCGATCTACGATTGCATCAATCGACAACGATATCACCCAGTATGCGCGTTCCAATCAATATGGTGAACCCTATTCTTTCAAACACTCCTTTGACCTGAGTCCTCACATTCATCCATCGCACTTAAACCACTCTTTTTCATCTACAGCAAGAATTCGCTCCCATTTCTCGCCAAATGAAAATTCGCTCGCTAGGATGTGAAGTCTGAAGATTCTGGAATAGCTCCAACGTTTCAATCGATTCTGACATATGAGCTTCCAGTCATGTTCCCAATGAATTGAAGTGGTGTCATTTTGGCGAGTGAAAAAAAAGACTTCGATGATTTCCTGGAAAAGTTCAAACGTCATCACGACGTGATGGTGGATGAACTACATAAAGTCATTGTTGGACAGGATGATGTCATCGAACAGATTCTGTCTGCCATCTTCACCGGTGGACACTGCTTGCTGGTTGGTGTCCCTGGATTGGCGAAAACGCTGATCGTCAGCACCATTGCAAGAATCCTCGATGTCCAGTTTCATCGAATTCAATTTACCCCCGACTTGATGCCGTCGGATATTACCGGAACGAACGTGCTGGAAGAGTCCGAAGACGGGAAGCGGCATTTTCGATTTGTCCAAGGTCCGGTCTTCACCAACATTCTTCTGGCCGATGAAATCAACCGGACACCGCCGAAGACTCAGGCAGCCTTGCTTCAGGCGATGCAGGAACACGAAGTGACCGCAGGTCAGAATACGTATGACCTCCCCGATCCATTCTTTGTCATCGCAACCCAAAACCCGATTGAGCAAGAGGGAACCTATCCCCTGCCCGAAGCGCAGCTCGACCGATTCATGTTCAACATTAAAGTTGATTACCCGAATCTTGAAGAGGAAGAACAAATCCTCACGACAACCACACGTGGTGAGAAAACAGACGTCCGCAAAGTTCTCTCCGCGAAGTCAATTCAATACCTCCAACGTCAAATCAACCAAATCGAAGTCGCTCCGATCTTGATCACCTATGTCGCGAGACTTGTTCGAGCGACGCGCCCCGGGGATGGTGGGACGCCAGATTTCATCAAAGAACTTATTGATTGGGGAGCCGGTCCACGAGCTGGGCAATACTTGATTCATGGAGCTCGGGCAATCGCAGCCATGGACGGACGCCCGACAATTTCCTTCGGGGACATTCGTCGTGTCGCCATCCCGGTTCTCAGACACCGCATTTCCCCGAACTTCCAGGCACAAGCGGAAGGTTATGATTCCGACATGATCATCACCCGTTTGCTGGAGGAAGTTCCTGAACCCGCAGTCCCCAAATACAGCTAAACATCTTCATCGTTTTTGTTTTAATTGTTTTGTGTGCCCGTGAAGGACTCATTCACTGCTTCGTGGCGAACAGCATTTTCATGAGAGAAAAGCGTTCATCACGGACACTCAGTAGAGCAGACTGCTCTAAGCATCAAGACGCTTTTATGACTCGCGTCACTCAAGTGGCAACCTTTGAGAACTTCACGAAGGCTTGGTAGTTCACGCTGCTAAAACGCTATTGACCGAATCCACAAGATAGATACAATCGGTTCATATGGGAATATCGGCAACTTTGAGACAACCGGTAGACCGAAGAAGCTTGGCGGACCTTCAGGAAGAAGGAACTTCGAACAGGGCTGTCTTCACAACTCCATTGTATTCATTGACTTACAATGAATATCAAAGTTGAAAGTTGACCTGAAGCACTTCATTCGAAGACGCCTAGTGCCAGCTTGCGTGGACAAGCTGAACCAATGGAGGGAGCACAAAATGGAGGGTGCACAGTGAAGACCGTATTTACAACTGGCGAAGCCGCCAAGATTTGTAAAGTCAGCCAACAAACAATCATCCGCTGCTTCGATTCGGGACAACTCAAAGGATTTCGAGTTCCTGGCTCTAAATTTCGCAGAATTCCTCGCGATGTCCTCTACAAGTTTATGAAGGACAACGGAATTCCCACTGACGCTCTAGAGAGTGGGAAACGTAAAGCACTCGTCGTCGATGACGATCCGGATCTTGTCGAATTGCTGCAAGATGTCCTCGAATCAGATGGCAGATTTGAAGTGCGCGCCGTCAACAACGGGTTCGATGCCGGGATGATGGTCAAAGAGTATCGCCCAGACATCATCGTCTTAGACGTCATGCTGCCAGACATCAACGGAAAAGAAGTCTGTCAACGTGTTCGCACAGACCCAGCCATGGATGATGTGAAAATCATTTGCATCTCCGGAATGGTGGAAGCAGACAAAATCGACAGCTTGCGTGAAGCAGGAGCCAACGACTTTTTACAAAAGCCATTTGAAATGGAAACGGTTCTTGAGCGAGTCTGCAAACTTCTCGACATGGAAGTTGGCGCAAAGAATTAAGGAAGCCCGAAAGCCCCTTCTAGCCAAGGCCTCCTTTGCAGGACTCGGAATCAACCTGCTTATTCCCGGACCTGCAATTCTTCGTCCTCGATCAGCAGCCTCAATTCGATCAACATTGTTTGCGGCTTTCACGGGCCGCAAACTATTGCCGATCCAATAGAGCAATTTGAAAAGATGTACGCGAACCGTCTCGTGGACACGAGTGATTCATCACATGAAAAGCGTTTTTCGCGGACATAAAACGCATAGAAAAACGCTCAATGGAATCAGAGTTTTCTTCGAGAATTGCGAGTGCCAACTTGAGTCTTAGGATCAATTCAAAAACACTCGCATTCCCGAGTGTCGAGAGCCTCGTCTCTGCAACACTTCCCTTTTCGACTGCGGAAGACCTCATTGAACGCCTCACCACAATCTGGTGTGAGGCGTTGATGCTGGAAGAGTGCATCTTTGTCTGGCGGAATTCGTTCACTCGGCAAGGAGAATTTTCGTACATCGATCAGCAACATAAGATCGTTCGGTCAACTTTCCCCGGATCAGTTCCTACGGAATCACTCTTAACTTCAGTCCAGTCCGCACTCCCCCAGCCTGCACTGGACGATGCACCAGACAAAGGGACTCAATGGCACTGGCTTGAATTGAACCTGGATGGAACAACGATTGGGTATGTCGGGATTGACGATGCGATTCGTGTCGAAGTCCCCGCGAGTTGGCTCTCAATTTCTGCAAAACTTCTGGCGACAGCACTGACCTGGGAATGGAATCTCAGAGAACAAAAGCTGACAGCTTTGGGTGAATACGCAGCCGGTGCTGGACACGAAATCAATAACCCTCTGGCTGCCATTCAAGGCCGCACGGCTCAACTTCTACAAAACGAAACAGACCCGCATCGCCAGCAACTGCTGCAGACAATTGGTTCGCAAACGTATCGAATTCGGGACATGATCGGCGACAGTATGCTGTTCGCTCACCCCCCTGCCCTGAAGCTTGCCGAGCTGGATCTCACTCAGTTGATCGAGACTGTGGTGCATCAGTTCTTGGATGAATTTCATCGCCGCGAAATCTCTCTTTGGGGAAACCGCGACAAAAACACAAAAGTCACCGGTGACGAAACCCAACTCTCAGTGGTCATCGCAGAATTGATTCGCAACTCGTTAAATGCCGTTGACGATGGCGGACGCATCGAAATCGACTGCTACCGCGAAAACGGCAGCGGTCCCCTAAGCAGCGATCCAGTCTCAGACAACGATTCAGCCGGCAGTTCAAATATCCTCCTGCGGATTGCCGACAACGGTTGCGGATTCACGCCGGAACAGAAGCAACATTGTTTCGACCCCTTCTATTCCGGAAGAGAAGCAGGTCGCGGCCTCGGCTTTGGCCTGTCGAAATGTTGGCGGATCGTGACGCAACATCATGGCACAATCGCATTCTCTGAGACAGCATCTGGGCTCACAGAGTTTCATGTCTGCCTCCCTGAGAAGTTCCACGAAAAATGATTCTGGAGCCAGTCCCAAGAAGGTATTCAGGCTGCTCTGCACAATCGGTCAGAATTGGGCTCCACTATTTTCGAAAGACAATGCGAGGAATACCCCCATTGATTCTCTCGCAAGGACGTGTCAGACTTCTTCAATAAAGCAGTTCGCTCTACCATGTCCCCGTGAAGAACGCATTTCTCTAGAAACAGTCCGAAAACCTCTGGAACAGTCGCTTTCCTCAAAGCTTGAGAGAGCAGTTTCAAGTTTCAGGATCAGTTCTAATATCAATGCTGTTCACCACGAGGCAGATCCTGCAAACCAATTCGAAAGATGCTCTAGCCCTGTCGTAAATTGAACTGGCCGAGACCGAAGTGAGTCAAAAGAAACGGAACAAATCCCCCCAATCAGACAAGGCTGCCGCACCTGAATCCGGTTGGGGCACGATGGTGCTGGTCACATTGTTTCTCTGCCGATTTCTTGTCCCGACTGAGGCGGTTGATCAAGGGCACACGCTGTGGATCGCTTCTTTGTGGTTCGGGTTTGCTGCTCTCACTTTTTTTTCACGTTGGCGAGATTTACAAATTGTCCAGTTCCGCTGGTCGTGGCTCGATCTCGCTGTCGCAGCGATGGTTCTCGGACACATTTTTTCCGGCATCATGATCTTCACCGGGACAGGGAACCAGCGTTCGGCTCTCAACATGATGTGGGAATGGGCATCGTTGGGTGTTTTGTGGATGATGCTCAAACTGCACCTTCAGAACCGCCAGACCAAGCCGCTGCTTCTGAATGCCATTGTCGTGATGGTTGTCGCCTTGAGTCTTCTTGGAATCTGGCAGCACTACGTCTGGTTCCCACAACAGGCCCAAGCTTACGAAGCACTCGTTGATTACACTCAACGAACGCAATCGGGCAAGAAGCTTTCATCTGAGGAACGGCAAGAGTTTCAAAAATTGACTGACGAGTACGGCACCGAAGTCGCAACACTCGATGCCTCAGCCAGAATGTCGATGCTCTCCAGAGTCCGAGACAGCGTCGAGCCGATTGGGCGTTTCGCGCTTACGAACTCGTTTGCCACGTTATTGATCGCCGCCCTGTTTCTACTTGTGAATCCACTTTTTTTCGCACAAGGCAAAGCAAATCGAAGCAATGCCATCGTACTGGGTTGCGCATTGATATTCGTACTGTTCTGTTTAATACTGACAAAATCGCGATCCGCCTGGGGCGGGACAATCGCTGGTGCAGTCCTCTTGATCTTGCTTCAATGGAAACGTTCACGCGTTGTCATCACATTTCCACGTTGGGCAGTCCCCGCAGCCATGCTTCTGCTGACGATCCTGATCGGTTGGGCAACCATGACCGGGGGACTCGATCCACAAGTGATCTCGGAAGCTCCCAAAAGTTTGCAGTACCGATTGGAATACTGGACGTCGACAGCTCAGCTGTTAAGAGACAATCCCGTGTTCGGTGCCGGACCGGGCAACTTTCGTCAGCTCTACCTGAAGTACAAACTGCCAGGCGCAAGTGAAGAGATCATCGACCCGCACAATCTCTTTCTAGGAATCTGGGCGGGCGGCGGACTTCTTGCACTCATCGGATTGTTACTGTTCATTGCAATGGTGATGAGAAATGGATTGAAGCCCACCGCCGAGACTGGTTCAGCAGTTTTGCCTCCGACCGTTTCCATGCAAGAGCTGATCACTTCTCAAATCCTTCCCATAGCAACCGTGCTCGGAGTTCTCTACCTGATTGAAGGCAGCTTCGAAGTTGTGTTGCTTGGCGTTGGAGGAGTCGCAGTTCTGTTCGCGGTTTTCTTTGTAACAAACATCAATCAACGGGACATTCTCCCGGCATCAATCCTGGCTGCCTCAGTGGCAATTATTGTTCATCTTCTGGCAGCGAGCGGGATTGAAATGCCCGCGATTGTGATGTTGCTCTTTCTGTTTGCCATGCTTGGTGAAGACCAGACAGAACCGCCGCTTCTCTCGACAACTTTCGACAATCGTCGCTTGCTTGGGGTCGCCGGATTGATGACGGTTCTGGCACTCGGTTGTGTGAAGACAGGGCTTGTCCCGGTGCGACTGGCAGCCATCAGCATTCAAACTGGAAATTATCGCCTCATCTCCGAAGGCAACACGCAATTGGCGAAACGAGACTTCGAGGAAGCTGCAACCGCTGATCCGCTCTCTCCAGAACCTCCGCAACAACTGGCGATGTTGAACTATCGTCTTTGGGATCAGTCGAATCGTCGACGGACTGAATTTTTCGAACAGGCGGTTGAAGAACTTGAGCAGTCAATTCGCCTCGACCCGACAGCTGTAGCCCGCATCCGGCTACTCGCAAATCTCTGGGATCGACGATTCAAACAATCCCGGAACGTGGAACATGGACAACGAGCAGTTGAAATTTATCGGCAAGCGGTCGCGCTTTATCCAAACTTTTCCGCTCTTCAGGCAGAGTACGCAATTGCACTCGATAAACTGAGCGAAGATGCAACAAGTGTTGCTCAGTTTGCTCTTGAACTCGATGACTTAAACCGCAGCAACCAGCACACTGACAAAGTTTTAGCTGAGGAGATTCGATCTCAACTCGAAACCATCGTGAGCCCAACCAATTAGAAAATGAGCTGCTATCGCTTCTTTCAATTTACTCGAAAACACATTTGTTAAGCAGATTATCAAACGTACTGTGTCGTCTCATCCGGCCGAAGTGCATTCTGAATCAAGATCAGATAGAAAAAGAATAACCCAGCTGGCAGGAACCAGGAGGAGAGCGGTTCGTTCTGTGCGAATTGCAACGTGCTGACAAAAATTTCCACGAGCAGCAGCATGACAATTGCCATTGAGAACAGAATTTGCCGAGTTATGTTTGGCTTGCCATTTGTCACGGCATCCAATTGATGCACGCCAATTGCGGCTCGCAGAATCGCAGCCAGCACCGGAGCTAAAATCGCGACCGCTACTTCCAGCACATGCCCATCACGCACCGTGTACCGAACCAGAAATGGAGAGGCTGCTATCGCCACGGGAAGCACCCCATCCAACGTCATATGCCTCATATTATGTGTGATCATAGTTCTAAACCGACAATGACCAGGGACGAATCTCCATCACCATGGATGGAATCACAAACAGTCAAACGTGAACAGGGTTCTATTTTCAACAGACAACCGGTGCAGGTCAACAGAACGCTGCAGATCCACGTGATTTTCGCCCTGAACGAATCACAACGGTCACTGAACATTTCTCATCAAGATCAACTTGCCCATTCTCCGTGAAAGACTTCGGTCGCTGGCCCCGTCATATAGACTTCGCCAGACTCCGCCCACTCGAGAGTCAAATCGCCGCCAGGAAGATGACATAGCACCGTTCGGTCTGTCAGCCCATTCAAGACAGCTGCAACCGCAGAGGCACAAGCTCCCGTTCCGCAAGCTTGAGTCTCTCCACTTCCTCGCTCCCAAACCCGCATGATCATTTCCGAGCGTGAAACAATCTGAATAAACTCTGCATTCACACGATTCGGAAACGCAGGATGCACTTCGATTTGCGGACCGATTCCGTGGACCCATTCGTCAGTGACTTCATCGACAAACGTAATGCAGTGCGGGTTTCCCATCGAAATGCAGGTCACCTCCAAAGTCTTCCCCCCCACTTCAAGAGGAGCTTTCAAAGGTGGAGCCCCTTCGAGTGTCGTCGGAATGTCAGGGCCATTGAGGATCGGTTTGCCCATGTTGACTCGAACGCGATCTGCAAGTCCGTCCTCAGCGAACACCTGCAAGGTGAGAACGCCAGCACCGGTTTCAATTTTCAGTTCTTCTTTCCGGGCAATGTCGTGATCAAAAACATACTTCGCAACGCAGCGAATCCCATTACCACACATTTCCGATTCGCTGCCATCGGCGTTGAACATCCGCATGCGAGCATCTCCCTGCTCCGACGGACAAATGAGAATCAGCCCATCTCCACCAATGCCCGTATGTCGATCACTGACTTCCCGAGCCAACGCCGGAATGTCCTGAGGAAGTTGTTCCTCGAAACAGTTAACGTAAACGTAATCGTTTCCTGCTCCGTGCATTTTTGTGAATTTCATCGCAGCCTCTATCTCAATCAATCATCTTGCTTGGTAAATCAAAATCGAACAAAACCGGAAACTTGTGGAATGGTCTCTTTTCTCACTGTTTGAGTGAGCAAATCCAGATATCAGGATCAGTTCCAGCAATCGACGCGAGAATAGAAGCCAATGCCGAAGGACTCTGGACTATGGCTCCGAACCGCTCGACAAGTTGAACATCACACTTCTACTCATGTTCAACGCTCAAACATTGGAGAAAAATCCTTGAAGGAAGGAGTTTTCTTCAGCCTTTGAGCGATAATTCCAAGACTCTGCAGCCATTCGAAGTCTCTTCACCTGTCAAAGTTTCTTTCCGCACAACATCGGTCAACTCCCATGACATGACGCCAAGTCCTGACAAAAAGTTCGACTTCATCGAGAATTTATCAAAACCGAGCCAGGAACTCACCTCGGACTCTGCTCGTGGCGGCACCGATCAGCAAATTCTTGTTCTTCGGGACATGATTGATTTCTCGCCCCAACGGTTGTGAGGTTCTCCCGACTGTCTAAAATGGAGGTGACGAACAAAACTATGCCGCAAGCAGCGTCAGCTGTGTCAGAGAGCCCACAAGGGTTGACGTGCACATAATCAGAGTGCGGTTTTGTTTCGATGTTCTCTCATCCAAAGCCTGATCAAACAATGGAGCATAACATGGCTTACACTCTCCCCGACCTCCCCTACGCTGCCGATGCACTCGAACCGAACATCGATGCCAAAACGATGGAAATCCATCACGGCAAGCACCACGCTGGCTACGTCGCAAAGCTGAATGCTGCTCTGGAAGGTCATGACGATCTCGCAGCGAAGTCCATCGAAGACCTGATGAGAGGTCTTTCCAGTGTTCCAGAAGCGATCCGTGGAGCTGTTCGCAACAACGGTGGTGGACATGCCAACCACTCTCTGTTCTGGACCATTCTCTGCCCCAAGGGTGGCGGCGATCCATCCGGTGAACTCGCAGACGCCATCAACGCCACATTCGGCAGCCTGGACAAATTCAAAGAAGAATTTGCCAACGCCGCCGCCACACGCTTCGGCAGTGGCTGGGCCTGGCTCTCAGTCGATGGCGGAAAGCTCGTCGTCGAAAGCACACCAAACCAGGACACTCCCCTCTCCGAAGGTCGAACACCAATCCTCGGCCTCGACGTTTGGGAACACGCCTACTACCTGCACTACCAAAACCGTCGTCCCGACTACATCGCCGCATTCTGGAATGCCGTCAACTGGGACGAAGTCGCCAAACGCTTCGCCGCTGCGAAGTAAGCAAAGAAGCTGAAAAAAAATGAACAGAAACGGCCCGGTCTCAACGAGAGCCCGGGCCGCTTTTTCATTTATAGAATCAACAGACAATCCAAATGTGGTAGGCTGTCAGAGTGTAAAAGTGAAAGCTGAACTGGCAAACAGAACGCAATGAACAGTCATGCAGAGCCAACTGAAAATTTACGACCAAAGACGCACGCATCAAACTCAAATCACTGTTCCAATACAAAGCGACATTGAGCGGAAGGCATTGCAGCAGGGTCTACTACGCGAACCATGATGATCCTTCTCCAAAAATTCTGATTCTATTTTTTCTAAACAACTCCCGGTGTTCACATCCCCTGCACATCGGACGTTCAATATTTCCGAACGTAAGAAAACTCAACTCGGCCCGCACAGCGGCCCCTACTTGGCTGAATACTTTCCGCCGAGCGAGGAGGAAGATTTTACCATGAGAACACTTCGTCGTTTTCTTGTCATGTCAAGAACTAGAAAATTCCGCATTTATGCCACGTCTCCTTTAGAGGCTGCTTCATATGCATTAAGAAGTTGGGCAACAGCATATTCGCTTCCCAGAAAACCGATTGAAGTGTTTCTTGACAGTGATCAAATCTATGGTCACTTTCATAATAATGACTGCCTGAATCTCGTTCTTACAGTCGAACCTCGAAAGTTTCCAAAATTAGTCAGATCATGTGAACAAAACATAAAGCGAATGATAGAAAGTGGGATGAATCTGTCAGCTCCAATCGAAACGATCTCTGAGTCACTACAGCACAACCAATTCCCCACACTATTCGAATGTGAATCGATGTGCGCATACATCAGACAAATATTTTCTAGTTTTATGTTTTCTCTTTACCAAAACTTCCCCGCGTATTCACGACTAATCCCAACACTACGTGCAATGGAAGTTGACCCTGAATATTTCAAAATAATAAGGGAGCTAAGAAAAATATTCTGCTATACCGTTGAAAATTTTATCGATCGATGGGGTGAAGCCACGTGGGATCATTTCCAGTCGGAAGTAGAGAATCTCAATGAGAAAAACGTTTTTGGGTTTTCAGATTTACGAAAACGCAGTCGTCAAAACGTAGCATTGAAAAATGAATTCATAGTAATCTGGGACTCGTTAGCAAATATACTCGATGGAACGTCAAACTTTGACGAGAACTTTGCGTATTCGGTAGATACAGAGCTTCACCCTCCAGATGCGGAAGCTGTTATTTACCGGTGTAATTTTAACATCGACTCAGTGCCCCACTTCTACATTGGGAGAAGTCGTTGCTCAACACTTCGAATTTGGGGTCATATCCGTAAAGCAAATCAAGCTACATATAGCCCAGTTGGATCTCCCTTTCAAAGATTGCTTGGGCAATCCGATCAATTAAAATCTTCTAGAGATTGGCACCTCTCCTCATATAATACTTCACCGGGCAAGATCTGCTTAATATTCTCCTCAGATCAATTGTTACAGTGCTTCTCTTCGATTGAGAAATGCCGTGCGAACGTCGAGATCGAGCGAGAAGAGTATTGGATCAATTCGACGAAAGCACGGAATCGCACGCTTGGTGGCTGCAATATCCGTTAAGTAATCGTAAGTTGGGTGAAGCGAATGAGAGTTTGCTTTGGTTACTGGAAACCGTTGGAATTGTTTCTGACAACTCTGTTTCAATTGGAGATTCGCGTAACCCAACAAAGCTGAGAACGATCGTCGTTCACTCGAAATGTTGCAGCTCCTTCCGAGGCGGGGTGGCCTTGTTTAGAACGGATGGCGTGCCACGGCCTCTGCGAGCCGTGCGAGAGTAGATGCAACATCCTACGATACGATAACGTCCAGCAAGAGCGGTCACTCCGCACCGCACGGTTGGCACAACCGTGGCACGAAAGATTCATCATTACCAGGACCACCCTGCCTATGCGGACCATGATGCTCCTTCTCCAATAATTCTGATGTCATTCATGATCTTCGACTCGAGTTGTTCACATCCCCAGTACATCGGACGTTCGATATTCCCAGACGGAAGCAAACTCTGTTTGGCCTGCGGAGCGGTCCCTACTTGGCTAAGAAAGATAGTACGCTCGCTAGGAGCCTCTTCTTACTTTCAAAAGTCATTGGTGACTTCACCTCCATGGTTCGTTCCAAGTGCCCGCCAGACTTCCAGGGCAATTGAGTCACTAATAAATCGGCTTGATGCGTCTCCAAAGACGACATTGACACCTCCAGCGTGATAGCTTCTGGCAGTCATTGCGCCTTGAGCCATCGTGTGATGATTCCAGCTGTCAAAACAATCTGGCAGTTTGGAATTTGGTGTCATCACATGGTTGTAAGCAGTATGCGTATATCCTTGAGGGAGCCAAGACCAACCCAAATATGAAGCGTGCTCCGAGACATCTTTCACCAGCGTACAGTTGGCAATTGCGTCTGCTGGTCGATGACTGTATCCACCAGATTTCGCGACATCACGCGAAGGTATAAATACGCTTGAATCACCATCGCCAACCAATCTCTCGCTAAAGAAAACAGTATTGGAGAGTCCATCAAGGATTTTTCCAGGTTGGTTTGCACTGCGTAAACCGCCCCACAGCCCTTGCTCTTCCAATTTGCCCGGAAGAGGCTTTCCCCAAGACCAGGTTGCATGGATTCCAGTAGTTGTCCCGTAGTTCGTTCTGAAACTTGTCCCCCCTGAAGGGACATCATCAGACGGACATACAAACGCCAGGACATTGGTTTTGATAACTTCCGAGTTCACTTTTGAAGTCGGAGGCTCCCCCATGCTTGGCATACTCTCAGGGTTAATTGAATCATGGAGTGGCTGCTGATCCAGGTAAGGTAGTAGCTGAGCTAATACAGAATCGTTTCTCATTGGCCCTTGATAGCCGGGATCTGATGCCCAAAAAACAGGATATCTTCTACGAGATGCGTAAAAGGATTCAGTCGCGATTCCGATTTGACGAAGCCGCGACATACACTGAAGCTTTCGAGAGCTATCTCGAACATTCATCACTCCTGGTATGGCAATGGACAGAATCAGAGTGAGTATCCCAAGAACAACCAGAACCTCAACAATCGTAAACGCAGCCCTGGTTGTTCTTCGAGATTTATAATTCATTAGAATGGTCCCCAATCACCATCTGGGTCGTCACTGAAGTTCCTCACGGATAGTGGGGAACTTCAGCAATTGCCGCATGCGTTTAAGTCTGGGTCATTTTTAACTTACATGCAGTCAAAGAAATCTCCCGATTCTATCTCCATTGATAACGTAAGAATTGTCAAGATGATCGCAACAATTCATGTTGTCCATAATTGCTTAGCCAGCTAACTTTTCCTTTCTCAAAGTGAAATGCTAGCCACGCTTCAACGACATCAGTGAAGCGACGACGAGCATGATAAACCCACCTGTCATAAGAACTATCAGCATCATATTCTTTTTCTTTGGAGTGGCGTCGAACGTCGATTGACTCGACTTCGCAATTTTATTTTTCTGCCTTTGGGCCTCCAAAGCAGCTTCTCGCCTTTCTGATGATTTCCCGTCAGGTTGAGGTTTGTTTCGCTCCCCGCTGGCGATGACCTCTTCGATGTTGTCCATAGAAATGGTCCGATAGCCAGAAGGAATCTTGGGCCGAAACAAGGATTGACTCAAAGATGTATTGATCTCCACACTTTGTGTTTGAATTGTCTGAACAAGTTCATGCGAATGTGCTTCTAATTTCGCAAGGCCAGGGAACGATATCTGCAAACTTCCAACTGGAACTCGGATGAATTCTTCAATGATATAAACCATGTTTCCATCACCGCCGTAATCGATCTGCTGGGGCAGGTAACCATGTTTTGGATTGAACCAGATTTTCAGCGGGACATCATCTGCTTCCTTGACTCCGGGGTAATTTAAATGGACTTCCCAACAAGTATCCCCTTCGATTTTGGTTTTTCCTGCAAGCTTCAATGGCTGTGAGCGAAGTAAGTCATTTAAACTCAAGAATCTCTTTTGCAAGTCCCCAGAATTAAAGTACACCCCCAAGCAGCTAAGTGGTGTTAGATGGTGATTCAAACCATGAGTGCCATCGATCTGGCTGTACTTTCTAACTTCCCTTAATTTGTGGTCAATTTTGTAAAGAAATTCTCCATCCCCAGAGAACCAACGTGGGCCTGAATGGGAGCCAGGACCGACTGACCCTTCTACACTGCTTTTATGATGTTTGTTGCCTTCTACCGCGAGGACAAATGGAAATTCTCCTCCATAATTGAAGTTGTCATTGTCGCGAGACGACTCAGTTCGGATCGAATACTCACACTTCACGTTTCGAATCGATGTAATTGTATGAGCGTAACCTGCACGAATAATCGTAAGAGTCTCAGCATCATCTGAGATTGCCTTCTGTGGAGTCAGAAGAGTTGCGAAGAGAGACAGTGAAATACTGACTTTGGCAAAAAGAAGTTTTGACACTTGAACTGGCCCTCATCTACAATTGATCCGAACCTCACTGTGTACAATTTTTTTATAACAAACGACACCGCAGTTCGTCAAATAAAATCTCTACGAACTCAAGACCGGCCTGTAGATATCGGTTAGAAATGCTTGCGCTGAAAGGGTGTGTTGAAGTCATCAAAGAAGCTGAATAAAAAATGAACAGAAACGGCCCGGTCTCAATGAGAGACCAGGCCGTTTTTTCATTTATAGAAGCAACTGACAAACCAAGCATGCTCGACTGTCAGAGTGCGAGATTGAAAGCTGAACACTGTCCGCCGAGCTACTTGGCTCCGGTTAATTTCAGAGTCATCGTTTTTCGAGCATACAGAAGGACGAGTTCATCTATCATTGTGCTTCGAGTTCTCGCTGGGCTCGTTCTTCGTTTTCAACCTGTCGAGCATCTTCAGCGATTTGAGCCTCTGGTGTTGTCTCTGATGAGGTTGAGCTTCCTGAACATCCTGCAAAGAGCGCCAAAGCAAAGGTGAATGTCAGGGTGAATCTTGTAATGGATTTGTTCTTCATGAATCGAGATAGAATAAAAGGATTTAGGAAAGGTACTTACCGTACCACTTCGCAGGTGACGAAGTGATGCGATAAGCAATCAAAGTTTCATGAGAGTATTTTCAATGCCTCGTTTGCCCGTGATGAAGCGTTTCATCAGTGAGACCCTTCACAGCTACGAGGCAGAACCTGTACACCAATTCGAAACTTGCTCTAGAAGTCGCTCACCACTTCTCCATCATTCCGGACGCAAACCCGTCGGAACACTTCGGCGTCCAAGTTGAATGACATCGTGCGTACTGAGCCGTCACCGAGAACCCCTTGGAAAACACCAGGGTGAATTGAACCAAATCGAGAACTCCAGTGAGTTGGCGGTTCGGCCGGATGATCATAATCCGACATTGGATGAGTCGCGGGACCTCCGGCACGAACTTGATCCTGATCCCAACCAGAGTTGACCCATGGTTCATTATCCCCACCGGAACCACCGAAGTTGAGCGGATTTGTTTGTTTCTCCGCGACAAGCAGCGTGTTGGAAGTTCCGTCTAGCAAGTCGGCCATTCGGACAGGTCTAGCTGTGTTACAACCACGTCGATTCATCGCTCCGTTATACGCAGTCAGTGCATCACCAGCATTTCCAGCGTAGTCAGCTTTAGCACTAGAGCCATACACCCCCGGTGCTCTTCGGCTAGGGCAGTTGAAGGTCGCGACACCTGTTTGATAGATCACATTGTCGTCGGGTTCGTTGTACAGATTTGACTGTTCAATCTGTGGCAAGATCTGATACATCCAGTTCCAATGTGCTCGACTATTCGCGTTACAGCAGTCGTTGCATGAGTTTCCAGCGAAGGTCCCCGGAGTTGTCCCTCTGGCGTCATTTCCTCCATCAGGGAACATTTTGTAAACATCGTGATAGTTGTGGAAGGCAAGTCCGATCTGTTTGAGATTGTTTTTACATTGAGTTCTGCGGGCGGCTTCTCGGGCTTGTTGAACGGCAGGCAAAAGCAACGCGACTAAAATCGCTATGATCGCAATGACCACCAATAGCTCGATCAGTGTGAAACCTTTTTTCCGTGGCATTTGGCGAGGAGATGTTGGTGAACTGGGATGATGGGTAGGCATCGTTTCCTCAATAAAAATGGAGCGAGATTCAAGCGGAACAACGCTGCTGCGTTGCGTGATGCGAGGGATTCTATTCACCCCGATTAAGGACTTATTAAGAACATGTGAAAACAACAGAATGAAGCAGAGGCCAGACTTTTCCACCTGACGAGCCGTGAATTTTGACGTACAGAGACTCGATATCCTCGAACGGAATTGGTTTCAAAGCATGGAAACCGGTTATACTTCTGACAGAGAAATCGACTGGGCATTTCTCATGGCAGTGTGATTGAGAGTATTTTCAATGCTTGTTGTACCCATGAAGATCATTTGCAGGACTTCACAGAACGCTCGCTGAGTGGCCCGACCGACTTCTTCGGTTGGATTGTGTGGCACGCCCAGCCTGCAGCAGGTGCGTGGCACGACCCAGAACGGAACGGAGTGGAGTGATGGGCGTGGCGAGTACGAAGTAGAGACTCAATCATCGACAAGGTCTCGAATCAAATGAGAGTTCACGACTCAAATAACGACAAGGCGTATTTTCGCAAACAGCGTCGCCGATACGATCAGCGGGGTACCAGAACGGCTTACTCGGATTGTTTGAATTTGCCCCCATACCAGAGGCGCAGGGGGGAGAAAATTTGAACAGCGATTTGGTGGGTTACGTCCTCGTCATACCTTCGATCGACGAACTCCGACCAGCTGAGACAGCAGTTGATTGGGAATGGTCGAGTGCTCGCTGGTACGCAGGAGAAGAAGACGTCCCGTTGCAAATGGACAGACAGAACGTTACCAACCATGGAAGAATGAGAGTCTACACGAAATTCGCCACGCCCATCCTTGCGCTACGCTCCAGTCTGAGCGTGCCACACAACGCCGTTAACCGTTTTGGGTTTGTTTGATTTTTCGTGCGGTTTGGATTTGTCCGGGGGGGGGCTTTGTTGATCTTTGATTTGCTGGCGGGGCGTCTTGTTTCTTTCGGGGGAACCCACTACTGGTTTTGTCATGTCGTTTGTACTCATCCAGTAACGAAGTAGGGTAGCGACTGAATCGACAATATTTGTGGATGACCACAGCATTTGATATCCTCATTCCATCCTGATGAATGACAGGGAGACTTTTCTGAAATTGGTGCCATGGTGTTCATCATCAAGCAATTTCGTAGAAATAGGGAAAGTATCAATGCATGATGACCCTGGAGCCGAACTTGCACCTCTGAATTATTGGGCGATAACAATCTTGGGATGGACATGTGCTGTCGCCGCACCCTTTTTGTTAGTTATGACTTCCTGGTGGCATTATCGGGCTACAGCCTCGGAGTCATGGCCCAGCGTTCCCGGATTTCTCACGTCTGTGGAGGTCACAAAATCGAACACTTTCGTGAAACGTCAAGGATTAAAAAAAGTACAGACTGTTTCCGTGCGTTACAGCTATGAAGTCGATGGCAAGCTTTTTGAGGCAGAGAAAATTAATGTCAATCGTGCCGAGTACCGAACAGCAGCTGGAAAGGGCTACGGTTTCAAGAGAACTAACGATGTCAGAAACCCGATGGCAGTGACAGTTTACTACAATCCTTCGAATCCTGCAGACGCTGCTTTAACCCCCGGGAAAACCTCGAAAGAGACTTTCTTCTTCTACATTACCCTCATTGTGTTGATACTTGCGCCCGTGAGCTTGTACATCCTCAGAGATGAATACAAATGGGCGGTGAAAACTCACCCCCCCGAGAAGAAGCCAAAATCAAAACGTACTTCAAGGCAGTGACGTAGCGACTGAAGTTCCCCACGGATAGTGGGGAACTTCAGTATTGAAATTACTCCAGAACTGATCCTAAAACTTGAAATTGCTCTCTCAAACAATGAGGAAAGCGGCTATTCCAAAGGTTTTCGAACTGGTTCTAGTATTAAGTTTCTCTTGATTCGTCATTGCGATTCGGTAACAATCGCATTAATACCGGTCAATGCGAGCGGGTTAGAGTTTTCTGATATCTGTCCTTCTTTGTCGGTGTGTGAATTATTGTGATTTCCCAGAGCGCGACTATCAATCACTCCCAATTTCCATCTGTGTATCATTCTCGCCTACGCAGAGGAGTTGTGGTTTTAGAGACGATACTCGTCTTGCCCATCTTGTTCATCTGCCTGCTCGCAATTATCGAGTTCGGGATTCTCTTTCAGGTGAGTCAGCAGGTCTCGTTCGCCAGTCGAGTCGGGGTCAAGCTCGCTGCTGAATCAAGTCGAACATCGGCAGAGAATCCGTGGCTGGAAAATTTCAATGATGAGTCAGCGATGCCGGGACCTCCATTTGGAGAGTCTTTGAAAGAACGAGTCGATGAGCTACTTGCCAACGGCAGCTTAAGCGAATCATGTCAGGTCATCATGGAACACAATGTCGCGGGAGTCATGAATACCGTGCAGGTCTATCCTGCTGTGGCTCCGGCGGGCTGCGTTTGTGAGCCACAAGGAGGAGGATTACCTTTAACAAATGAACACGTTCGAGTGACCGTTTGTGTTCCCTTTTCTGGCAATGTACCGAATTTGCTCGCAACGTTTGGTTTAGATCTGTCTGACGTAACGATTTCACACTCGACGGTTTTTCGATATGAGCGGCCAGCGATTCCGTCGGGATTTGTCTGGTCAGTCGGCACTGATGCGAGCGATTCTCTAAACATCCGTCCCGCAATTCTTAACGAAATCTCAGCAGGTCCCGCCTGGTCGGAGCAGACAACTCCCGGAACATACACCGGCACTCATTCTGCTGTTGATTTTGTTGATAACATGAATGGCTGGGCAGTCGGTACTGGAGAATTCGGTGATCCGTTAATGCCGGATGTCTTGCCAGTCGTTGTCAGAACGATAGACGGCGGAGCAAGCTGGACGCTTCAAACATTTCCTGATGATGGAGCTCTTGTCGATGTTGATTTCCTTGATTCAATGGTCGGGTTTGCGATCGGGTCGGAAGTCGGATCATTATTCCCGCTCGTGATGAGAACAACAACTGGCGGAGACATGTGGGATACGCGTAACAACGTTGGTGCAGCTGGTGGTGTTCTGAATGCTGTCGATTTTGTTGATTCAAGTAATGGATGGTTTGTTGGTACCAACGCTGGGAATGCGTACGTTCTTTCATCCGCAGACGGAGCAGGAAGCTTCACTGATGTTTCACCTGTAGGAGTAGTTGGTGTTCTGAATGATGTCGACTTTATAGACACAACTACAGGTTGGGCAGTTGGGTCTGATGGAGCTGTTCCAACGATTATTAAAACCACAACTGGTGGAGTAGGTGTTGGAGCCTGGGTCTCACAGCCGCTACCTGCATTACCATCGCCAATTCTCGCGGGATCACTGCTTTCAGTTGATTTTGTTGATGCCATGAACGGTTGGGCTGTCGGTCAAGAGGTTTCAGGCCTGAATACTGTCACCTTAATTCTTTCGACATCGGATGGAGGTGCAACCTGGGCTCGGCAGACGCACCCAGTATCAGTAGGAACTTTGAATTCCGTTGATTTCATTGATGCGAATACCGGCTACGCCGTTGGCACAAACAATCTCAGTGCTCCACTTGTCGCACCTTACATTTTGAAGACAATTAATGGTGGAGCAAGTTGGGAAATTCAAACACCTCCGACTCCATTGGGAACTCTGCTGGATGTGAGTTATGGTCCTCAAGCAGATGAATAATTCCAATTGCGGGTTGAAAGTGACGCTCTCCCCTAGGAAGCACATATGAGAAAATGCATTAGAAGCGGCGACCTGTTTGTCTCTGACATCAAAGATCGTAGTGGAGTTGCAGTCCTCTGGTTCATTGGTTTGCTGCCCGTATTGATCGTCATGTTCGGTGTGATGGTAGACACCACACGACTATGGACAGGCCGAGTGGAACTTGAAAACGCCATAGAGGCTGCCGCATTAAGTGGTGTGCAGACTTGGGGGACGGGCGCGAATTCCGCCGTCGGGCGGGCATCCACACGAGACGATTCGCTGACGACAGGTGCTGCCAACTTAATCGTTGGTCAAGATGCTATGAATCCGTATGATGCAACGCCAGTCATACTTTTGCGGAACGAAAATATCGGCGGTGGAGATGCCAATGATAATGATGACCTCGCTGGGGAATTAATTCTTGGCACAGTCTCTGTTGATGGAAATGATGAGTTCATTTTTTGTTCAAACACCTCGCCTGGTGTCGGTCAAGCTCACGCAATACGAGTTCAAAAAACTGCGACAATCAATAGCGCCTGGGCGGACCTCTTCGGAATCAACGTCGGGCCGTATTCGATTCAGGCAAGTGCGGTCGCGGCCTATTTCAACGGACAGCCCAGAATTGTGCATGTCGCAACTTACTCAGATTCTTGCCCTTGAGGCCACCCCGCAGTGAAAGCCAGCAGGAGAGCCCCCAATATTGTTCGGCACTTTTTTGCAGTGTGCTATGTGCTATCGAGGCAACCTGTTTGAGACCTTTCCAGGGTTCGAAAGTCTAAAAAGGCAGACTGTCACCCGTCACCCGTCACCCGTCACCCGTCGTGAGTATGTTGCCCAGCCCCCCAGTGCGATACCAGTGTTAGAGCAGTTTGCTCTACCGCATGCCCGTGAAGAACGCGTTTCGTTAGAACCAGTCCGAAAACCTCTGGAATAGCCACTTTCCTCAACGTTTGAGAGGGCAATTGCACGTTTCAGGACCGGTTCCAATGAAATTGCTGTTCGCCACGAGGCAGACCCTGAAAACCAATTCGAAAGATGCTCTAAGGAACCGAGCACATTTGCCATTGTGGCAAGTGATCGCAGGATGCTATTCAAACTCCTGCCAACGCCCTTCGCCCTCCCTAATCGGTCGATTGGAGTCCTGACTCCCGTTACAGGTCCGCACAAATCAATCGGTCTGGGGTATCGAAGACTGGCATCGCTTGCCAGTGGTCTTTGAATCTCTCTGTAGCAGATTGGCTTCAGCGTTTGCTCTCGTCGCGATCTGGCGGTGCAGCGTCGGTGGTGAAATTGAGTGAATACAGGGCTGCGTTTTTGATTCTGATTTCAAGGACCACTTCTTCGCCCTCGCTGTTTCCGATGTGATCTTCGCCATTCCACCGAACTACATGATTCTGTCGGTTGCCGCTCACGGCATCCGACCAGCCTTTAAGGTCAGTGCCATCACCCACCCGAATAAGCTTCACACGGATGTAGCCATTCGCTTTGACATCGGCATTCAGCGTGAGCTGGTTGCCACGGTAAACGACTGCTTTGGTAATGACGGTGTCTTCCGTTCCGTCCGTGTCTTCCAGTGCGGCAAATCCATCCATCCGCCATTTCGCGATCCCGATTTGGTGATCCCGCTCTCCTTCGGAAGGATTACGATTGTGAACATGATTGGCGCCTACATAGTGCAACCAGATTTCGTCTGTGGCGGCGCCGGCGGTTTCAGCTTTGGGTACTTCTGTCGGGGCGTTTGCTGTATGGACCATCCCTGAATCCCATGAACCGACCGGGCCGCGAGGCAAGATGGGTGTTCTGGTCGGCCTTTGCCATGGCCCGTTGATATCTCGTGTGTAAACGAGCATGACGTTGACGGGGCCGTAGTGCCAGAAGCCGTCACTTGTCCCGTCTCCGCCCTTGCTGACAGGACCGTTATGGCCGTCAATGCTGAACAGCCAACTGAAGCCAATCACACTGCCGTCTTCCTGCGGATACATTCCCAGACCATAGTTCTCCGCCCGCAGTGTTCCCGGTTCGACAGATTCATCCTCTCTATCTGCAAGTTCATGGCGGGGAGTCACTCGTGGAAAAGGCATGTCCTGGATGGTGGCGAGGCTGCCGGAGTACCGATGCTGACAGAACTTCCGCTGCCAGTCGTTCGGACCGAATAACTGTTCCCGGTGGGCGACCTTGAAATGGAAGATGTAGTCATCGCGGTACGGATCAAACACTGCGAGACAAATATCAAAATTGTGCGGCGCTGGAGCGTTCGTGCCTGACTGAATGATGCGGGCGTGGTCAGCGTGCAGTCCACGAGGAGCCCGCTTCCAATCGTGAATTCCATCTGACGAATGGTACACGACATAGCGAACATCACCCTCAATGCAATATAGGTAGTATCCGTCGTCTTCACGAAAGATACTGGGCGTATCTAAAAACGTTTCTTTACCAATCAGAACAATGTTATTGTTGCCGCCGTGATGCGGGTAAATCCCGAGATTTGGTTTCGTCCAAGTGATGCCGTCAGTGGAAGTCGCATAACAGATGATCCGTTCGCCCATCGGACTTGCTGCACGGTACCACATTTTCCAGGAGTTCATTGCCTCCCGCCGCACAGTCGGGTAAGCGAGAGATCGTTTCGTCTCCCAGCCGGTGCTCGCTGAAACTAGCGGCTGCGTTTTAACCGCCTGTTTGAAGACACGCTGTGCACCACCGAGCGAATCAATAATGCGATCATCGATAAAGAGCTGCTTTGCCCCGCCAATGTATTCTGCACCGAGACTGAAACGGGAGAAGACGACGATCGAAGCGACAATCAGCCAGAAGGATCTTTCGGGAATCATGTGAGGCACCAGCATCGGACTCAGGTATGGGAGGCGGGCCGCGATTGTAACAGTTTGCGTCGGCAATGTCGCAACCAAGCTCGCCCCGAGACGGGGCTCTGATCGGCTCGCCGGATGAAACTTCGAATCAGAAGTTTGGCCACATCGACCTTCAAAACCGAAGCGAGTTGGCCACCCAGCGTCGCCTCTTCGAGTGGTCAAACGGCAGATGATTCGAAGTTTATTGAAACGACAGAGGGATACAGGCGTTGTCTACTTGACGTGCTTGAAGTCAGAGATATCCAAACGCATGATGGACTCGTTGTGCCTGCCGATTAGTTTCATCCACACGACAGGACTCGATTCGTCGCTTGGCCTGCAGCTATCAATATAACAAGGTCGTGACAAAGCCAGTCTCAAATCGTTCGGCATCGAAGTTCGGATTGCCTGAGGCGAAGCGGTCGTAGTTGAGGACTAGCGAAGTCGAAATGTGGTCGGACCATCGATACCGCAAACGTGAGCTGAGTCGATACGCCAATTCGTCTCGGTCGCCTCCACTAGCGTAATCCGGGTACGCTCGGAATCCGATATTTCCTGAAGGAATAAAGTCGAGATTCTCCCGCAGGCGGATCGTGGCATCAGCGTGAACTTTGGCACCAAAGTATCGGTAGTTATCTCCTTCGGTATTGATCCATTCCAAGTCAGGTCCAAGGCTCCATGTTGGCAGCCATGTCAGGCTCGTGCGAAAGAAACGGCTCATCCCGAAAGTTAGGCCGAATCCATCCAGAGAGTCTTGTGAAGGATTTGCCACTGGTGCATCAAAAGTCGAATAGCTCGGTGTGACATACCAGTACAACGCATCGAGACTTGGAAGTATCGTTGTGATGGACGCAGTCGCAGAGTGCCTTAGCCCAATCTTCTCACCGTCAAAAAAATCATGAGACTGTGTATATTCAAATCGTTGAATATGAGTCGCGCCCCACCACTCCAGATCTCTTTCTAAGAATGCTCCTGGCTGAAAACTCGAAAGATTGAACGCCTTAAAGTTTTCCTCATTGAGTGTAAAGTACCCCCGAAACAAAGGCCCCGTTCGCCACTTTTCTCCCTGATAGGCGATCCACTCTGCTTCAGGTGCTAGAAAGCCCTGGAAACTTTTAGCATCAATGCTGCTAAGTTGGCGGCTAATTGGGGCTAATGTTACATTCGTGTTGTAAAGCACGCCCGTTTCAAGGAAGAATCGGAATCGATCGTCATCGGTTTGAACAACTGGATTCAGCTCGCGATTTCGACGCTCTAGATTTTCTGATTCATCGAATCGCTGTATTTGATAGTCGGTTTGCAGGATTTCTTCCGGTGTAAGCACTTCATAAACCGCGTTGATGGCTTCGCTGGATTGTTGTGGTTCAGGGATACCGAGTTCGCGTAATTGCTTTGCGTAGTCACTTTCCGGGGCAATCTCGTAAACTTTCTGAAAATATGAAAATGCTGCCTGTTGACCTTCTTCATCGGCAATAACCTGCCCATAGTCGAACAAAGCAGCTGCAGAATACGGGTCATTGTCCAGTGACTTTTGAAAGGCCTGCTTGGCACCGGCGATGTCGCCGCGTTTTTGGTAGACCCGCCCCAGTAACCTCCAACTGTCTGCATGAGACGGATTTTCATCGAGACGTTTGAGGAGATATGCCTCAATCGGATCTCCACTTTCACTGGCATTCAGCGTTGGCAACCACAGGGTTCCTGCAATTAGCAGTAACGCGAGCGGCAAACAGATGTTGGGACTCTGGTCCACCTTGGCTCCATAGTGATCTGAAATATTGGTAGAGAACGTTTGTTTCAGCCCAGTTTAAATTCATCTGTTCCTGTTTTCTCGCTTCTGATACTGTCTTCGATCAAGATAAAGAGAGCGAATCGTTTGGGCAATACGAGCTTTCTGCGACATCCAGATACGCCAAAAGCGACAAGAATGGCTGAAAGTCTGAATTTCGGAAATTTTCAAATCATCAGAAAAGGAATTCAATTGATGAAGAAGATGTCTCATACAACAGGACTCATTTTAGTCTTCGGTCTGGCAGCGACACTTGGATCGCAGGCTGAAGCTCAGTTGGGGTTACAAGCAAATCAAAGTGCCCGCGTCGCTGCAAATGTGACTGAGCGAGTACGTACTCAAGTTCAACAGCAAGTTCAGGCACAAGTCCAATCACAAGTGCAGCAGCAGGTTCAGGCTCAGATTCAAGGACAAGTTCAGCAACAGGTTCAAACTCAAGTCCAGCAGCAATTGCAAACTCAATTGCAACAACAAGTTCAGGCAGCAACGCAAGAACGAGTTCAGGCTCAAAATCAACAACGGGTGCAAACCGGAACTCAATTACGGTTGGACTCCAATTTGGGGCTCGGTCTGGGAGTCGGAGCTCAAACAAACACCCAAATGCGCACAGAGACTGGTGCTGGGAAGGGTGTTGCAGGAGGTCTTTTAGCCCGTCAAAACATGAGAGCGGATGGTGCTGCCGTACTCTCTCTCAACCGACCCGGGATTCCAGTAATTGTCAACGCCCAGGAAATGACACATCTCGACGTGGTCTTTGGGAAGTACAACCCATTTAAACAGCAAGTCGCAGCAGAAAGTAACTTGTCAGGAGGATTGAGCGCAGCAACATCGGCTCCCGCCTCCGCTGCGCAGTCGACACGAAATTCAACTGAAGCTTCCGCCGCAGAACAAGGAAATGACGTCGAAGCTCGCCGTCAAAATGGTGTCGGACTCATCTTCCGCAGCCAGGCTGATCTGGATGCCTCAATCAATACAGCTGTTCGTAAGCGTCGTGCGGAAATTGCATCTGTGCGTGACCGTGCATTAGCTGAAGGCAACGCTGCCCTGTTGGCTCAGGCCGATCAAAATGAGCAGATGCTGGAAGCGTTTTCGTCAGTCGAAGCACGTGCTCAAGCTCAGGCGAAAGCTGCGATTCAGAATTCAGCCCGTCCCCAAACTCCACCGGGAGCGATCATTCGAACGAATGCAGAAGCTCAGGCACAAGGAGGAACCGTAGTTCCCGCCCGTGGTCAACGTCCAAATCGCCCTGCCTCCCCAGATGCAACGTCGAGCAACTAACAGTCGCCTCATTGAATTGAGACTGCGACAGTCTGACAATTCAGATTAATTGTGACCTATTAACTATTAAACCCGCTGACCGGAACCTCTCCAGTCAACGGGTTTTTGATTTTGAGGTACAATCTCGCTGGGTAGCCTGACCGACCTGTTCGGTTGGATTGTGTGGCACGCCCAGACTGTAGCGGGTGCGTGGCACGACCCAGAACGGAGTGGATTGATGGGCGTGGCGAGTACGAAGTAGAGACTCAATCATCGACAAGGTCTCGAATCAAATGAGAGTTCACGACTCAAATAACGACAAGGCGTATTTTCGCAAACAGCGTCGCCGATACGATCAGCGGGGTACCATAACGGCTTACTCGGATTGTTTGAATTTGCCCCCCATACCAGAGGCGCAGGGGGGAGAAAATTTGAACAGCGACTTGGTGGGTTACGTCCTCGTCTTACCTTGTTCAAATGATATGATTTCCTTCATAAGTAAGTTGCGAATCCCACCATTAACATCGATCGACGAACTCCACCCACCCGAACAGCTGAGACAGCAGTTGATTGGGAATGGTCGAGTGCTCGCTAGTATGCAGGAGAAGAAGACGTCCCGCTGCAAATGGACGGAACATTACCAACCATGGGAGAATGAGAGTCAACACGGAATTCGCCACGCCCATCCTTGCGCTACGCTCCAGTCTGAGCGTGCCACACAACGCCGTGGCCGGAATTGGTTTCAAAGCATGGAAACCGGTTATACTTCTGGCTGAGAAATCGACTGGGCATTTTTCATGGCAGCGCTTGAGGGTATTTTCAATGCTTGTTGTACCGTGAGCCTCTTTTTTATGATTTCACAGACCGCTTGCCACGAGGCAGAACCTGAACTCCGACTCGAAAGAGGCTCTAATTAGGGATGGGTAATTGATCTCTCTCAATCAATTTGCTTCAGCTGTTCAGGACTTGGGGATTCTCTCCAAGCATGAACTTGATGCCATGCTTCTCACCATCAGGCAATCGGCCCCTCGCGATGCTCTCAAGACGCTCGCACGCAAACTCGTTCGAAGTGAAGTCTTGACCACCTTCCAGGCAAATCAAATTCTCTCCGGGAAGGCAAAGTCACTGATTTTAGGGAACTGTTTGATTCTCGATCAACTCGGGAAAGGGGGAATGGGGACAGTCTATAAGGCACGTCACATCCGCATGGATCGGATTGTTGCCGTCAAGGTGATTTCTCCGGAGTTCACCAAAAACTCAAGCCTACTTGCAAGATTTCAAAAGGAAGTCAAGTTAGCTGCCAAGTTGGATCATCCAAATGTCGTTGCCGCATACGATGCAGGTGAAGCTCTTGGAATTCACTACCTGGTGATGCAATTTGTCGAAGGAAAAGACTTAGCTGCAGTTCTCAAACAGACCGGTCCGGTCTCAGTTTCATTTGCATTGCAGGCCGTAAAACAGATTTCCGCAGGGCTAGAGTACGCTCATTCGAGAGGAGTGATTCATCGAGATATCAAGCCTGCAAATCTTTTGCTCGACGAAAGTGGGAACGTCAAGATTTTAGACATGGGGCTGGCTCGGTTCACTCGAGAAACGATGCAGGGTGATGCCGAAGAGTTGACCCAAAGTGGCGTGATGATGGGAACCGCAGCTTACATGGCTCCTGAACAATCGCTGAACTGTAAAGCGGCAGACGAACGGAGCGACATCTACAGCTTGGGGTGTGTTCTCTATCACCTACTTACCGGGAAAACAATGTATCGTTGCGAGACATATTTGGAAACAGCGATTGCCCATCGAGAGAAACCCGTCCCGCTACTCTCGTCTCCGTTCAGTGAGATTTCCGAAGGACTGCAACAGCTCTATAACAAAATGGTCTGCAAGGAACCTGATGAGCGGTTTCAGGATATGTCTTCATTAAGGAACGAGTTGGATGACCTTCTGAATAGTGAGTCCATGGGCGAGAAAAAGAAAATCGCCACCGACGATCTCGAGTTACAATCGTTCATCAATGAACTGAGCATCGTGAACACGCCGACGCGGGTTTGGCCATTGTCTGCCACGACCCACGACAATAACAACAACCGGACGATGACCTCAGCCCCACCTGTTGCAGATGACAAGAAGAGACCAGCGACATCTCCTCCGCATTCTGGCACGTTTCGAAATCTTGCCCGCAAATTACTGGGAATAAAAGCGATCGGGAGCATCGCCGGCTGCCTGTTGTTAATACTAATCTCTGTTTTTGTCCTTGGAGGGTCTCGAAAGGGAGAGCCGCTTTTTTTAGTCGTTCAGGTTGCGGATGATCAATTCTTATCAAGCATTCGTGGTCAGCTTTTAACCTTACGCAATGTCGACACAAATGCTCTTCAGAAAATCGAATTGACTCACTCAAGCCTGAAGTTTCAGAATCTGAAATCAGGAACCTACGAGTTGAGTGCAAAAGCAGATTCAGGACTGCGAGTTGATCCTGAAAAATTTTCGTTACAGGAGGGACAGACCCAGAAGGTGAAAATCTGGTGGGAAATGCCTGCGATCGAGTCCACTTCGACAGTCTGGGGAAGCTTCCCGAAAGACGCGCCAGCTCCGAGTCGAATTCCTTTCAGTGCAGATGAAGCGAGAACGTCTCAGCAAAAGTGGGCAACCTACCTGAAGATTCCCGTCGAGTTTAAAAATTCAGCGGGGATCAAGATGCGACTGATTCCACCTGGAGAATTTATCCAGGGAATTTCAGAAGGAGATGCGAATTTCTATGAAAACGAAGCTGCCAGGCTCTCGCTGGAAGAATTTCTTGGACCTGAAATACAAGAACGTGTTTCGGCTCATCGGGTCTGTTTGACTCACGCGTTTTACATTTCAGCAACAGAAATAACCCAACAACAGTTTGAGACTGTCTCCGGATTCAACCCGTCAGCATTCAGTGCAACCGGAGCAAAACGAGATCAGGTACAGGACATGCAAACTGATTCATTTCCTGTCGATACAACATGGTACCAAGCGGTTGAGTTCTGCTCGAAACTGAACAAGCTGGAAGGCAAGAAATCGCCGTATTTGGACTTCGATCTCATTCCAGAAATTGATGGATACCGCCTGCCGACAGAGGCTGAGTGGGAGTTTGCTTGTCGGGCAGGAACGAAAGATCGGTGGTGGTGGGGCAATCGCGCTATCGATTTCATCGACCAGGAATGGAACGGGGTCAACAGTGGTACCCAACCACACGAAGTCGCTACTGCCAAACCGAATCAATTTGGTTTGTACGACATGTATGGCAATTACTGGGAATGGTGTCATGACTGGTCCGAACCGTTCAAGACACAGTTCTGGGACGAATGCACCACAAATCCTACAGGTCCGACTGTTGGAGAGAGCCGCGTCACTAAAGGAGGTTCATTTCATACTTCTGTTCAGGTCGGAAGTTCAGACTATCGGGGACACTCCCCACCCGACCGAGCTGATGGAGAAATCGGATTTCGAATCGTTCTTCCTGTGACAATAGCACCGTAGAAGCGTGGGGCTGTATCAAAATTCTTTTGAAACCTGAGTGGTCATCTTCAGAGTGTTGTCTACAAAAAGAGCAGTGAACGTTTTGAACGTTTCACTCATCGCCAAATTGGCTCCCTTCCCCTTTTAAGACAACGCAAGGATTTCAAGATGAGGATTTTAGCTTACGGACTAACGATGGCTCTGACAGTAACTGGTTTCTCAGGATCGGCTCAGGCAGAGACGAAAGACATCGTCGACACTGCAGTCTCTGCGAACTCTTTCGGAACTTTGGTGACTGCGGTCAAAGCTGCGGGACTTGTTGAAACTCTCAAAGGAGATGGCCCCTTCACGGTCTTCGCTCCGACGGATGAGGCTTTCGCAAAGCTACCCAAGGGAACAGTAGAGACACTTTTGAAACCGGAGAACAAAGAACTCTTAACAAGTATTTTGACCTACCATGTCGTCGCTGGAGAAGTGAAAGCTGCTGACGTCGTAAAATTGACCGGAGCAGCCACTGTGAACGGACAACACGTTGACGTTTCCACAGCGGATGGAGTGATGATTGATGGGGCGAACGTCGTGATGACAGATATTCTTTGCTCCAACGGCGTGATACACGTCATCGATGCAGTCATCCTGCCAGAGGATAAATCGATTGTTGGTGTTGCCCAGGAAGCAGAGGTTTTCAAAACACTTATTGCAGCGGCCTCAGCTGCCGGGCTCGCGGGGGTACTTGACCAAGAAGGTCCGTTTACAGTTTTCGCACCGACAGACGAAGCTTTTGCAAAGCTACCTGAGGGGACAGTCGAAAACTTATTAAAGCCTGAAAACAAGAATCAGCTTGCAGCCATCCTGAAATACCATGTCGTCGCAGGTAAGGTTTACGCAGCTGACGCGTTGAAAGCGAAGCATGCGAAAACATTGGAAGGAAACGCCGTAACGATCAGCATCAACGAAGGAGCTGCTCAGGTCAATAACGCGAACCTCATCAAAACAGATATCGACGCGTCAAACGGAGTCATTCACGTGATTGATTCTGTCCTTCTTCCACCGACAAAGCAAAAGAGTCACAGCAAAAGTGTCTCTCAAAAATCCTGCCAGTCTGCAACCCACGTCACGACCAGCACTCCTCAGTGGCACAGTCGACAGGCGAACACAAGAAGCCGACGCCTGATGCGACGCTCATATTAAGAAACTGATCCACTCTTCTTTAGTTACCGTAAACACTGACCACAAAACACGAGCGTTTCAACATAAGTTGAAACGCTCGTTGAGTGCTTAATGTCGAGCCATCAGAGTCGCCCTTCTCAGCCTGTTCGGTTTTCACTTTGGCGAGAGAGCCAGCGAACGTCAAAGACGATCAAAGAAGCGGGAACTCAGGTCAAACGGAGTTCTGGGGTTGCGCAGTCGGGGCTGAAAGTTTTTGACTTCGCCAACGTGTAAAAAACATAATGCCGAGGCCACCGGCGATGATCCCTAAGCTGTAGAACTGAGAAATCGTAAAACCGGTTCCGAGCTGTCCCATCTCATCGGCTCTCAAGAATTCGATTTGAATTCGTGTGAGTGCATACAAGATACAGCCCAGTGCGAAGACATCTCCTCGATACTTGCGGTACCAGAAGTAAACACCGGTGACGATCGCCAGAACGAACCCGTTGATTGAGCTGTAGATCTGAGTCGGGTGGAGAGAGAAAGTCGCAGCTGCATCAGGATCAACAAAACCTTTCATTACGAGTTCATTGAAGGTGACAGTTCCTGAAGCAAATTCGATCCCCCATGGAAGTTCACAGCGATCCCCGTAACAACAGCCATTCAGCAGACAACCGATTCTTCCGAATCCGATTCCGATAAAAATTGCTGGCGCCATGATGTCAGCGAACTCGAAGAAATCGACGTTTTTCAATCTGCAGAAGATCAAGAATCCAAGAGTCCCGCCGACTAAACCACCAATCTGAACGAGGCCTCCTTCGGAAAGGTTAATCGCAGCGAATGCCAGTTCACCGAAGCTGTTAGCGTCTTGGAAGACCACATCTCCATATTGAATCAAGTAGGCGAGCCTCCCACCGAATATCCCGATCCCCAAAACCCAAAGAGCGGCATCGAGAATGATCTCCGGATTATGCCCAACCGCTTTCGCACGCGCACATGAGAAGGCCATCGCAGAGACAAATCCGATCAGGACCATGGCTCCATAACCAAACACAGGGACCGATGCAGGCAAGACTCCAAAGGAAGGAGCGATGCTCAAGCCAAGAATCGCACACCCCCACATCAACCAGTTCACCCGATCGCGCAAGAACTCCTGATCGCGGCGGGCGAGGTGATAGAGAAACAAAACCGCGCCAACAATGATAGCAATCCAGCATGCTCCCAAGTGCGGTGGCTCTCCTGGGACTTCGGTCCAGAGGGACCACGGCTTTTCAATCCAGATTCGAAAAAGTGTTTGGCGCATGTCTATTTACGATTCAGGCAGGGTTCACTGACCGGGTTCACTGACAGGGGAGTCCCCTGCTCTCTTCATTTGGTTCTTCGAACAACTTCGCGAAGGAAAATTTCCAAGCCCGGCATTCCTCACAGAGGCAAGAAAGGTACCAATGGCTCATTGCGAAAGTTTCGGAACGGGTTCTTATTTCGACGGCCGTCAAATGGGACGGAGCGCCTTTATCATTGTGGTAGCGAAATTCTACGGTTATCAATCAATCGTGTCTGCCCCACATAGGTCGCGATCAAAGCAACCATTTCGGGTTGGAGAGATTTCAGCTCCTCCAAAGTGTCCGGGTCACGCAGCACGGTATATTCAGGTCGGACATCATCAAATGAGTTGATATGATCAAGCATCCGCTTCTCCACTTGTGCGATGCTGGTCTCACCAGCCAGGAGAGATTCTTCAGCAATGTTGAGAGCCTGCGAAAGACAGAGCGCCGTCTGTCGCTGCTCTGGCGAGAGGTATTGGTTGCGACTGCTCATCGCAAGTCCGTCTGCTTCCCGAACTGTGGGAGCGACCACGACCTCTATAGGCATGTTCAGATCCCGGACCATCTGGCGTATGAGAGTTTGCTGTTGATAATCTTTCGCGCCAAAGCAGGCGACATCTGGCTGAATGATGTTCAAGAGCTTGGCGACAATGGTTGTGACTCCACGGAAATGGTCTGGACGGCACTCTCCCTCGAGAATCGTCGACATTCCTTCAACATCAACCCAAGTGCCATATCCGTCCGGGTAGAGTGATGGGATCTCAGGCGTGTAGACGCAACTGACTCCTGCTGCACGACATGCGTCCAAATCGGCCTCTAGCGGACGTGGGTATTTGTCGAGATCTTCTCCCTGGCCGAACTGAGTCGGGTTCACAAAGATGGTTACCAACACGTAATCGACACGTTTTCGACATTCTTCCACGAGACTGATGTGTCCTGCGTGAAGTGCTCCCATTGTGGGGACGCATCCTATTTGGCATCCCTGCTGCCGCGACCGGGCGATAGCCTCTCGAATCTCCGCGATTTCTCCTGTCACCTGCATACTTCGATCCTTGACATTTCCTTCATAAATGTATGGTGAATCAATCACGAAGCGACAATCTTGCCACGTTCTCATCCACGGAGTTAATTCTTACGGCAGCTGGTCCGGTGGTTCAACCACCCTGAATTGTCAGCATTTCGAACTTCGCCTGCAGGTTTTGCCTGCCATTCTGCGAATCCGAACCTGTCTACCAGCAATGAGTGCTGCACGAGTCAGTGAAAGTGTATCGATTTGGAACTGACGAGAAGCTCGAAATTCTGAAAATTCGTTGCCGGCAACTCGCTGAAAGAGACTGGCCCGCGTACGATAAAGAGAAAATGAACATTTGAACACAATAATTCCTTGGAATTTCATTGAATAAGGACTGAAACGATCATGGCTGAAGAAACCCTTGCTGAAGAGCCTCAAACCGAAGATCAACTCGTCATCCGGGCACAGGAAGCCTTAAGCAGTTGCAACTGGGTGATCGGAGAATGCGCCTCTGAATGGACGCAAAAATACGCACGAGGACGAACTGATGCCGACTTTGGTTCCATGATCGGTCTGAGTGGTGATCAGGTCTACCAACGTCGCCGAGTGTGGGAAACATTCGCAGATGTCAACACCGACTACACGAACTTGAAATGGTCTCACTTCTATGTCGCCTTGAACTGGGACGATGCTTCTGAATGTTTGCAATGGGCAAACGAGATCGAAGCGACTGTCGCTGAAATGAAAGCCTGGAGACGCTCTCAGCATGGCGAGGATCTCACAGCACCAGCTGAAGAAGAAGCCCCTTTCAGTATCGCTCCCGACTACTTGCAGGTGGGCGACAATATGGTTCGCGAAGTCGCGGACGTCGAAGGAGAAGGCCGTTCCCTTGCCGGTGCAGGAGTCGGAAGTTCCGGCGAACGAGCAGAAACAGTCAATTCCGCCCCGCGAGAATCGTCGGGAAATTCCGAATACGCTCCATTCGGCCAAGGAGCTCGGGGGGACGCTTCGAGTGACGAGAATGAGAAGCGAGAAGGTCCGAGCTCAGAAGAAATTTACAAACGTGCCTGTGCTTCCATCGAAAAAGTCGTCGTTGCTCTCAGCCCGGAGTTGATCGAAGACTTCAGAGAGATGCCTCTCGAATTGCAACAGCGGTTCGTGAACGCCGTCAAGAACTTACAGTCTCGCACCGCTGGACTTTCGTAACGCGGCATGCGAGGGTTGGAACCGAAGTCAAAGTCGATCCAAGACCACTGTACAAAACTGGACAATGGCTGAGGATGAAGGATTAATCGAAACGAATTCTTTGACTTGCAGAGACTTCCACAAGCTTGGCTTTCTCTCCTCACCAAGGAAACTTGGACGCAATGGACCTGCTGGTCTCTGTTTTGAACATGGGAGACCTCTTCCTGCGATGACGTGCTGTTCCTTCGAAAATCCAGATCACTTGATTTTTTCTTGTCAGGAATGTTAATCGTTGTCAGACAGACCGATGTCCACAGGCGAAGACTTTTTTGCCCCAACAACTTCATTGCTCCAACAAGAAGACTTGTCAGATGAAAAATCTCATTTTCTGTTGTGCTTTCGTCTCGCTGTCTTCGTTTGGATTGGCGCAGGAACTCGAAGAGGTCTCCATCCTGAGTTCGATGGACAAAACCCCTCAGCCTTCATTTGCCTATGCTCCGGACTCAACGGAAAAACCAATCCCCTTGCTTGTTGTCTTGCATACATGGAGTGGAGACTACAAACAAAAGGGACACATTGAAGTCGCGCTGAAGGAATGTCGGGAGCGAAAATGGGCTTTGATTCATCCGAATTTTCGGGGACCAAACTGGACGCCCGAAGCTCTTGGCTCTCCGCTGGCTGTGCAGGATATTGTCGATGCGATTGAGTGGATGAAGCAGCAACACTCCATCGATACTGACCGGATCTATCTCACAGGAGTCTCCGGTGGCGGGCACATGTCGATGCAAATGGCGGGCAAGCACCCCGAGATCTGGGCGGGCGTATCTGCCTGGGTTGGAATCAGCGACGTCGCAGCCTGGCACTCTGAAACAAAATCCGCTGGACGAAATTATTTCAAAAACGTCGAGAAGGCAGTTGGCGGAGCACCGGGTACAAGCCAACAAGTTGATGAACAGTTAAAAGAGCGATCCCCGCTGACTTGGCTTGCTCGTGCACGCAGTCTCCCGATTGACCTGAACGCCGGGATTCACGATGGGCACACCGGCTCCGTTCCGATCAGCCAGACGTTCCATGCTTTCAACGTTCTTGCAGATGCCAATGATCAGAGGCCCGAGAAATTCTCAAAGTCCCAAATTGAAACAATGACGAAGACCCAGGAAATCCCGCAGGATCTTCAATTCACTGGACGACAAGAAGATCGCAAACACGATATCCTCCTGAGACGACAGGCTGGCCCGGTCCGAATCACCATCTTCGAAGGTGGTCACGAGGGTGATCTTCCCACTGCAATTCAGTGGCTCTCGATGCAATCACGATGATTTTGACTTCAAAACATCCTTGAGTGACTCTGCCAGAAGTTCGGCTTGCTGGTGGATGTCGTGGTGTTGCTCAACATACTCACGACCAGTCACAGGAGAAATTCGCTTCTCCCAGACATCTCGAACGTATCCGGAAAGCTCATCGACATTCCCATTCGCAAAGTGTCCGGAATTCGAAGCTGCCAAGAAGTCCTGCTCGACGCTCAGCGATGCAATCGGAACGTTTGACGCTGCAGCTTGCAAATAAGTGTTCGGAAACCCTTCCAACGATGAAGTGTTCACCAGAACCGCAGCCCGTGAAAAGATCGCTGCCATGCTCGGAAACGGAACCTTCTCGACGATGCTGACATTTGCTGGAGCCTTCCTTTTGATTTCAGCCGCAAAAACTTCATCAAAGTGATTCATAATCATCAAAAATTTGACACCGGGAGACTGGGCTGCAACTTCAAGTAAAACTTGTGGTCGCTTGTGAACAAATTCAGCACGCCCAATCCACAAAGCGTAACGATCCAGATTTGCATGCAACGCTGGTTCAATCTTCTTTTTGGCGAGGCCATCCCAACGATCGAGATCAATGGGGTTTTGAATTTGTCGACTCTCTCGTTGAAACAGTTTTTTCAACCTCGTCTGTTGAGATTCGGTTTGACAGAGAATTTGAGTCGCATTTTGAATTGTCCAGTAACAGACGTCCGCACTGTCCTTGTATACGCTGACAAATTTGTTTCCCGGCAAGTAATTTTCGTCCAGATCACCGTCCGAACCGAGGAACAAGACTGCGGGTCGTCCTGTCGCCTGTGCGGACGCGATCACAGTTGCTGAAAAACTTTGAACGCCGAATGTCAAAAAAAGATCTGCATCGATCTTGGATACAATCGGCAAAGCATCTCGAGGTCCCCTGCGCTTGCGAATCGTTTTGAGTCCGGCGAGGAGTGGCAAATAGAGTGCATCAGAGATCTGTGGTTGTTTGAGCCGAACCCAAGGGAATTGTGGGCCCGTTTTGAATCTCGACAACAGTGAATCTCGGACTTCAAAGAACCGATCCCTCAGCAGATGTATCTGGACTCCCTCGTAACTCGCTTTCTTTAGAGGGTTCCAATGCCGGACAAGAAAAGAGACTTCAAACTCCGGATTTTGTGCCAGTGCACGTGCGAATGCCCAGGATCGAGTTTCGACCCCACCAAAAGCTCCCTCAGCTTCCGGATCGATTGCCGGATAGGCATTGAGTGCTACAAAACAGACTTTAATCGGCATTCAACTCGAACCAATTTCAAGTGGAGGGTCTTTTGAAACGGACTGCTTTCACGATCAGAAAGACGCTGGTTGAGACACAAGCCATTCCGAAGGGATTCCTGACCATCGCAACCCGACTGGTTCTTTGGGTGAATTTTGATATGACCCGTTAACATCGTTGCGTTTCCTTCTCCGCCCCATGATACTGCCACGTCGATTCTCATCAACAACGACTTGTTATGATTCAATCTAACAATTCCTGAACAAGCGATCGAGAATCCAGAAAATCGCAAAGGTTTCAACAGTACCGTATAGACTTCTTAGTAGATTCCCCAAAAGAACACAATCATTCATGCTTGGTTGGCGCCTCATTATTTCGGCAATTTTGATTCCCCTGCTCATTGGGATTTTTTATCTCGATGCAAGGAGTGGAGAGTCCGCGCTGTTCCTGCTTCTCTTTGCCGAGATCCTCGCCATTCGAAGCGTCTGGGAGTGTGCCGACTTAGTTCGCGATCGCTCAAAACGGCTGCAACTGCCCGCAATGTTTAGCTGTGCCGCAGCGATTGTCTTTGCAGGATGGATTCCTCACCTTACCGGGGCTGCTAGCGACACAGGCGATCTCAATTTCGTCGCGTTGATTTACGCCTTTACGGTAATGCTACTGTGTGCTTCGGAAGCTGCTCGATTTCGTGGTCCCGGTGGAAATATTGAATCACTCGGAACCGAAATTCTCATCGTCAGCTATGTCGGTGTTCTTCTTGCAGTCACAACACAACTACGATGGATTGCCGGTCATGAGGCAGGTTACCTCGTGCTCGGCTCTCTGCTCATCTGTGCAAAAGGTGGCGATATCGGAGCGTACACACTTGGGCGCCTGTTTGGGACGACCAAACTGGCTCCGAATTTAAGTCCTGGAAAAACTCAAGAAGGAGCGGTGGGAGCCGTTGTTGGAGCCGGGTTATGTGGTTGGCTTTGGCTGGAATTTGCGACACCCTTCTTCAACGCAGACTGGGCTCCCCCAGCGTGGTACTGGGCAGTTCTTTACGGATGCGTCATTGGAGTCGTCGGGCTGATCGGTGACCTCTGCGAATCATTCTTAAAAAGAGACGCTGGCAAGAAAGACTCCGCCCAGTTATTCCCGGGCTTCGGAGGCTTGCTCGACATGCTCGACAGCGTCATGTACGCCGGCCCAGCAGCTTACCTGCTCTGGAAAGTGTTACCCCTGGCAACCTGGCTAAACTGAGCCTCTGATTTTATTCAGGACTGATCCTGAAACGTAAAATCGCTCTCTCAAAGACTCAGAACAATGACCACACTCACCTAAGGGTGGAGCCTGTGTGTCGTCAATCTTTACGCCCGCTGTGATTGACTTCTTTCCAATATTTTTCGAAGTCAAATTTTGGACTGTTTTCATGATCGTGGCACTGTGTGCAGACTTTCTGCTCCGCTTCTGCCTTGAGAAGTTGCAGCGACTTTCGAGACTCAATCGTTTCAGGTGTGAGCGTGCCTGACTCTTTCCACGCCTGCTCCAAAGCAACGTGCTCAGCCGCGGGGCCGTGACAGTTCTCGCATTGATTACCTGCTAAGTGAGGTGTTTTCTCCAGACTTGCGAAACCACTCTTGTACTGCAGGATCTCTTGCGGCTCCCAGCCAGTGGTATGACAGGCCAAACACTCAGGGTCCCAAGTACGGTTCACCCAAGTTGCCTCTTGCCCCGGTCGCCCTTTTGTGAGGCTGTCGAGTGCGTGGGAATGCTTGGACTGACTCCAGATATTGTAAGCGTATGTATGACATTCTTTGCAGGACTCCGCCCCAGCAAAAGTCTTCCCGGATGGATGGCCGATCGAGAGATCATCATTCACCATTGAATCATATTGCTCCTTGAGGACATCCTGATATTCTTGCATCAGTTCGACCATTCCTGGATCAATGGCGAAGCGATCCATATCCAGTTCGACTAACTCATGCTTGAGTTGATTCTCTGCAAACAGGCCGACAGCAACAACGTTCTTCCCCTTCTTGCCGACATGCACAATCATTGTTTCGCCGACATAATCCGGCTTCTTCCTTGGATCTTCAGCACTGTTGGCTGTGACCACAATCTTGAACTCAGGGAACTCTTTGGCCAGCGCTTCCGATTCATCAATATCCGAATGAGACAGCAGCACCAGCAGGTCGGGATTCTCTGCCTTCAAGACTTCGAGTTCTTTGCGGATCACCTCTGTTGGGACATCGATCTTTAGCAAGCTTTCATCGGTAGTCAGTCCCGTTTGCTGTATTTTTTCCAGCGTACTCGTCCCAACAATCCCGATCACGCCAATTTTGGTTTCACCAACCTGGACTACACGAGAGTTCACAGGAGTGCCTAATTCCTTGGTCCCGTAGAACGTAACATTCGCGCCCAGAAACGGAACATCAAATCCATCTTCCGTAGAGACTGTCTGATGCTCCACGTACAAAGCATCAGGACCAAGCATCAACTCCTCCAAGCCAATTTCAAGTCCCTGATAGCCCATCTTCTGGAAGCCCAGAAGCATGTGGTGGAACTTGATTTTCGATTGTGGGTATGTCACCCGCTTCTCGTTTAAAATTCCTCCCACATCAAATGCCGAAACCGACCAACCTCGATCCTCTTTGAGTTGCCGGATAAAGTCGGCACGTCGTGCAAATCCGCCTGCTTGTCGCTCAGAGCAGCCACACGGCTCCAAATAGCCATGTTCGTCGCCCGAAAAGACAAGGACAGCCTGAGGCTTCTCCCACCCCTCTAACAGCGGAGCCGTTGGTTTCGGTGAATCACTTGCCCCGGATGAGGAAGCATCACCCTGACCTGTGCGTTTGGTCTTCGTGGAATCTCCTTTTCCAGGAACCGGTGCATCTTGCCGACACGATGTCAAGATTGTCGTACAGATTAAGACAGTTGTTACGGTTATGCAGGCGACACCGAGAGTTCTTCGAGCATCTTTCATCCAGGTCTGCATTGTCACTCCATTTTAATTTCGATGCTGATCGGTCTTTTGCGGGAAAAATGAGGCAATTGCTGCCGCTTAAGGGTCATTTTCGCGGGCTCTCCAACAATTGGAAGCCTAGATCCTCCAGCTGGTGAGAAAGTATAGCAATTAAGAGAGTTATATCACGCATCACAGAATCTCCGACTTTGCAGATACATCCGCTCCGATCCAAGGAGGCAGAGTGGTTCCTTGAGAGGATTATCAACGCTT
Source organism: Thalassoglobus polymorphus (assembly GCF_007744255.1). Taxonomy (GTDB): domain Bacteria; phylum Planctomycetota; class Planctomycetia; order Planctomycetales; family Planctomycetaceae; genus Thalassoglobus; species Thalassoglobus polymorphus. The sequence goes on along the minus strand of NZ_CP036267.1, from coordinate 668,205 downwards.
CTCATGCCGTGAAGATCTTGTTTGCACCTTCATGAACTCTCCGACGCGAGGCAGAACATTCAGACCAAAACTGGAGATTCGCGGTCGATGCGATCCTTGACCCAGGAATGCCATCAAACGCAATCATCACTATTGGAAATGGTTTACAATTCGTAATGGCCAGAGCAGCTAGAAAGAAATGGACGCATCCTGCCTCGTCAAAATGAGTTCGACCTCGCATGGCAAATAGTCTTCCGGAGAGACGAAACACGAAAGAATTCCAGAACCACAAGGATGGAAACAGGGTGTCTTGTGCTCGAGACACCCTGACCGATTCATAACCAGGAGTAGAAAAGAATGCGGAACCTCAAGACGAGAGACTGGTTTCTTACGCTAGCAACCGCGCTGGGACTCGCCACAACTGCTGGCGCGCAAGAAAATGCCGTGGCTCAGCGAGCGGACCAAATTTTTGCAGGAGCAGGAGATTCGCTCGTTCAGCAAATTGGTCACGACTGTGCCCCCGAAACACCACTTGCCGATCCACTTTGCAGCATCACCCCTTGTGATGGGCTCGGCTGCGACACCGCAACCTGCGACAACTGTTACCTGTTCGATGGTGGAGACTGGTCACTGCAAAACCTTTGCGACGACTGCTCTCCATACAAGATCGGTGGATGGATCCAGAGCGGATACCACAACCGCTCAACCGGTTTATTCAACGACCGCCCAGGACACTACGCAACACACCAGGCGTGGCTGTATGCGGAAAAAGTTGCTGACGGCAGCAATGGCGTCGACTGGGGATTCCGAGCCGACTTCATGTACGGCCTCGATGCCAACGACACTCAAGCCTTTGGCAACAACGCCGGTGAGTGGGACTACCTGAATGGCTGGGATCATGGTTCATTCGGCTTCGCGATGCCACAATTGTACGGAGAAGTGGCATATGGAGACTGGTCGATGAAAGTTGGTCACTTTTTCACCCTGCTCGGGTACGAAGTCGTGACTGCTCCTGACAACTTCTTCTACAGCCACGCGTTCACGATGTACAACAGCGAAGCGTTCACCCACACAGGTGCACTCTCGACATACCAGGTCAACGACAACCTAAGCGTCTACAGTGGATGGACACTCGGTTGGGATACTGGTTTTGATCAATACAGCGACTTTGGTCAACACGGTAGCAGCTGGCTTGGTGGTTACTCATTCGGTCTCGGCGACAATGCGACCTTCACGCACATCATCACAGTGGGCGATTTCGGAGCCATCGGCGACGGTTACTCACAGTCCATCGTGCTGGACGTTGCACTGACAGATAAGCTGAACTACGTTTTCCAGTCCGATTTCCTGACAGCTGAAAGTGCCGTCTTGGATTTGGCCGGAAACCAGATCGGCTTAGCTGGTGGCAATGAATCCTACGGAATCAACCAATACCTGCTCTACTCAGTCAATGAGTGCGTCGGAGTGGGTGGTCGATTCGAATGGTGGAAAAATAATGGGGACAGTATCTACGCCATCACCGGTGGTGTGAACTACAAGCCCATGCCGAGCCTGACACTACGACCTGAGATCCGCTACCAGTGGGATCCAGGCACAAACAATGCAGGAATCGCCAGCGAAGGAGACGCCATCTTCGGAATGGACGCAATCCTGACATTCTAGAGCGGTTTTGATAAAGGTGTAGCAGGCCCTGCGTGGCACACAGCCAATCACCTGACAAGACGCTCAGTTCGCGGACACAAGAAACACGAAAGTGTTCCAGAGCAGTTTGCTCTACCCAGTGCCCGTGAAGAACAAGCTTCACCAGCGAAAAAGCTGCTCGCCACGAGGCAGAACGCGAACACCAATTCAAAACAGGCTATCAGTCAGTTTTGAAAAAGATGTACGCGACCTGCCTTGTGAGTCCGAGTAGCTTTTTTTATGAAAAGCACTCTTCCCACGGAGACCAGAAACACGAAACTGCTCCAGGGAACCTTCAATGTTTGCCATCCTCGTGAAGGTCACTTCCATGACTTCACAGGCTGATCGCCAAGAGAAAGAATATTCTCGTCGAGCTTGGAGCGAACAAAACACGACACTCATACAGATGACGAAAAAAGGCCTCAGCAGATATTCTGCTGAGGCCTTTTTGTTTTCAATCTCGTGCAACAAACTCGCTCATGAGTTTGAATGGAGTTCTCGCTTACTTGTTGCTGATCGCTGTTTGTGCTGCGGCAACAATTTCGTCGAAGATCTCTGGGTTGTGAATCGCGATTTCACTGAGCATTTTACGATTCACTTCGATGCCTGCCAATCGGAGGCCGAAGACCAACTCAGAGTACCGCATTCCGCGAGCACGCGAAGCTGCTGTAATACGAGTGATCCAAAGTGAACGAAAGTCTCGTTTGCGGACCCGTCGATCGCGATACGCATATGCTCGCGACCGCAGGATTGTTTCCTGAACAGTCCGCCAGAGACGACTGCGTCCGCCGACATTTCCGCGGGCTTCTTTGAAGAGACGTTTTTTCTTACGTCGCCGTGCCTTACCGTATGTTACTCGCATCGCTTTTCACCTGATACCGCAGCAGAAGCTGCTGAACACCTGTTCTCAGTAATATATCTTCGCATCCAGCACCTACCGAAACCTGACTTCACTGAAAGGATCACCTCAGCACTCAAGAGGCAAAACCTGGGTTTCGGATCAGTTCTAAATCTGTTTTACGCAGTGCACGACAGTCTACACGTTGACGGCCCAAAAGGCGACAGTCTACAGGCTGGGTCGAACTGCTTCGACAATCATCCGTGCATTTGCACCATCGACGATTCCTCCGTTGCGGAGGTGGCGTTTGCGTTTTCCAGATTTCTTTCCCAGAATATGCCCACGATTGGCACTCCGGTGCTTAGCTTTTTTGCCTGAACCGGTCACTTTGAACCGTTTGGCAATTCCCTTATGTGTTTTTGCTTTAGGCATTTTTTCACCATACAACCAGTCAGAATGTCGAAACTAGCGAATTCCCTGCAGAACATGAGGGCTCAAAACCGGTTCGAAGACTAGTTCAAAATTTTCCGCGAATTTTTGCGAAGCAAAGAGTGTAGATCAAAGACCACTCTCATTACCAGTCCACCAAGAGCGAAATTCGTCTTGAATTCAGAAGAGACTTAAACGATTCATCGATTTGCTCTCCAAAACGCCAAAACGCCTCAATACATAACAATACGCTGATGCGGCTTCTCATCTTTGATGATCACGATTCGTAAGAAATCAGTTAGTTGAGACAGCACCACGCTGAGGCTACAATCCGCGTCTCATATCGAGAAATAACAACAAATCTGATTGTAAGTGTAGAAATCATCTACCGGAGGAAAAAAAGTGGCAGTTAAAGTAGGTATTAATGGATTCGGACGTATTGGGCGGATTTCTCTGCGAGCGATGATGGCTCAGGGCAACGATTTCGAAATTGTTGCCATCAACGATCTGAGTGACCCGAAGATGCTGGGAATGTTGCTCAAATACGATAGTGCCCAAGGCCGCTTCCCCGGCACTGTCGAAGTTGAAGGAGACACCCTGATCGTCAACGATCAGAAGATCAAAGTTTTGGCAGAACGAAATCCTGCTGACCTCCCTTGGGCAGACATGGGAGTCGACGTCGCTCTGGAATCGACCGGTTTCTTCACATCAAAAGCAAAAGATGGAAAACCTGGTTACGATAGCCACCTCACAGCCGGTGCCAAAAAAGTAGTCATCTCAGCTCCTTGCAAAGACGCTCCCGATTTGACGTGCGTCATGGGAGTCAACGACGATCAACTCACCGCGGAACACAAGACTGTCTCCAACGCAAGTTGCACAACAAACTGTCTCGCTCCAATTGCGAAGATTCTCGACGAGAAATTTGGTCTCGAAAAAGGATTGATGACAACCTGTCACGCCTACACAAACGACCAACGTGTCTCGGACCAGATTCACAGCGACATTCGCCGTGCACGAGCTGCCGCAGTCAACATCATCCCAACATCAACCGGAGCTGCCAAAGCAGTCGGACAAGTTCTTCCGCAGCTTAACGGAAAACTGACCGGGATTTCCCTTCGCGTCCCAGTCATTACTGGAAGCGTGACCGATCTCGTCGCAGTTCTTGGCAAAGACGTGACTGTTGAAGATGTCAATGCTGCCATGAAAGAAGCCGCTTCAGCAGGTCCACTGAAAGGGATTCTTGAGTACACCGAAGACCCTATTGTCTCGTCAGACATCATCGGAAATCCACACAGTAGCATCTTTGATGCAAGCTGGACGCAAGTGATTGGCGGGAATTTGGTCAAAGTCCTCAGTTGGTACGACAACGAGTTCGGATACTCGAGCCGAACAGCTGGACTCATCAAGAAACTTGCTGGTATGTAAGGACTTAGGTCCATCCTAAAACGAACGAACAGCCGTAACATTCAAGAAATGTTGCGGCTGTCAGCGTTCGGTTGCAGTATCGAATCAGAAACTTGACTGGACGAAAACCGAAATAGGGCACACAATTTCAAATTCAAGGCTCGGTTTCAGTTTTATCAAGCACAGAATTCACAGACATCCATAAACAGCCATTGCTTATGTCTCAACAAGATCGTCCCCAAACTCCAGTCATCGCACCTTCGATGTTAAAGTGCGATTTTGGAAACCTGGATGCCGAGATCCAAAAGCTCGAAGCCGCTGGCGCTGCCACTCTTCACCTGGACGTGATGGATGGACACTTTGTCCCCAACCTTTCGTACGGACCGATGGTGATCGAAAGAATCAGAGAGCGGACCAAGCTGATTCTCGATGCACACTTAATGATCTCCGATCCTGAAAAATACCTGGATGAATACATTCGCGTCGGCTGTGATTGGATCACCTTTCATATTGAAGCAGTTCCAGAGCCAACTGCACTCCTGAAGAAGATTCGCGATGCTGGTCGCCTGGCAGGCATCGCCATTAATCCGGGAACCCCCGTCGACAGGATTGCCAAACTCAAAAATCAAGTCGACCTCGTCCTTGTTATGAGCGTCGAACCAGGCTTTGGAGGACAGTCGTTCATTCCTGACGCGATTCAAAAAGTCGCAGAGGCACGATCTCTGTTCCCATCGGAAACACTGATTTCAATCGATGGCGGGATCGGCCCCGCAACGATTCCTGATGTCGCAGCCAATGGCGTAGACGTGTATGTCGCTGGAAGTTCAATTTTCGACCAACCTTGTTATGAAACTGCGATCCGTGAGATGACGTCCATCGCAAGTTCCAACTCACCTTCTCGTCAATAGGCGGGAATAAGAAAGAGGCGAATAAGAAATTGCCCTGAAAGAAAAGTGGGCAGGAAAAGATAGACTGATTCTGTCTTCTCCTGCCAACTCTTTGTGATCCAACTTCAAGCGTGAAACACGTTACTTAAGCATTTTCGAAAAGGATGTCCATAATCTGTCTCGTTGAGATGAGTGATTCATCACATGGGAGACGCTCATCGCGGACACCAGAAACACGAAAATGCATTAGAGAAATTTTGCGGTCGACAGTTCGACAATCGTTCTTGAATCTATTTTCAAGAATTCAAAGAAACTGAAATGAGTGATCTCAACTCCTCAGAAAGTCGATTACTCATCAGGTTTCACCCTCCGGTACCTAAGGTGCTCCATGACCATTTATCTGATCCGTCCAGGTGAAACGGATTACGATGTGCAAAAGCGGCTTCAAGGCTCGATCAACCTCCCATTGACTGAACAAGGAGTTGTTCAGGTTGATGAGATGGTTACTGAGGTTAGCAAATCCCAGCTTGATCGAATCTACACCAGCCCGACTGAACCTGCTCTCTCAACAGCGAAGCGAATTGCTTCCAAGCTGGGCATTTCTCTGAAAGTCCTCGATTCCCTGGCAAACGTCGACCTGGGACTGTGGCAAGGGCTATGCATTAGCGAGATCCGATCGAAACAACCGAAAGTCTTTAAACAGTGGAAAGAATCCCCTGAATCGGTCTGCCCGCCGCAGGGAGAAGATGGAGAAGAGGCTTGCCAGCGGATCGCCGCCGCCTTGAGAAAACCGATGAAGCGAGGAAAGTCCATCGCAATCGTCGCCTCAGAACCGCTCGCGTCACTGATTGAGTGCCACCTACAAGGACGCGAACCGGAACTTTCTGAGTCGTTTTGCAAACAACGCGAGGTCGCACACTGCCAGGCTGTGGAACTCCCCTCCCCCGTCCCAAAATAATATCGGGAGAGAAAAAACGGCTGGGTCCATAGCCACTTCTGAACGAAGACCATCTCGCACGATCGGCACTTTTTCCCGTTAAAGCGTGATTCCCGCCCAATGGGCGTGTTGCAATACGACAGCAGAGCGGCAATTTGTGGTTTCCAGCGGGACATTTTCAAGCTCGTTGGAGCACTGCCCTCGACAAGAACTCCTGAAACGATCAATATATCGTCTCATGAAATCGACAAACTCAGCCTGACCGTCACGACAGCGAAGTTGTGCCCACTTCAGGACAGCGGAGCTTCACATACAGGAATCCCCAAGCAAGTGCATGGGGACGAATCATGGTTGCCGATTTCAAGTCTTATCTTTGACCACTCGCACACGCGGCCTGAATTGATTCACGACTGTTTCAGCGACTCCAGAGACGACGCTAGAAATTCTGTTCCACCGATTCCGGTTTCATTCAGCATTGCATCCTGACAACTATGAGTACAGAACCAGAGACGGTGAACCCGGACGTTTCCGACATGGCTGAAGACGCTCCTCAACCTCGAAAAAAACGTGGCGTTCCAGAGGGGCTTTGGCTTCGCTGCCCATCGTGCTCAGCAACGATCTTCCGCAAACAAGTTGAAAAAAACTTGCGGATGTGTCCTGAGTGCAGCCACCACTTCTATGTTCCCGGTCGTGTGCGTATCGAACAACTGTTTGATCACGACTCGTTCGAAGAATGGTACACAGGGATCACTCCTGTTGATCCTCTCGGCTTCAGCGACAAAAAAGCGTACAAAGACCGCCTTGTCTCTGAACAGAAAAAGACCGGCTTGTCCGAAGCGTGCATCGTCGGAAAAGGTTACATGCGCGGACGACCTTTAATCTTCGGACTGACGGACTCTGCATTCATCATGGGAAGCATGGGGTCGGTTGTTGGTGAAAAACTGACCCGGGCCACCGAAGAAGCGATGAAACAAAAACTCCCCTTAGCGATCGTCAGCGGATCAGGCGGCGGTGCCCGGATGCACGAAGGGATTTTATCTCTGATGCAAATGGGGAAAGTCTCAGCGGCACTGGGGCGCTACCACGATGCCGGAGGTCTCTACATCTCGATTCTCACCGATCCGACGATGGGCGGTGTCGCAGCGAGTTTTGCTTCACTGGGAGATGTCGTCCTGGCAGAACCGAAAGCACTGATCGGATTCGCCGGACCACGTGTCGTGAAAGCGACTGTACACAGCGAACTCCCCGAAGGGTTCCAAACGAGTGAATTCCTGCTTCAGCATGGGTTTGTCGACCGTATTGTTTCGCGTCCTGACCTGCGTAGTGAAATCGCTCGGACCATTGACTATTGCACGTAATTTCCCCAGACCGATCTATCATTCGATGGCAGGCTATTAAATCGACGAGGAAATTCGATGGAATTCTTGAAACGTCTCTTCAACAAGGAGCCTCGTATCGAGAAGGTCGATGTCGAGAAGAGATTCCAGCTTCTGACACGCGTCGGACAAGGGAGTATGTCGAAGGTCTGGAAGGCAACAGATCCTCGCAACAATGATCTTGTCGCCGTCAAAGTTTTAGACCGGGCAAAACTGGCTCGCCTGCAGCAGCGCTTCGTCGGTCTGGACAAACCGTCTGAAGGGCAAATTGCTTCGGTACTCAATCACCCGAATGTTGCCAGAACAATTAGCCACGGAATCACGACAAACAACGAAGAATTTCTTGTCATGGAGTTCATCGAGGGCGATAGCATGAGCTACCTCGTGGAAACCCAAAACGCCAGAATGAAAGAAAATTGTATCTGGTATTGTATTCAGTTGGGCGAGGGACTGAATTACCTGCACACCAACGACTGGATTCATCGCGACCTCTGCCCACGGAACATCGTGGTAACCAAAGATGATCTTGTGAAAATCATCGACTTCGGACTGATGGTTCCGAATACACCTGAGTTTCGAAGACCCGGAAACCGAACCGGAACTGCCAACTACATGGCCCCGGAACTCATCCTCCGGCAACCAACGGACCAGCGGATTGACATCTTCTCTTACGCCGTCACTTGCTACGAGATGTACACAGGGGAACTCCCCTGGCCCGCTGCCGACACGATGGAAAGCGTCTTGCATCACGTCAACCAACCACCGGAAGACATCCGCCAGTACCTTCCCGATCTGGACGAACAAATCGCCAATGCAATCATGACCGGTCTCGAGAAAAAACCCGATGACCGCTGGCGAACAGTGCAACGAATGGTCAACGAATTTCGAGAAGCGGGCGACCGACTCTATCCAGACCAGTAAGTTCGACGCAGGCAGAACCTGCGAACCAATTCGAAAGATGCAATAGCCTCGCCCAGTCGACTGCCTCAGCACGAGGCTTCTTACCTCCAGTCGTCCTCGGAACGGCCCAGCAATCTCGCTGCGTGTTTCAACGTGAAGGAACGGATGAAGTACAAGAGAAATCCGTAGAACATCATATTCAACGCGACCGTGAGCCAGGCGCCGAGTTTGTAGAGGTCGTCGATCTCCCCAACCTCATTGAGAAATGGAACAATCACTGGGGAAAATATTAACGCCATTCTGAGTACGTTTCCCGAACCGAAATTTGCCGCCTCAAAGATGATGATCAAAACGAGTGCCGGCACGATCATCCATGCGACAATGATTGCTAACGCTGTAAAAATAGCCCTTGTCGATGTTTTCGCCCACATGCCGATCAACATGCTCAGCCACGCAAACAACGGCAACATGATCAGCACCGAAGTCAAGCTCGTCAAAATGTAAAACAGTGTACTTCTCTCTGGGAACCTGACAAACACCTCAAACCAGCCAATGTTTCGAAAGTTACGATGGCCACTGCAATGCCATGCTTGCATTGCCATTGAAGTCAGCAAAGGAATAGAAACGATCGACAGCATCCGTTTTACTCCCCGGTATTTTTGCAGCACGAATTGACGACTCGAAATAGGCGTTGTCAACAGAACGTCCAACGTTTCATGCGAACGTTCGCTGGAAATGAGCGTCGCAGAGCGAACAACGGTTAGTAAAATCGCCAGAATCCAACATAGACACGTAATGAACGCAACAACTTCATTACGGTTCCCGGCATACATGTTCCCCGCTGAAAGAGTGACAGCGAGAAGGCAGATAAACAAAACCGGAAACTCAATGACCAATCCAATGCGGACCAGGTAACGGAACGATCCCAGAGCAGTTTTTGTTGTCTCTCGCCATGCGATCGGCTCGTAATCAGGCAGCTTGTCCCCATCACGAATCAAGACAATCCCCTGCGTCACCTTGTTCTGATTTGCTCGCTGAAACAACCGGTCCAGAACTTGAAACAGAAGAAGCAAATACCTCTTGGGCGTGACCACTGCCCGGGGAACCAACAGCAACCAGGAGAGTAACAGGAAATAGAAAGAGATCCCCAGTGCAGGAAAGCCGAGCGCCACGAGTTGCCAGTTGTGAATTGTGGATGGTCCTCCTTCAATCGATGACATGAGTAGTATCGGAGCGAAAAAAATGAACCCGTTTTCTTCTGTGCGGTTATAAGAGACTTGCCCCCAAACTGGGTCCCATACGAATTTGCTCCCTGATTGAAGACCACACATTTCCCCAAGGCCATTCAAGCCAAACTCACCAATCGTGCCGACCAGGGAGACCAATGTTTCAACCGAAGTCCAGATCAAAGGACCAGGACCACTCGGGTTCCTGTGACGAAACATCCCGAATAAAATGATCGGCCCGAAGAACATCAGGAATCCGAGCAAATAGGTCGCAATGAATGAGCTGACTGTTGTGCGAAAGTATGTGGAACACAAAATCCCCAGAGCCGCCAACTGACAGACGGTCACTATCAATCCATAAAAGCCGAACCAGACCTGAGTTTGCTCAACGCCCCCCAATGCATAACAAAACCCGAACAACGGAAGCGAAATCAATAAGTATGTCCCCATCACGACCAAGCGGCCCAAATACTTTTCGAGGACAATTGTTAATGGGGTCAGCTTCGTCAAAAACAGCAACCCGATCGTATTGTGCTCCTTCTCTGACGTGATCCCACCGCAGGTCAACGCGGGAGTGAACAGACAGACGCCAAAGATCTGCAGCGACATCAAGATCGTAAACATCTCCCGGCCGCGTCCCATCAGCTCAAATGGAGTTTCGACGTCGCTGTAAACTGTGCCCCAGAAAATCATCAGAGCAAAACCAAAGAAGAGGACCGCATACAACGAACGAACGATGTAAGTCCTCCGCCTTGCAGATTGCTCAATCAACTCTTTGGATAATAGAGGCAAGCCAAACTTTTGCCGTGCATGCATCAAGCGGTCACCCCTTCCGTCAGCTTCATGAAGGCGGTCTCCATATCCATCGCTTCCGCTTGGAACATTCTAATTTTGCCTCCCAGGTTGACGATCCCTGAGTGCAAATCTTCAATCGGCAACTCGTCTTCACGTAGCCGAATCGCAATCCGATCAGTTTGCCGCTCTGCCGATTCAACCCCCGGCAACCGTTCGATTTCGGCAACAAGTTCATCACTCGGATTCACAACTTGAACATGGACGACTCGTTTCAACGAAAGCTGTTGGAAGATCTCGTTCAAAGATCCTTCTGCAACCAGCAGCCCTGCCTCAATGATTCCGATCCGGGTACAGAGTTGAGCAAGCTCATGCAGAATATGGCTGGAAATCAAAACAGTTTTGCCCATCTCCTGCATCGCCTTCAGGAGCTCCCGCACTTCGATTCGTGCTCGTGGGTCTAACCCGGATGCAGGTTCATCAAGTAACAGCAAATCGGGATCATGTAATAAAACGCGCGCTAAGGCGAGCCGCTGTTTCATCCCGCGTGAAAGAGAATCGACGGGGGAATCGATCTTGTGAGTGAGGTCCGTCAGTTCGAGAACATCCGCAACTACCGATTCCCTGCGGTCTTTCGGAAGACGGTAAGCAGCCGCAAAGAAGTGAAGGTATTCACGCGAACTCAGATCTTCATACACACCAAAAAAGTCGGGCATGAACCCGATCATTTCTCGCACGCGATCGGGGTCGTCTCGGACTTCGATTCCATTGACTTTGACCTCCCCTTCGAATTTTTTCTGCAGCGTTGCCAGAACTCGAATCGTCGAAGACTTCCCTGCTCCATTCGGACCAATGAATCCAAACACTTCGCCCTTGGGGATCTCAAAAGAGATACCTCGTACTGCATGGACCTTGCCATAATTGACATGTAAATTTTGGACAGAAACAACATTGACCTTGCCCACATCATCTGTCATCAGTTTTCCTGTTCTGGCTGTTTTCAGTTCCTGACTACGACTCTTGCCACTCGATGAAAGATTGTGACCGATTTGAGAGTCAAATGTCCAACCAGAGACTCCCTCGACCAGCAGACACTTCACTCAGAATGGTTTAAAGTTCCGAACGCTGAAGGCAGCAATTCCTGGATTGATTGAGGTCCAGAACAATTCAAATTGGAAAACGAAACGATTTGAACGTCATCTCCAAATTCAGAAATCACCTGCCGGCACGCCCCGCATGGGGGCGTCAAACTCTCAGTTGGTGTGAAGATTACAACCGCTTGAATCGTTTTTTCTCCAGCAGCGATTGCAGAAAATATCGCTGACCTTTCAGCACACATCGTCAAACCGAAGGAGACATTCTCAACATTACAGCCGGTGTAAATTTTCCCTGATCCGCCACAGACAGCCGCCCCCACAGGAAAATCGCTGTACCGGCAATAGGCGTTTTTCGAAACGTCCTTGGCTGCCTGTTTCAGCATTTCCAAAAGTTGCGATTCAATCGTCATCCAAGCCGTTCCCCTGACAACTTTGAATACGTGCGAGAACGAGCAAATTACGGAGAGCCGGGTAACTCGAACGGCAGGACTTTCATGTACTCAACAAGATCGTCGATGTCGTTCGATTTCAGGTGGCTCGTTTTCCCGTGCTCATCCTTGGGATTTGTAGTCGTCAAAACATCTCGCAACGTGGCTGCCGTTCCATCGTGCAAGTACGGCGCAGTGCGATAGACCCCCAACAAGGTGGGGGTGTCATATTTTGTCCCCATGAGTTCGGAAGGATCGTCTCGTCCAGTGCCGACGTCGTGCATTTTGAGATCTGTCGCATATGGACCTGAATGGCACTTCGCACAGCCGACTTCCGAGGAAAGGAACAACGCTTTGCCTCGTCGAGCAGATTCACTGAGCCCCTGTTTAGCATGCGGACTGAGCTCAAACGGATGTGAATTCGCATAGACGGAGAGTGCGTCCAGTTCTCTGGACAACCCTGCATTCGGTTTCCCGAGCGCGTCATTCACGCGACCACGAATCAGGCCTCGTGCCCCCATCAGTGGGGAACGAATAGTATGTTCGAAATCCTGAACCTCGTCACGATCCGCCGACCAGTGAATGGGGTGAGTCTCTTTCAAACCAAAGATTGCCTGAGTGTTTCGAAGCCCTTCAGGTTGCTGCCACGTCCGTCCATCAGAATTTCCATCGGGATGACAACTCGAACAGGAAATCCAGCGACGACTCGTCATAGGAGGATTCGCTGTATAGAAGAGCTTTTTTCCGAGCAGAAGTTCAGGTGATCCAGTCCACTCCGTCACCTTGATCTCGCCCTGTTGACGAAGTGTCGCGGCATCATACGCCACCACATTAAAATCGAGTGCGTTGTAGACGTAGAACGTTTTTGAATCCGGCGACACTTTCACTGCTCGGGGATTTGATCCGATTCGCAGCAGTCCAGCAAATTCCACTTCGTGATAATCATCATCCAGAAGATCCCCAACAAACATGTCGTTGGTCCCAGCGAAGACGATATACAATCGCTTTCCATCCGGAGAGATGGCGACCTCCCAGGGATTGGCGACAACATATGTCCCACGGAAGGAATCCATCTGCTTGCGTTTCCGAACCGATTTATCATGGACATCGGTGTTGACGATCCCCAGATACGGAAAGATCGAGCCAGAACCGTGCGAGACTTCCGTTAATGATCGCTGATGAGGGAGATAGGCTTTCGACCATGTCGGATGCACCGTAATCTGCCGACAAATGTTGTCTTCTTTCGAGCCTGTCCACTCGTGCACGACTTCGAAATTCTTGACGTCGATCGACTTCACAATGCCGGTGAAATACTCCGTCACCAGCAATTCATCGTCATGCAATGCCAACCCTCGCAGAAAGCTTCCAGCCTGAACCTGCCGTACGATCGCCTTCTTGGCTGGATCGATTTCGATCACTTCTCCGGGATATTCCAGCGTGGCCCATAGCCGAGATCCATCTGCATTGGAGACGACCGAGTAGGGCTCGTCAAAGACATCGAGGCTGCCGGTTTTCTTTCCCGACTTCGCATTTACAAAATCGATGCGATCTTCACCGTAGATCGCAACTGCGACGTCGTATGACTCACCAACGAATGTCACACATTCGGGATGACGCCCAACCTGGACTTCGTGCAACTTCCGCTTCGTTTTCAGGTCGATAACCGAAAGAGTTCCCGAGTCGCGATTCGAGCAGACCAGCAGAGTCCCGTCAGTTGAGATATCCATCAGACTGTTCGACGTGCCAGCAGATGCAGTCACATCCAGAAAGAACGCATACAGAAAAAGCGTACATAGAAAGCTATTGCAAAGAATCCGGTTCACAGATTTCACTCCATTCGATGATGGTCACAAGATCAGCTTGTCCAAAGTCTAAAGTATTCACATTCTGGAGTCAGCACTAGAGCAGCTTTCGAATTGGTTTGCAGGCTCTGCCTCGTGGCGAGCAGCCATTTTATTAGAGAAACGCGCGCTCAACGCTTCGATCAGAGATCAATGAAAAATCGCCGGGCACTTTAAGTACCCGGCGAAGCGTGCTTGACTAACCGAGTGTGAACTCTGGCAGCTTGACGATCTCACCACCTTTGGTAGCAGACTCATGGGCACAAATTCCGACGCAGGTCCAGTTCGCACTCGTCACTGCGTTCGGCAATGGGTCGCGGTCTTCGAGCAAGGCGTTCACAAACTCATTGACCAAATGCGGGTGCGAACCTCCATGTCCGCCCCCTTGCAAAAAGGACAGGTGTTCTGCATCGTGAATTTCTGCTGGAAGCGTAAACCGACGAATCTCTTCCGGGAGTAAATGGGCGAAGTCGGGAACTTCGATCTTCTCCGGAATTTCTGGCTCCGGTTTCTTCGCGGTGTGCAGTACGTGTGGTTCGTTCTCAATGAGAGTCCATTCGAAACTTTTCTTTGTTCCGTAGACGTCAAAGCTCTCGCGATACTGACGCGCGACATCGTAGAGACAACGCCAGATGTGCGCCGTCAAATCGGAATCCTTGATCTTGATATGGCACGATTCAACAGCGAACTGATTCCCCGATTTCTGCGCGATCTCCTCTCTCACAGTCCCTGACCCCATACAGCTGACGTACTCTGCAAGACCGTTTACCAGTCCCAGACACGGACTCACAACATGTGTCGCGTAGTGCATGGGAATCATCTCTTCCCAGTAGCTCGGCCAACCATCCATATCCTGAGGATGAGAGGCCGCCAAGTGCTGAATTTTCCCGAGTTCGCCTTTCTCATACAGCTCTTTAATGAACAGGTATTCGCGGCTGTAGACAACCGTTTCTGCCATCATGTATTTCAATCCGGTCTCGTTGACCTTCTCGACAATCTGGCGACATTCATCAATCGTCGTCGCCATCGGCACGGTACACATGACATGCTTGCCCGCATCCAACGCCTTCAGCGACATCCACGCATGATCCGGAATCGGACTGTTGATGTGCACGAAATCAATGTCCGGGTCAGCAAGGACATCGTCGTAGCTGGTGTATCGTTTTTCAATTTCAAACTGATCGCCAGACTTATTCAACTCAGCTTCATTCCGCCGACAAATTGCCGTCACGTTCGCGTTCGGGTGCGCCTGGTAAATCGGGATAAACTCTGCCCCAAACCCCAACCCAATCATCGCAGCATTTACAGACTGACTCATATGTTGTCCTTTCTCGTATTCATCACCAGTGGTCGAATTCAAAGCATATCACGATCCCGATCCGCTCAACCACTCACCTCAGTATTTACATGCATTGACGATGACATTCTCAAAGAAAAGTTGCAAGACGACAGAAGACAATCTCGACCCAAAACAGTCCTGGCATGCACCTCGCAGATTGGCCACTCTGCGATGGTGAACTAGAACCAGTCCGAGAACCTCTGGAATAGCCGCTTTTCTTTACGTTTGGGAGAGCAATTTTAAGTTTCAGGATCAGTTCTCAAGTCTCCGAACCACAATAAATTTCGATGAGTGGACGTCTTCACTCAACACCACTTGATTTCCAAGGCATTCACAACGAAACTGTTTGAGATGTCAAATTAGAATCCTTGATGAATGATTCAAAATGACATGGCGATTACTGACCGCCACTGACGGTCAAACTTCCATTAACAAAGGACTCTGAAGATGTTGCGATTTTCTGTATTAAGCTTACTTACAACGCTGATGGTTGCTGGTCAGGCTCTTGCCCACTGCGAAGTTCCCTGTGGAATTTATGCAGACCAACGACGTTTTGAAGAAATGCTCGAAGATACTGACACCATCGAGAAAGCAATCAATCAAATCAAAGAGTTGTCCTCAAAAGATGATGCACTCTCAAAGAACCAGCTTGCCCGTTGGGTTGCAACTAAAGAATTGCACGCTACCAACACTCAAGGAATCATCGCTCAGTACTTCATGACTCAGCGAATTAAACCAGATGCAAAAAACTATGAGAAACAACTCACGACAGCCCACGCTGTACTCATTGGTGCAATGAAAACAAAGCAGGGCGTTGATCCTAAATCAGCACAATCGCTTCGCAAAGCGATCCTCGATCTTTATCGTGCTTACGAAGGAAAAGAACCTAAATTCCACTCTCACGAACATTAAAAAATAGTGTCTTAGCCTGGGACTCGTCTCAGGAAGCTAGAAGTAGGGCAGAAGCCCAATATTGTTCGACACTTTTGTGCGGTGGCTGGGGACAGATTGCTGGTTTGGATGTTCATTTCTGGTTTGTGCGTCTTCAGCATTCTGCCCCCAGAAAATAGAACCAGCCCGAAAACCTCTGGAACAACCACTTTTCTCAACACTTGAGAGAGCAATTTCAAGTTTCAGGCTCAGTTCCAGGTAACCCAACTCTCTGGGGGGGCAATCTGCTTGCTCCCCTTTTCAGAAATCGAAAATCAAAGAACGCAGATTGTCCCCAGCCACCCTCGCTGTTGAAGATGATTGATGATGTTCACGGAAATCCCTGCCGTCGTGTATTGGTTCAACGAGATTCAGAGTGGAAATGGTCGAGCGCCTGCTGGTATCACTTGAATCAGGAAGGTCTAATCAAAATAGATCCGACCCCACCAGATTGGCTGACAGAGTGATGATATTTGACCTGGAAGATCGACGACGAATTGACCCCGAATTCAGGAACATCCGCTCCGCTACTGTCCCTTCCCCCCTGTCGAATTTGGTCAGATTGAAGACCACGTCGGAGAACCAGATTGAGAACATACAACTTTAAAGTGTACGCGAGCTTTGCATTGCGGCAGGGGAGCCCTGCCCTACCGGCACTGAAAATGACCCTAACGAGACTTTCGATCCACCCGTCAGTTTGCGGACGTTCTTCAATCCTGAGGCAGCCACAATGGCGCGCGCAGAATTCAGAATCGGGTTCAGCAAGCCGACCAGGATAAGTCCCGCATACTGGCTGTAGAGCAGTTGCCGGTTCTTGGCCTTGTCTCGCAGTGTTCCGGAATTTGCCAGTCCGGTTAACAAAGGAAACACCCTCCGCAGCATTTCGGCACCTTCAAGCGGATCATGCTTGGAAAGTTTCGCTTTCTTCCTTTTCGGCATTGCACTCCCTCACAAAAACGCGGAGTTTACAATACCACCCACAATGCGCAAAAAGCGTGCCGAACAATATTGGGGGAGCCCTGCCCTACACTCTGTCGGTTGGGGCTATTATGAATCGTCAACCATGTCCTCGGATTCTGCGTCATTTGAGGTTTTGGATTCATACGGTTGGTCTGAGATTTGTTCCTGTGTTCCGGTTGAATTGGTGACGTCAAACTCCGTTCCAAAAAGTTCATGGTACGTTTCAAGGAATCCTTCGTCCTCGCGAAATTCCAGAAATAGTGGCCAATTGCCGTATGCGCTACGATCCACTATATCGTGTTCGGTACCAAGTTTCCGCATAATATTGCAAGCAAGTTTAAAATCTTCATTCAACACTGCGATTGCTAATTGAAAAGGTAAGCCACAATCAGACCAATCCTCTAAAGTTAGCGGTGATGGGTCAGTTTCGATATTCCCAAACTTGGCAGCGATTGCACGATTAATTATTAACATTCGACGGTTCAACGCAGAACTATGATTAATGAGCGATTCGGTAGCAAAGTGCAATAGTTTGTGAGCAAGTCGAAACCGTTTGATTTGATTTAATTCGAAACAAATCTGATTAAAAGATTTATCTGCCTCTTCCCGCTGATCAGGTGATAGTTTCCTCCAAACTACATGCGCTAACTTAACGCCGATTTCATACAGGCATTCAAATGCATTTCTAAAATAAGTATCATCCAAAAAAAGACGATCACCAATTTTATTATCTCCAAGATCGACAGAATTTTCTTGACAAACCTTGATATATTGTTCTGAAACAATTCCGTCGGCATGAACATAAAGATTTCGCCGCTGCGTTACTTCTACAAACTGTGGCCAAGAATCGAGTCCCTTTCTTAGTTTCATATCCAAGAGCTTTTCAAGCATATCGAAATGTTCGACGTGGCTCTTACGCAAGAACGTTTCAATCTCCTTTGATATCACATGCTCTCTTGCAGCATTAATTGATTCTAGACTGACCAGTTGGGAAAACGTTAAAGTGCGATCTGAAGTCTCTATTCGTTCTGGGCGTAAGTAATAGATGCATCGGAGCATTCTTGCGAGATATGCGTCGAAGCAACTGACCATTGCGACCAATAAAGCTCGAGGAGTCTGGTAAACAGCGCTGTTCGTAAGGTTATTGCGACGTAGTGCTCTCCGGAACTCTCGATTGCGTTCTACAGGAATATACAACCTAACTGCTTCTGAATCTTTGTCGGTTTCTGCTCTAATCTCGTTAATCAGTTTCTCGTATTCCTCTGCAGATTTTTTTGCCATCGCCTCAATTAATGGACAGGCAATTCGCTCTGCGCTCCTGATTCCATCGAGGTCGTGTAGGAATTCAAAAAGGGTGTTGGATATCTTCGGGTCTGAGTCAGATTCGGTTGACATTATACATTCTTTGTTACGAAAATTGAAGATTTTCAAACTAGATCAAAATTTACATTAGTGAAGTAGGTCAGGCTCTTTTCGCCTGACGTGACATAAATATGTCAATATCGACTGTAACTCTTGTTCAGTACTGTAGGGCAAGGCTCCCCTGCCGCGATTAAAAACTTTCCCTGCCACCCTGTCGCCATTTCACTCAACATTTCAAAATATAATATTGAATGTGGCATTTTGTATAATGAAAATTACACCAAGGGTAAGGCCTATTCCTGTAGAACCATATTTACCATACACAAATGGAACTTCAAACCCACCAAAATGAAGACAAGAGTAGAGCCCCCAACAGAACCGCTCGAGTTGTGATAAGCAGAGTCTCATTCGAATTACTTCGAGATTGTTTTTTCTCCAAAGGTTCACCTAAACTTTTTGATAGCATTGCGGCAGGGGGCCCTGCCCTACCGGTACTCGATCAGAACTCCAATTAGCCAATCGGTGGAAGGATCCGCCATCGGCCCTCATAGTAGACCCACGTTTCACCGATCTGAGTCCGTCGCTTTGCTGAGAACGCAGCAAAGCGTCCGCCAAGACGCCATGTCGGCGCATTGGCTTCCGTTGCCGAAATTGTCTCGAGAATCTTTGGACCAATCCTCTGCATGTCATTTTGCGCAAGAGTTGCAACCGTTTCTTCGAGTGTCGCATTTTCTTCAACGGACATTCGGGACAACCAAAAGGGGTCAGCGTACTTCAATAAAAATGTCTTGTAGTCCTTTTGGGTGAGCAATTGCTCCGCCGCTTGAATATTCTCGCGAAGAGTCTTCAGACGGGCAGTCTCGGATTGCTCGGTTGGGTCTGGATACGCCGAAGACGGCACTTTGACTAGACCATAAGTTTGTGGCGAATCGTCGGCCTGGCCCAGGTTCACGGAAACAAGACAAAGACAGGTGGCAATGATGTGTTTCATGGAAAGTGCTTTCTGGGTTAGTACTGTACGGCAGGGCTCCCCTGCCGCGGACGATTAGAGACTTTCTGTCTTGGTTTCACTGTCAACTGGTCGCTGCAAATCATTACGATTCTTTGATGCCCAATTATCGTCGTGCCTATATTCCTGGTGGAACTTTTTTCTTTACGGTCGTGACCTATGGACGTCGACCAATCTTTCGACATCAACCCGCAACAAAAATTCTCGGTGATGCTTTTCGAGAATGCAAGCAAAAATATCCTTTTGAGATCAACGCAATCGTGGTACTCCCGGATCATCTGCATTGTCTCTGGACTTTACCTCGTGGAGATCATGATTTCTCGAAACGTTGAAGCATCATCAAAAGAAATTTCACCTCTAACTTTCTAAAAACTGGAGGCAAAGAGGCGGCAATTTCTGATGCTCAAACAAAAGAGGGTCGCAAGGGAATTTGGCAGCCTCGCTTCTGGGAACATGCAATCGAAGATATCGAAGACTACGAAGCCCATTTTGACTACATACACTTCAATCCAGTGAAACATGGATACGCCCGCTGTCCAAAGGATTGGCAGGTGTCAAGTTTTCATCGCTGGGTGAACGCTGGCGTCTATCCCGAAAATTGGGCATGCGGCCATACAGAGTTACTCGATCTTGGTGACATTGAAGATCATGCTGGGGAGCCAGTTTAATGAAATCCAAGAGCATCAATGAGAGGCGGCAGGGAAGCCCTGCCCTACCTCTTCTGGTCCCGACAAGGGTGGCAAGGGTCAGTAGCGAAGCGAATGGCCCCGACGGCTAACGTTGGACGATGCGAATCATTGAGTCGTTCACTAAAATTGACATCCTGGTGACATCCAACCGAAGACATTGGATGAATTCCACCATGCCTGAGCCACGTACACGAACTGAGATTATAGAAAGATCTTGTTGATGATCACCGTTTGCAGGGTGCTCTTGCTGATTGCGTTTTCCGTCTTTTGGGGCGGGCTGACGTTTTATACCGGGATCGTGGTTCGCATCGCCCATGATGTGCTGACCGACTCGATGGTCGGAGGATTGATCACTCAGCGTGTGACTCACTGGTTACAGATCGCTGGAGGAGTCACTGCTGTCTTGATGCTCTGGAATGCAGCGTTGGTGATGAAGGTCTCTCGCAAATATGGATTTACACTCGTCGCCTGCAGCCTGGTCCTTGTCTGCTCGCTCGTCGGTCTGGTGATTGTCCATGGGCATCTGGATGCTGTCATTGACATGGATGCCGTAGAGATTACTGATCGTGATGCGTTCACGATTGGTCACCGCCGATACAACCAACTGACAACGATTGAATGGATTTCATCGTTGACATATCTGATGATGACGCTCGCTGCGTGGCGACACGTTGATGCACGTCCTCCGATGCAACAGACGTGACCGCTGCACCGGAAGGCGTTCCATTGAGATTGACCAGAAAGCAAACTCAGGCGACGATGGAATCTGAATTCCTGCTGCCGTGCTTCGAATTCATCTGGTGAGCAGTTGCCATCAGGCCGGCAACATCCAAACCGAGATCGGCAAGCAGTTCGCCGCGTTCTCCGTGCTCGATGAACTCATCCGGAATTCCGAGCCGCTTGATGGTCGAAGTGTTCAGACCGGCATCATTCGCAGCTTCAAGAACGGTACTGCCAAAGCCGCCACAAAGTGTGTTCTCTTCGACAGTGATGACAAAGTTCGTTTCCTGAATTGCTTTGAAAATCACCTCAGTATCGAGCGGCCTGAGGAATCGTGCGTTCACGACGCCAATGTCGAGGCCATCTTTCGCCAGGCGATCCGCTGCTGCGACACAGGCTGGGAAGAGTGCCCCGAAGGCGACGAAGGTTCCGTCTTCTCCCCAGCGAAGCACTTCAGACTTTCCGTACTCGATGGGTGCCAACGTTCGTTCGACCGTTTCAGCTCCCGTTTTGGGATAACGAATCGAAGCGGGACCATTGTGCTCCATCGTGAAGTCGAGCATCGGTGCAATGTCGAGCGAATCCCCGGGCGCCATCACAGAAATATTCGGGAAGACCCGCATGTACGAGACATCGAACACACCGTGGTGAGTTGGACCATCAGGCCCGCACAACCCTGCTCGATCGAGACAGAATGTGACGGGTAAATTCTGCAGTGCGACTTCCTGGAAGATGTGATCAAAACTTCGTTGCAGGAAGGTACTGTAAATGTCGACAACCGGTCGCATTCCCGCTTTGGCCATTCCACCAGCAAAGGCAACGGCGTGTCCTTCGCAAATCCCGGTATCGAAGAAACGGTCGGGGTAGTCTTCTCGAATCTGATCGAGCTTGTTCCCCTGACACATTGCTGCTGTCAGAACGCAAACCCGCTTGTCTTTCTCCATCATCGTGTGCAGCGAATCGCTGACGAGATCCGTGTACGCTGGCGATGAACCTTTCTTCTGAAAGACCACGCCAACTTCGCTATCCCGGCAGAACGGTGCAGGCGTATGGAATTTCACAGGGTTCTCGGATGCCGGTTTGAATCCGTGTCCTTTCTCGGTGAACACATGCAGCAGAACCGGACCTTTGACTTCTTTCACCATCTCCATCGCTTTACGCAGTGCACGAAGGTCGTGGCCATCGACAGGTCCGACGTAGCGGAAGCCCATCTCTTCGAAGAGCATTCCCCCGTGGAGGAAACTCTTGACTGCGTCTTTGAATTGTCCCACCTTTTCGGCAGCTGACTCACCGATCATCGGGACTTTATTCAACAGCCAGGAGACATCTTTCTTGAGCCCATTATAGAACGGAGCAACACGTGCCTTGTCGAGATAATTCGCCAACCCGCCTACGCGAGGACAAATTCCCATTTCGTTATCGTTCAAGATGACAAGCAAGTCTTTGTTGAGCTCAGCAGCATTGTTGAATGCTTCAAAGACCACACCTGACGGAAGCGCTCCATCACCGAGGACCGCGACTGCTTTCCGATTATCTTCAGGGGTGAGCAGATCATCTCCTGCTTTCAGTCCCAGAACAGTAGAAACGCTCGCTCCGGCATGTCCGGTCATGAAGAGATCGTATTCACTCTCCTCGGGGTTCGGGTATCCCATTAACCCGCCTTTGCGACGGATCGTGTTGAACTGGGGATAGCGACCGGTGATCAATTTGTGCGGATAGATCTGATGACCGGTATCCCAAATCAGTCGGTCTTTTGAGAAATCAAACGTCAGATGCAGCGCCAGACAAAGTTCAACAACTCCCAGGTTACTCGCGAAGTGCGCAGGGCGATCTGAAACAATCTCGCATAAAGCTTCCCGGATCTCGGCAGCGAGTTGAGTCAGTTGATCTTCCGAAAGACTCTCGAGTTCTTTCGGAGAGCCGATCATCGGCAGAAGTTGATATTCCATTAATGGTCTCGCTCTATCGTGTATTTCGCCAAGGCTGCCAGATAATTCCCACGATCTCCAAAACCGGAAATCGCGTCGCAGGCTTGTTCGATGATTATATTCGCTTTCTTGCGACTTTCTTCCAGCCCTAACAGAGCGGGATAAGTCGCTTTTCCGTGGTCGGCGTCTTTCTGGACACCTTTCCCCATTTTCCGGGAATCTCCGACCACATCCAAGAGATCATCCGCAATTTGGAACGCTAATCCAACCGATTCGCCATAAATCTTGAGATTATTCAGGGTTTCAAGGTCTGCACCAGCGATTCTCCCCCCCATGATGAGCGGAGCCGTCAAAAGTCGTCCAGTTTTTCGACGATGAATCGACTCCAAATGCTCAAGTGAGATCTCTTCAATTTCCTCTCCCTCAAGATCCGCCTGTTGCCCTCCGACCATCCCTTCCACACCGGCTGCCGAGGCAAGATCGGCGACACAGGCAATTGCAACTTGGGGATCGGAGATCCCTTTGGCGAGTGTTTCAAAGGCGAGAGTCAGCAAGCCATCGCCAGCCAGAATCGCGGTCGACTCACCGAATTGAATGTGGTTCGTCGGTCGTCCACGTCGCAGATCATCATCATCCATCGCTGGCAGGTCGTCATGAATCAACGAATAGCAATGAATCATTTCCAATGCAGAAGCAGCTGGCAGAGCAGATTTGATGTCTCCCCCACACGCTTCACATGCCATTAACGCCAGACAAGGCCGCACACGCTTCCCCGGTGCGAGGAGGCTGTATCGAATCGCTTCCTGAAGTTTCTGCGGGCACTGTCCAGAAAGTTCCGTGTCGAA
This sequence comes from Thalassoglobus polymorphus, assembly GCF_007744255.1. GTDB lineage: Bacteria > Planctomycetota > Planctomycetia > Planctomycetales > Planctomycetaceae > Thalassoglobus > Thalassoglobus polymorphus. The sequence continues at coordinate 644,609 of NZ_CP036267.1, read as the reverse complement.
CTTGAGTCGCTCCTCAATGAGGAGCCGCAAACTTGCAAGATACGTTGAAAGTTCGGGACCAGCATCCATTTTGATTCGCGTTCGAAGGTGAAAGGTGAAGTGAAGATTGAAGGGATTTGAACCGACCGGATGAGCTGCCGTCAATCGTTTCGGCCCCGAATTTCAGTAATGTCGAAACCGAGATTCGATTTCAATGAAACGATAAATCATTTCCGTTTCATCCAGACGGACCATCCGAGCGGCCCTTGTATCCCTCCAGCATCTTCAAAGTGAAAGGCGCGCAGATGATCGATCTCAAAGAGATCCGAAAATTCTTTTCGCACAGCCTCTTCAGGAACACGTGGAGGCCCTCCTTGTTCATTTTCGTTCGGATTCCCACACAGACAAAGCATCTGTGAACCTGGCTGAGTCACCGTTCGCAGCGTGTTCATGTAGCCTTCAAGATCGACTCGTCGGCAGCAATGATAACAGCCACGGTCAAAGACCAAATCAAACGGTTCGAGTCCTTGCCCAAAGTTCTGCACGTCAGCTTCAATCCAATCAACAACGACTCCTGCATCGTTCGCTTTCAGCTTTGCCGTCTCCAATGCCTGGGGGACACAATCGACCGCCGTCACTTGCCAACCAAGTTTCGCCAGTGCGACAGCATTCGTCCCGGTCCCACATCCCAGCTCAATCGCTCGTCCAAGAGAGACAGCATATTGATTCAAGACGTTGAGAAGCTCATGTGATGGTAAATTCGAATCCCACGGAGTATTCGCAGTTGCGTACTTCTCATTCCAGTCACGGTCAGTTTTTGCGTTGGTCATCTTTCTGTTCGTTTAAATAGAGCACGAGTTGTGTTGACTCTTCGGAAATCTCATAAGCAGGTTCGCATCGCATACTCGCAGCATCAGATCCTGTCGGGAACCTTCGAAGAGACCTCTTTCCAGGTCCGACAAATCACTATCGCACTGACAAGTAAATAGACGCCTGTTGAAAGAGATTTTGTCACACTCAACAATTCTTGAACTGGCACAAGGATGATCTGAAGATCTTCCGGAAACATGATCGCCCAAACCACAACTGCGATGAGAGCAGACTGAAACCTCCGACTCGAAACACAATTCCAGAACTTATTCATGGCCTTCTCCTTCGGGCATCCCACCGAGGCCAGCCCCCTCCGAAGTCTCACCTGAAGACGATGCAGTCTGAACCACGGGCGTCTTTGGCTCCGAAGCAAATGGGACCAAAACACCTGCAAGAACGAGCAAAAATCCAATTTTCATCATGACCGGCGTAGTGAGCGCCGCAGTCGGGACGAGACTTGAGTACATCACTCCCGCAACCGCGGTCACCAGACCGAGCCCAATCAAACGTAGCGAGTTCGACCTGGATGTTAACGTCACGAGCGTCAGAAGAAGCAAGTAGCCCACTGTAATAAAAATCAGGGCAACGATGCTCTCTCCTTCAATACGAAAGGGCTGAAAACTTTGGTTCATCTTGGTTCCAGTTCGTCAGTCAAAAAATATTGAAGCCGCACCACTCTTCTTCAAATGAAGTAAGCACCATGCCTCACCCCAGCGGGATCGGAGGCGCGAACAAAGCGTCTGTCACCTCTTTGGGGGCGCCGGTTTCCAAACGGACTTGAGGACCGTCCATTAGTGTGTTGAGGATCGTAGAAACGAGATTGGAAATCTCTACTGGTTCAGAAAGTGGCTTGGCTGCGTCTCGAGTTGATTGACCGAAGACTTGGCCTTTCGGCATGCCTGCCCCCGCGAGCATGAGTGGGGAAAGTGCTCCCCAGTGACCGCGACCACCGAGAGAGTTGAGCTTGGGAGTTCGTCCCATTTCTCCGCAGCAGACCAGCAGAACTTTCTCCGAAAGACCTCGGTCCTGGAGATCTTCAAGAAACGTGGAGATCGCATGATCGAACGGCAGCCCCATGTATCTCATCCCTTCCTCAACGCCTGCGTTGTTCGCATCGGCGTGCATGTCCCACACAAAGTTTGTTGTGACAGTCACAAAACCGCAGCCGCGTTCACAAAGCCGGCGAGCCAATAACATCAACTTGCCAAGGCTCTTTGCATTGTCTGCATAACGTTTGTGGTTGTTCCATTTCTTGTCGATCTCTTCAGTTCGAACAAGCGGAGCTGTGTCATACCGGCGAATCGTCGCGGGGTCTTCTTCGCTGAGGTCGAACGCACTTGCAACTCCTCCGAGTACGGTGCTGAACGCCTGCTCCTTAATCGAGTTCAACCCTTCCCAACTTCCGTCCTTCTCCATACGACGTTGCAGACGATCCAGTTCACTCAATAAGACGCGACGGTGATCTAACCGTGTCATGGGAATATTGAGTTTCATGTCAGCCTGTAAATTTCCTCCACCACTTGGATTGAATGGAGCATACCCTGCCCCTAATGCTCCGGTTGCCTGAACGTCTCCAAGTTTTTTGAATGCGGGCATCGTTGAATCATCAACGGACCGAGGAAACAGACTTACATTGGTTGGCATTCCGGAATCGGAACGATTCTGGCCAGCGATCCGGGCATACAACGCGCCCAGATTCGCGTTCGATGTCTCTGCACTGACGATCGGTTTGACGTCATGGTTTCCGCGACCGGTGCGGAAGGAACGAACGATTGTCATCTGGTCAGCCAAGCTGGCTAAGCGAGGAAACGTCCCTCCGAAAGTGACACCAGGAACTTTTGTGCTCACTTCTCCTGTTGCACTCGAAATCCCAATCGGAGCCCCCATCTTCGGGTCGAATGTTTCGATCTGGCTTGGGCCACCATGCATGAAGACAAAGACAACTGTTTTGTCAGTGAGCAGCGATGGCATTGACGCTGCCTGGAGAGATCGCTGAAAGGCAAGCGGCAACCCCAATCCGCCCAAGGCCAAGCTTCCAGCCCGCAAAAACTCTCGTCGTCCGGTGCGCCGATTCGTGTCAACAAAACTGAGCATCATCGTTCCCGAATTGAGTGTTAAAGCATTTTCAATGCTTATCGTGCCCGCGAAAGTCGCATTCGCCGTCTATTCAGTCGAGTGTTCGCCACAAATACCAGCTGGCAATTGTAGCATACGGACGCCAAGGACGCGAAATTTCGAGGCATTCTGCTTTGTTTGGTAACTCCGAAAACCCATACAGATTACGTATTGCGACCTGTATTCCCAGATCTCCCCACGGCATGATATCAGGACGCCCGAGTGAGAACATGAGAAACATCTGTGCCGTCCATTCGCCAATCCCTTTGACATCAGTCAGCAACTCAATGACTTCATTGTCGCTTTTGTAATGCAGGGAACGAAGCTTCAATCTTTTATCGAGAACATGTTCTGTCAAATCCTGAACGTAGCGAACCTTCTGTGAAGACAGCCCGGCACCACGCAGGTCCGCCACAGTCAGTCTCGAGACAGCTTCCGGATTCAGCGTTTTAGAATGAACGGCAACTTCGAGCTTATTGAAGACAGACTTCGCTGCCGCAGAGGAGATTTGTTGACCGACAATCGCCCGGAGCAAGCTGCGATATCGATTTGTTTGACGATCAAGAGTACATGGTCCAACTTCACGAATCACTTCTGCGAGAACGTCATCGGAACCGGACAAATGTCGATGCGCATCAGCCAGAAGTTGCGGATCAAGCAGAGGCATTGGAGCATCTTTCGAATTGGTTGCTGGATCTGCCTCGTGACGAACAGCATTCTTACTAGAGAAATGCGCTCTTCACGGGCACGATAGAGCAAACTGCTCTAATCAGTTCCGCGGGACGCGTCTTGAATCGAGTCAAGAAACTCACGCTTTGCCTTTATCACATCGTCCAACGCCACATGATAAATATCATTATGCCCCGCATCTGGAAGCTCGACGAAACGTTTCTGAATTCCGTTTGCGGAGACCTCTGGTGCCACCGCAAAGAGTCGCTCTCCAAGCTGGAGTGGAACAATTTCATCCTGCCTTCCGTGCAGCATGAGTAGAGGACAGGTAATATCGGGGATGCGATTGATTGACGGATACCTGTCAACAAGTAACAGATTGACCGGCAGCCACGGGAAACGGTGTTGAGCGGCATCCACGAGAGAAGTAAACGTTGCCTGAAGAACGAGCCCCGCTGGTGCCTGATTTTCCTGACAAAGCTCCCAGACGAGACGAGTCGCAACGCCACCACCCAACGATTGTCCAAAGACGATAATCTGATCGTTTGAGAATCCCAGTTCGCCTGTGGCGAACCCCCAAACCTTTCGGCAATCAGTCGCGATCGCTTCCTCTGAAGGAGCACCATGACTCCCACCGTAGCCGCGATAATCGACAATCAGAGCAGCACAACCAAGGTCATTCACTAACTCCAAAATTCGCACGCGATTGAGCCGGTTGCCACCATTCCCGGGAAAGATCAGTGCCAACCTGGGAGATGCCGGCGCCTTGCCGGTATCGGGCAGACAATACCACCCGTAGAGGTTCAGGCCGTCATCAACGGAAAGAACGATTTCGCGAATTCGCTCCTCAGGGTAACCAGATTCTGCAAGCAAGACCGGTGCAGCTCGCGGAACATAAATCAACTTGCGCTGAAGAAACGCCAGCATCAAACAAAACCCCAGGTAAGTGAATCCTGCTAACAAAACCAGCCTGATCAACTGACGTCTGAGCGTCATTTTCTCCGGTATCTGATCAAGCGTCGACGACTTGTTCATCCCAACAGCTCGTGGATCACTGGATCATCGAGACTCTTGGCGATCGCTTTTGCAGAACTGAAATCATGATGCGCGCTGATTTCGTGCGGGACAGAAATGATATGTGCTCCAGCAGCGGCTGCGGATTTTGTTCCATTTTCGCTGTCCTCCAGAACCAGCATTTCGCTTGGCGAGACCTCCAACTGAGCTGCCGCCGTCAGATAAATTTCAGGGTGCGGCTTCCCATGCGTCACATCTTCAGCTGTCAACGTTTTAGGAAACCGGTGCAATAAATCGAATCGTCCCAGAATGTCCGTCAAATATTTTCGATGCGATGACGTCGCGACCATCTTGGGAAGCTGCCGCTGTTCCAGGACATTCAGCAGGTTCAGCAATCCCGGCATGGGAGCAAGAATGTCATCGAGGAGTGAATCGAAAATCTCCTCGGATTCCGTTTGAAGTTCTGCAATCGACTCAGTCAATTCCATTTGATCGATCATCACCTGAAACGCTTCTTCAGCGCGTCGCCCCATCATGGAATGAAAGAGGATCGGCGTCGGAACTTTTCCACGTCGTCGCAGCAACTCCGTTCCCGACCGATTGAAGACTTCTTCCGTATTAAACATCAAGCCGTCCATATCAAAGACGACTGCGCGAATGACTGGTTTCATTTCTCCTGTGACTTTCTATGACAGACCGGGAAGCACTTTTCCGAGACCAAATCGGCCCGCACCTGAAGAGTTGACTGCAACGGGGCGTGCCAACGACGCTCAATCTTTCTTTTTCACTTCCGGTTTCAGCTTCGTCATTTTCAAGTTTTTAATCGCTCCCTTTGTTTGAAAAGAGGCCAAGCCGAGCGGTTTTGAAAGTTCCATTTCGATCCGGATAGAGATGCGGTTTTCCGTGTGGTCAATCTTCGTGATGCGAGTCTCGTCGATCCAGGCCTGAATGAACTTCTCGTCAACTCGCAATCGAATTTTGTACCACTTTTCGTTGTCGAAGGAGTAGTAGTCAGTCGACTCATTTTCAGAGGCATCAAAATCATTAATGTTAGAAAGTCCAATCAAACTCCCACCCCAACCTCCCAGGATGAGACTGCACAGCTTCTCCTTAACTGGAAAAGTTAGAGCACAAAAGAAGTCATTCCCGTCGACTCGCTGAGCGTCGAATGAAATCTCATAATTCACATTTGGAAGTTCTTTCCCGACCCAATGAACTCCGGTGATCGGATCGCCTGGCTCAAGAATCAGTTGTCCATCTTTTACAAGTACTGTCCCCTCCCCGCCAAAATCGGTGACCTTCCAGTTCTTCAAGGACTTGCCATCAAAGAGCTTGATGACTTCTCCCTTGGGAGCATCAACCGGCTTCTCCTTCTTCTCTTCTGCAGAAAGAGAAGAGGCCAGGAAAACAGCGACCGCAAAACAGAACGGCACCGATGAAATTTTCAAAAGACGAACAGGAATAAGCATTCGCTAATCTCCGAATCTGGAGTTGAAGTTATCTAACACTAGAAGCAGTCCGAAAACTACTGGAAAGGTCGCTTTCCTCAACGTTTGAGAGAGCAATTTCAAGTTTCAGGATCAGTTCTAAACATTCTCCCTCTTCCCGCGACCACGTCAACATGCTGAGTGGCGAACTTTCACGAAATGACAACAAAGCGAGAGATGCAGGCTGACGAAACGATTAATTTTCACTTCGCATCAGAAAACCGAAACGAATAGAGATCGGCATCTTTCATGACAAATCGCAACTTAATGGCCTGACCTGAGAGTTTGCTCATGTCGCCCCCGGACTTCCATGTCACAGTGCGATTGACCGAATCTCCGAAGAGTTCTTCACTTTCAGCCAACGTGAATCCGGGGACAGGAGTTCCGCTGTCAGATTGAATTTCAACACGTATTCCACCTGCCGCTGATGTTGCAAAGTTCAGCTCTAACATCTCGCCTTGAAAGCGAATGGGCTTCGTAATCATTTCTCCACCTTCCCAGGGAGCATTAATGGAAACAAATCCATCGAGACGAAGTGTATAGCGCCGCAGCGAATTGCTGCTCCCGATCCACGATCCCTCTGGGGCATAGATCGAAATTTCATTTGCTGCCCCCGGCAAAGATGACTTCGTCTCAACTGCATGCCAGGCGATGTACTGATGACCGTAAAGCCAAGTATCGGGCCGCTCAGCACCGGGCCTCAAGAATGCTTCATTCCAACGTTCAAAATGAACGCCATCCCGACTCGCCATCAAGAGCCCTTCGGTCAGCGAGGTCCCGTATCTGAGGTGAGCCTTTGATCGCTTTTCTCGCTCCTTACGTTGAGGCAACGCGCGCATCGAGTCAGACCATCCGCGTTCGATGTAACGAGTCGGAAATCCGACCAGAAGATGTGGAGCACGAAAATAAGGGCCAACCTGATTCGTGTAGAGATGCTCAACAGGCGAGTCTTTATACGTCAAATCGGCGTTATCCTCCCACGAAAGAAAATCTGCTGATGACGCAGTCCGAATCGCGCGAAAGCCAGCTGGCTTCCAGACCTTGCCTGTCGTGACACCTTCAGTGAACGTACGAAAATAGGCACGATATTTCTTTGCAGAGGAATCCCAGAAAGCCAGGTTTTGAGAATCGAACGCCCCTTCAGTCACGACCGGCTCTTTTTGCATCAGCGACCAGTGGATTCCATCTGCTGACTGAAATGCAAACAGCCCACCTTCACTCGCTGTCCCGCCCAAGGCTTTAAACCGAGCCTCTGGAGGACACGCTGGATTCGTGTCCAGAAACGGAGCAAAATTGTGAACTCCGACCTTATTCCAGAAAATATTGTTCTCTTTCGATCCCTCGTATTCCACGATCCCCAGATTGGGTTTTGTAAAGTGAACGCCGTCACGACTTTCAGCGTAACAGTAGACCTGCTTACCGAATCGCAACTTGCCATCTTCGACACCTAAAGCCGAGCCGCGGTAGTACAGCCGATAAAGGTCTCCATCCTGAATGATTGTATGATATCCACACCCCGCCCCTTCCCATGGAGCATCATGAGTGATGGCAATCTTTCTTGGAACAGGATGATGTAACTGTCGCCGAGTTTGTGCCATGCTGCCGATCAGTACATCGTCAATAAACAATTCCCGCCGAGCCCCCACATCAACGACATCCTCTGCGCTCAGCAATCTGGGCACATGTCCATTTTCAATCAGCAGAGCTAACAGAACAAAACTCCAAGGTGCGAAACTTCTCTGACAAAAATGCATCGATCCTTACCCCTCTTCCCAGTCCAAATAATTTTCGTTCTTCACTAATCGCTCTTCGTTGATCGTTCTTCAGAGAAAAAGTGTATGACGCGACAACATTCGAGAACAATGGACCGAAAGAAATGAGCAGTCCCACCAAGTTCCCTGGGTCTGATCCACACAAACCTACGACACTGAGTGAGCAAGCCTCAGTTTCGCAGGCATGAGTGGTTTTTCATTTGAAAGCACTCTTCACGAAGACGTGAAACACGATAGATGCTCTAATCGTCTACAGAGTCTGAATCGAAGTTCTCCTGGATGCGGATCCAGTGGTCGGTGAACTCCAGATGCTCGTTTGCTGGGACCTTCGGCATGTGACACTTCAAGCAGTTTGAATCGCGGGCTGCACGTGGGCAATCGTGGGCAGCCTCATTGTTTGAATGATGACAGTCCAGGCAAACAGCCGTGTGCACTTTCCAGTCACGGATCGCCGGACGATGAGGATCGTGACAGGTCGTGCAGTCCAAACGAGCTGGCTTCCCGGACGGAAGCTTCATCCCTGCCTGCTGTTTGAAACAGGGACTCTGAACAAGGCCGACCGATGCAAATCTCGGGAGAGTTTTGTCGTCCGGGCGAATCTCTCCATCAAGCTCATCCGCTCGACGATGGCACTCGCCACAACGATCAACAGCTTCACGCGGACTCAATTGAGAGAAACGTTCAATCGTTGCAGCGAATCCTTCATCCATATTTCGAACATGCTCAGCAGTCCCCTTGTGACAGCGAATACACCCGATCCCGGGCTCAATGCCGTCGAAGTCGATTTTCCCTTGATGAACAGGGACATGCGTCGCATGACAACCGAAGCAATTCACCGTTTGTGCCGGAGTCCGAGGCACTCCGAGTGCAAGCAGACCTTCGGTCTCTTTGAGCTCTTCCATACCGAGAGTTCTGGCAAGTTTTCCATCAGGATACCAACTCACGCTGTGCTCCAGAGACGTTGTCTTCCCATGTGCATCGGTCCAGGTGATCAACGGTGTACACGCATGCGTTCCCGAACCGAAGATCCATTCGATAGGCAATTCACGAGGGTAAGCGGATGAAGAAACAGCGAGCCGATCATCCTCAACACGATACTCCATTTCGACACCCGTCCCCTGCAGCTTGACGGATCTGCCAGCAAATTTTTCGATGAATTCGTCAGGTGGAACACGTTTTAAAGTTCGCGAATGAGGAGCCAAATGAAATTCATCTGTGATATCAGAATGGCATTCAGCGCAGCGTTCTTGAGAAACACGCGGCTGCGAACTCAACACAACAGGACGCGGTCGATCTTCGGGAGAATCAGTCCGAGAGACCGCGAGCGAAGCGAGCCCACCGACAAGGATGAGCATCGGGAGCAGCCACAGCACGCTGTCACTTTTCAGTCGTTTTTCTGAATCATTCTGCATTGAGAAAATCGTCCAACTCAAAACTCGCTGAACTGTTGAATTTGCTCCCGCCAGTAATTTGCAGCAATCTGCATAGGCCGATCCGGATTCAGCTTGAGAAGCTTCTCTAACTCCTGCATCGCTGATCCGGTTTCACCTAACTCAAGCCAAAGCATAGCCGATGCGAAACACTGTTGCGAAGTTTCTCCGGGGAGAGTTTGAATTGCGCCATGAAGATCGCCGCGCAAGTACAGCTGAACGCTTTCCTCCCAAACTTCTGGTGTCTCAATTTCATCAGGTGTCAATTCCCCCCAGAGAGGAGTTGCGGAGCTTGAACCAGCTGAATCACTTGGGAATTCCCTCAAGACAAGCCGACGAAAAACGCTCGCTTGCCCAAAAGTTGTCCACTCCTGATATGCCAAATCACGCTGACAGAGACCAAGCTCGTGAGCGAGAGGACCGCGAACCTTCCCTGTCCGGACTGGAACGAGTGCTCGCAACGCAGCGACAGGAATGTCCATCGTGCGAAATAACCGCGATTGACGAATTGCAGCCGCCGGATCGGTCCCTCCGCCCAGCAACTCGACGAAATCGAATCGCCAACCATGTCCGCTATAATTTTCGACTGAAGGCTGCCACGGACCGAACTCAACAAATCCCTGTTGTTGAATCACCTCCAAAACCAGCTGTGACATTCTTGAATTCGCTGACGACCCATACGGCACAGCTGGAGAATCCATATCCAAAGGACGCCATGGAGACTTCATTAACTCGCGATGAATCACCTCAAATTCAACGGGAAGAATAAGCAGGTCAACGTTCCATTCACTGAACTTCCGAACCCATCCTCCCTGAGACCCATCGTCACGAAAATAGCTGGCTCGGTGTGCCCCTCTCAAATCTTCGAGCTGTTGAGAGTGTTCTCGCAGCCGACCTCCAAGAAGTGCTCGCTGAGGGACATCAACAAACTTCATCCCTTCATCGATCCACAAAGCGGCACCGACCGACCGAGTATCAGGCGACCAACCAATGAGCTGTTCACCATCAGGATCCAATTGAGGAAGGTTCAGTAAGCGAACGTCAATCTCCGAATCAATCCCCCACCCCAGCCGTCGCGTCGACAAACTGCTGATCCCTGTGGCATCAACGAGAGCAATGCCGAAAATGATCGCTGCAACAGAGGTCAGCCTCCAACCTTGTACGTGCTCTCGTGTTTTCTTTTCACTCGGGACTGATTGGTCAGAAAACCAAAGCACAGCCAACACCAGCCAGAGGCTGCAAATTGGAAGATTGGCTTTCGCCAACAAGCACCCCAACAGCGGGAGACTGAACAGAGAGATTAACGCTAGATTCCGCTGTCGATTCCGGCTCCGATCGCGAGCAAGATCACCCTCATCGTTCGAGTTACTCCCCGTACTTGCTTCGACTCTTTGAGACAACCAAATCGCTCGAACCACAAGTCCCACACTCAAAAAGAACAATAACAGAAATGCAGTTTCTTCAACGGACCAACTCTTTGAATTGAACGCGCCCGACCACGCCCGCTCTAATCTGAACTCAGGAGACACAAAGGTCGACGGCATCATCAAGACGAAAGAATCCCGCCATGAAAGAATTCCCCGTGGATTGCAGATCCCACCAATCAAAGCCGCCACCACGACTGCCAAACTGGATTGCATGAAGTGCGTGTTCGACCTTTCAGCAACCTTCGAACGTTTGTTTTTTTTCTTAGTGATCGCATTGTCCACACTCTGCTGAAAGCCAACAGTGAGCAGTAACCACAACAAGCCCCAACCTGGACGCGGTGCGAAATTTGACCAAACGGCGAACAGAAGCAAGACTGAAAATATCAATTGCCGCTTGGATCGCCGCGCGGAGAGAACTTGCCAGAGGACAACCAATCCTAAAAGATCAATCAGTCCGGGGACGGGTTGAAGTTCTCCACGAACAGACCAAAGAAACAGTGGAAGCATGAGAGCAACTGCCCACGTTCCATTCGCTGCAGAGAGTTTTTTCCCAAGGAAGATAAGGAGAAAAGTCGAGGCCAAAAGCGGGATGGCGGCAAGAAAGTGAATTCCGCCCGTGGACCAGAAGAGATAAAACGGGAGGCCGCTACACCAGTCAGCCTCAAAGGCTCTCTCCAGCGTGAGCAACTCTTTCACAGGCGAAAAAATCCCGTGTGCGACTTCGCGCCCACGGGATAAATTCCACCAAAGACTGTGAGAATAGAGAGGTCTTTGGACAACCAGAAACATCACCCCAGCCAACCAGACGACGAGGTTGTTCGAATGCGTCTCAGCTGTCGGCCTGGGGACCTCTGGGGACACTACTGCTGCGACCCCTGATGTGACGCTTCTTCGCCAGCAATTTCCTCTTCAGTCAATTCGACTTCTGGCTCGTCTTCGCCATCTGCGACTCCTTCACTCACGTTTCCACCGCAGCCAACAGACAAGGTCATGACGAGTGAGAAAAACATCAACAAAAAGACACGCTTAAGAATCATAAAACTACTCTTTGTAATTTAGGGTGAAGAACTCGTAAAAAGCCAATATTAATATCAGTGTGCTTGAGAAGGTTCTTTTTTTCAAGCCTTGGCGTTCATCAAATCAGAAGAGCAAAGTCGCCCAAACCGCGGACGCACCGGGCCACTTCTGAAAACGATCCTGTGAGATTAAAACTGGCCCTCAAAATCAAAAGGATTTCAAGAGCCAGTTCTCTGATCAACTTTCCTGAATCGGGAGATGTCGAGATGTTCGTAACGAGTGCATTTTTAATGTCTGTCGTGGCTGGTCCTCTCTATGAAGACCACTTTCACAACTTATCGATGACACGTTACGAGGCAGACCCCGTCCATCATTTTCAAATGCTCTAGAACTCGCCTATAACATTCCCGTCAGATTTGTTCCCCAGGTTATTCCAGGTTGTCAAATCAATGTTTTCACTAATGAACTTGACGCTTCCATCGCACAGAACAGCTTGAACGCCTCCGACATGCAAACTTCTTGCTGCGGCATTTGTTCGGTCTGAGTTTACTCCGCAATCGACAGACTTCTTATTGTTCGGGCCGACGTACGTATTGAAAAACGCAGATTGTGGGTGGTAGACATAGAACCACGAATTCCCCGCCTGCCGAGTCGAACTCGTATCTTTACTTCCTGGCGTACAATCGGTGTTGTTCCCACTATCATTTGTGCTTTCTCGATAGAATCCGATCACGCATTCTGACACAGCCAAAACGTTTGATGTTCCGTCAGTAATATCGCGGAACCGTGTCTGCGAGTTCTGCCCAAAGACTCCCGGTGTATTCGAGCTCAGCCGGGTTGTTCGACCGACGTTACCCACATAGTTCCCTGACGCGTACCCAGAGTTCGAAGGTGCCCCTGACACACGAACTCCTGCCGGTGTGGTCCATGTGACTGAACCGTTTCCGGGATCTGACGGACAACGAAAGGCTGGAATGATTTGACGGCGAGCTCCGGTTGGGTTTGTTCCGTTTACGCCATCATCACCATCGGTACTCCCCGTCCCTTGACCAAGATCCCAGTCAATTGTGTTGTAGAGTGGAGCCTGATCCATTTGTGGAAGCAAACGGGGCAACCACGCAATGTTTCCGGTGTACCAAGCGTCTGTAATGCCTGAGTACAGGTTGCGGGTCCGCCCTGGCGGAAAAGTGTTGTAGATGTCGTGATAGTTGTGAAGTGCCAACCCAATTTGCTTCAGGTTGTTTTTGCACTGTGTGCGACGTGCCGCTTCACGTGCTTGCTGCACTGCAGGCAGCAAAAGCGCCACAAGGATCGCAATAATCGCGATCACGACCAACAGTTCGATCAGCGTAAATCCTTTACGCTTTCTAAAGTTAGACAAAATCATCATCAATTCTCCGTACCATAAAAAGGAATGAAAATAGCAATCTTATCGCTAAAACGAACTCGTAGAACTTAAAACTCTGAATGTACTGCTAGAACCGCATATCAAGTGGAGAGACGAAAGCTTCCGAATTTCATTAACGTTTCAGAAACTCTGTCTAAGAAAGATCAAGAGATCAGTTTCTCTTCGCAAAAATATTGACCAGAATGAAGAGTCGCTGTTGGCATGGTTCGATGAGGTGTCTTCGAAAAAAAAATCAACTTCCACCTGGCAACTCATGCTGAACAACAATTAACCGAATGGATTCTTCATCATCAGCTCGGCAGAGAACCGAGTGCGCAATCTTTGCGGCTACCCTAAGTCTAAGGTATTTATCACAAAAAATTGATAGGGAAATCATCGAATTTTCACAAAATGTTCATCTTCAGCAGATCGCATTCCAAATAGCCATCTTTATTGGCAGCGGCAAGCTGAATTCAAGAGAGATTCAGTCGCAAACTGTAGCGTTTTGCCCTATCAGACCGTTTTTTCACGAACGACGATTCGGTTCCCCTGGACTTTAACGACCTCGATGTCGCAGTCGAATTGGATGTACGGCCCATCACTGACAACGTCGTATAAACGACCGTCAATCTGAGCCTTGCCTGCTGGACGTAAATCCGAGACGGCCGCCCCTACAGAGCCGACCAGTTCAGAAGTTGCCTGCCGACTGGTGGCCCGTAATCGAGGCTCATCATCTTCAGGCACAATGTTCGGTGGAGTGAGAATCATGCTATTGAGTATGGGGATATGAGGTAAGTACTTCCCTAGAAAACTTGCGAAGACAATCACCCCAACTAGCGAGGCTGCAAATGGAGCAAAGGAAACGACGACACGCTCCATATCGTACTGCACGCCAAACCCGCTGAAGGTCATACTTGCCATCACAAGTGACCCAACAATCATCAGAATTCCCGAGACGCCGAAGACTCCAAATCCGGGGATGACAAAGACCTCCATCGCCAGACAACCGAGGCCAAGCACAAACATGGAAAGTTCCAGAGTCGATGCCGTTCCCCCAAGCATCCGACTCCAGAAGAAGACGCCAAACGCTGAAGCTGCGAGAATTCCAAAGAACCCGGTCATCGTCGCCATTTCGATGTAGATGCAGACAATCGCCAGAAAGAAGAGCATCCCGGTGACCCATTCGTTGTTGAGCCAAAAGACCAGAGAATCGACCCAGGAACGTTCCGTCACCTGGAACTCCATACTCAAGGGAATCCCAAGCCGCTCTTTAAGTTCTTCAACATTTTCGACAGGTGCAGAAGCCAGTTTCAATTCATGTGCACGTCGCCCATTCACAAAGACTGCCACCTCGGGACGCGACTCGGGAACACGCGGCCCTTTAATCCATTCACCGTTCGATTTATGAATTTCATCTTCGGACATGTACCACTTGCGCCCGCTCGTTTTATTCGTAACTTCGAATGCTTCCAGCTTGGCATCACAGAACCCCTCGACCAGAACTGTCGGTCGCCCCGTTTTCTCGGCAAGCATCCGCATGTGTTCCAGGAGGACACTCAATATTTTGGGATCGGCATGCACAAACCCGCCACCGATTGTCAGGCTGATCGGCATGGCATCACCGATTTTGGCATCTGGCTGCATGTAGATTTCTGAGCATGCTGCTGAAATAATCGCTCCACCACTGATTGCTTGATTCGGGATGTATGCAATTGTCCGGATTCCTGATTCGTTCAATCGAATGATTCGGGAAGACAAATCGATGCAGACATCCAGCAACCCACCGGGAGTATCAACTTCAAAGATGATCGTCTTCGCACCTTGAGCAACTGCGCGGTCAATTTGCGATAGTGCAAACGAATGAAAGACACGATCAATCTCATCGTGCAATAGAATATAAGCAACGTTCGTTTCGGCATCGGGAGCGGTGAGTTCCCGTAGCGATTCAACCGGAAGCTGAAACGCGTCAGCGACTTCGTTACGTGTGTTGGCGATTTGCCTCGCCAGCATTTGATATCTTTGTGCATCTTCTCCAGAGAAAATTCCTGGAGTCCCGGACTCTTTAATTGTTGTTTTCTTTTGAATGACAGCTCCGGAATCAAGCAGCGCTGACGCTTCGTCCGCTGTCGCAAGACGTGTTTCCCGCTCACCGTTTTCGGTTTCGATGGTCACATTGACCAAAGAAACAGCCGGGTCGAGCATCGCCTTTGCCAGCGGAGTGGTGACGCGTGCATTCCGTCGCTTCGCAACAATCGCCAACACAATTTCCTGCCGATCCTCAGCGACCGCCTTCCCTCGTCCTAAGTCACCCAACTTTGCATCCGGCGCCATCACAATCTCTTTACAGGCCAACGCAACCAGAGCATTGTTGCCAGTGACAGTTTCCGAAACCCAGGCGACCGTTGTCACATTTTGAATGGCTGAAGCTGTCAGGAATTCTGCCATCGCAAAAGCATTGTGAAACTCGGTGATGCCCGGTTTAATTTCCAGAAACAAATAGGTTTTTCGATCTTCTGTTTCTGCAATGCTTTGAAGCTCCAAAGCTGTCCGGCGGACAAGCCCAAGCGCCTCGTCACTTAACGGACTCTCCAATGGGATCAATCGCCCCACGGGTGTCACTTCCTGTTCCTGGGCAGAGAGCTCTTCGATTGCGCTCAGACCAAACAGCAACATTGCGCTGAACAGCGTGACTCGAGCGAAACATGGCGCCACTCGAGAGAACCGGGATGACGAAAACGAAAATGACATTCGAAACGACCCTGAAGTGGGAAATGATTCACAGTGACGGATTTTAACAAAGATACGTTGCACAATTCAGGCGCAAGTACAGATGTTACTATGGATTATAGGACGATTCGAAAAAAGGGGTCAAATCGTTCCCATATTCTCGAACGATTTCCTGAGCGAGCTGGATCAATCCGATCCGTAACTTTGATCTCTCCGCACTAAAAATGATGTCCCAAAGCTGCAATCAGCGAAAATACCAGAATAAGAGAGTGGAAACACAAGAAACTCGACCTTTTCCTCCGGATGAAATCCAATATTCGTTTTTACGTCCTGCCTGGTGCGAACAGCAATTTCGCTGGTAAAACGTGTTCTATCCGGGCACAAGGCAGACCAAACTGCTCTAAACCGAACGGTGGGATGAAATCATGAAACATTTCCTGACAGATTGCCGACTCATGCATGATTTTCCAGCCTCGGTGAGGTATTTTAACTATTCAAGTTCTTGAGTTACGCAATAATATTCTAGAACTGGTCTCAAAACTTGCTATTCACTTCTCTGAGACAGAGAAAGGTCGCAATTCCATAGGTATTGAGACTGTTTCCAGACAGATCCATTCTTTTGACTGGTCGGACGACATGCCAACTTATGTTTACGAAGTCATCAACGAAGACGGCTCAGGCGGCGAGGTCTTTGAGCTGATTCAGCCAATTTCAGCAGAGGCTCTCACCGAGCACCCTGAAACCGGTGAACCTGTGCGCCGAGTCATTCAGCCACCCTTCATCGGCGGGACATGGTCTGAATCTGCTATGCACAAAAGTACGAACGACAATAAGAAGCTGGAGAAAATGGGCTTCACGAAGTACGTCAAAGCAGGTGACGGAACTTACGAAAAGACTGCAGGAAAAGGACCGCGCACAATCTCAGCCGACGCACCTATCAAGTCAAACGACCTGAAACACCTCGACTGAAAATCCATTCAGCCCCCTCTTCTCCAGTGAGTGACAATTTCCCAGCGTCACAATTTCAGATCGTGTCACTCTGAGACGCCGGACACAACGAGTGCCCGGAGAAACAGTTTTCTATCATCCGCGATCATTCGATCACTCGAAGATAACCGGCTGACGATTTCCCTGAAGCGAGTTCTTTCGCCTGAATCTCCCAGACTCCGATCCGGTCGTTCGAAGCGAGATCAACCTCTATGGAACACGTTCCGTTGGCTGCCCCATAGTACCCGGTAAACTCTGCTTCAATCCCTTCAGGATCAACGATGCGAACATGCAGCGGGACGACCGCATCCACAGGAGCCTCTCCATCCGTGATGCCGATCTGGATCGTCACCTTGCCACCCCGTTTTGCCGAGTCTGGAACAGCGACCTTCACATCACGAATCGGACGTTCCGTCACCATATAAACCCGTCCTTCACAGGGACCGAGGCTGACAGGCAGGCTGAGCCCCTGCCCTTTCTTCATCGCTGTCACTTCAACGCCGTTCACAAGATCGTACAGGTAGCCCTGCTTCCGGTTCAGGAGAAGATCAGTCTTTGATGGCAATCCATTTTCCATCGCCATTTCAAACGGTCCAACATAACTGCCGAACTCACGATGATCATTCACTGCGAAAATGTAATCAGTCGTTCCTGATTTCCTTCGCCGCGTCACCACGTCATGATTTGTCGATTCGACGGCAAACGAATACTTCCCTTCCAGCCACTTGTGAAGATCTGTCGCAATCTTCACTAGCTTAGCTCGATCTACATCCGCTTTTTTTGTCCGACCGAACCGCGTGATTGTGTAATCTCTTTGAATCGCTGGGCAGACTTCAGCATCACCAACAATCAGTCCTCCCGCAGCCTGAAATTTCTGAATCGCTTTCACTGCGGAATCAGTCAGGACATCACAGTCCGCCAGTACAAGCACCTTGGCGCCGTCCAGCCCACCTTTCAAGAGCGACTCTTCATAGATGACTCGTGGTTGAAGTTGTGCATACATCAGGATGTGATACATGTCGCCAGCCCACCCACGATTCCAACCGTACGTCCCCCGCCGAGCAAACATTTGCGACGTGAAACTTTCCAGAAACACCACATCTGTATTGGCATCCGGAACTTGCTTCAACGTTGGGCCAAGTGGAACAACGACCTCATTGACTAACCGCTTGAGTTCATGCTTCGTGTTCGGATTTGTATATCGATACGCTCCCGGAGATTCCATTTCGACCAGCGATTGCCAGCCATGATACATGATCCCCTTGATCGGCCGAGCCATCTTCCACCAGAAGGCTTCACGCAAGTGCATAGGGGCGATCGTGATGTAGGCCGCGTCAGGGTCCCGATCGACCCACGGAGATGTTTCTCCTGTGGCTTTCTTTTGAATCGGTGCAGTTTGCGATCGATACCAGATCAGCTGCGTCATTTTCATGACGTCTTGCTCATGTCCGTTCGCCCGAGCCATTTCAAATAATTCATCTGTACAGAGTCCGATTCGAATCGGATCGGGGTAGCTGTATGTCCAGTGCGAAAGGACATCCGCTTCTCCACCACTTCCACTGATACTGGGAACGCGAACAGCCGGATCGTAAAATGTCCAGAAGTCTTTGTTGCTCACATTCTGTTTGAGCCCATTGTGTAAACGAGTATTGAGATCGTTCCAGTTGTCGCCTTTTTGCCAGAACCACTGATAGAATTTCAAGATGGGATGATCGTCCGCGATGACTCGATCCTTCGGGAAGTCTTTCAGCTTCTGATACTGAACTCCATTTTTAATGACGACTTCCGCCGGGATTTCAGCTCCTGTTGCTTCACGATACGCTGCAACTTCTTGCGGATGAAATGAAACCTGAGACTCACCACGAACCTCGGTATGCAATAATGCCGCATCAAAAGCGGGATGATCACCGTACGCTTTCCCGACCGCGGCTCCCGTGTTGAAGCAAAAGTCCTGAATCTGTGGAAAGACCCCACTGACATCTTCACGATCGTAATGCTTTCCGTTCCGATCAATTCTCAAGAACGGTTCCCCGGCAGAGGCTCTCCGCAACCAACTTCCCGGAGAAAGCGAAGCCACAATTTGCACGTCGTTCTCCAAAGCTGCGTTGAGCATCTTTCTCCCGTTGAGAATTTGCTCTGGAGACATTGCTGTCGCTTTTTCTCCTTCATCCCAAACGCGTTGATAATCGACTCGCAAACCGAGGCAATGAGTGAAGCCCAACTCCTTCAGCGTTGGAATCTGCTCGATCACATTGTCTGTTCCACCAACTCCCCACATCACAACCGGCATTCGCTCCGGAAGCGGACGAGGAGTGATCACAAAAGGAAATTTCACTTTCGATTGAAAACCTTCTCCAGCGTCACCCCATTTCGGCAAATCGACGACCAACTCAACTTCGTACTCTCCGGGACGAAGAGAGGAATCAACAGGAAACTCAATCGTTTGAGTCCCGGACTTCGGGATCTCTTTCAACTGCAACTTCTGAACATCTCCCCCCGGAAGAATTGCAGTGACACTCCCAGCAGTGAGAGGCTGCCCCGTCTGATTAATGAGTTCCCCACTCACCTTCGCCTGCGGGCTCATTCTGACCGCGACAAACCGGCCAGTTGCTGACTCAAACCGAATCGGTCGAAACTCCCGCACACCTTGCGTCATCCGGACTCCATCGATGTAGCCGGGAAACCCGTTATACAAAGAGCCGCTACGATCACCGATTGAAAGATACCGCGTCGCCGTCGCCATCGCCCCCGCTCCTTCAACGGTAGAGCGACTCAGTTCCGAGCCATCCAGATAAAAAGCCAGCGTCCCGGCGGCGTCATATGTCAATGCGATATGCTGCCACGCATCTTTCTTCAATCGAAACGGATGTGAATACCAGGTCTGAGAGTTCTCTCCCAAACCGATTGCCATCGAAAACCGCCGAGTCCCATCACCACTCTCGTTCGTCATTGAGAACAGGAACCCGGTATGGTTGCCCGGTACATATTTCATATCCATCAACACGGGGCGTACCTCCGGCGGAAACGCTTCAGCATCCTTACCACGAATCCACATCTCAATCGTAAACGCCCCCCGTGGTGACAAAACCGGAGATTTCGCCACATGGATTGAGTGACTTTCATCTTCAATCGGATACCCCGCGGAGCTTTCCAGACACCCCCCAAATCGCCCCGAAGCATTCAGCTTCGCACCTCGCAGGGTCGCTTGATGATCATGCGAAGAGGAATCCTTCAGAAACCCCGCCTGGCCACCATCAAACTTCCAATACCCCAGCACCGCTGGTCCGTTCGCCTCAATTCCGGTGTACTCTTTCCACCACTGCACCGCATCAGTTTGAGCGTCCACTCGCGAGGTCAGCCCCCCGCACAAGAGAGTCGTCAACAGAAACAGTTTAGATGCCGAAGCCAGCCTCGAAGTTGCAAGTCGAAAATGTGCCATGATCTCTTTCCAAAATTTCAAATCCTGACACTCCACCGGGAGTGAACCAGGCATTCAATCCTCTTGATTCGAAGTTCAGTCTCCAGAAGAATCTCTCAACTGTCAACCAGCCCATCAGCTGGAGCACTTGCATCGCAACACCGATTCATCCACGATTCGAATTCTGATCAATCAACCCTGATGTTTCGAGTGGTCGGTTCCCCCAAATCACTTTCTCAGACTTCCTCTCACTTTCGAATCACGCAATACGAGTGACAAAATGAAATTGCATCAACCATTCAGACAGGCCCTGTTCATCCTCGCATTCACAAACTTCGCACCGACTTCGCATCTGCGTGCTGAAGAGAAACCCGGCCTCACTGAGAAGCCGGTCCTGCTGGAAGTTCAAAAGATCTGGGACAAAGCTCCGCATAACGCATTCACCGATCTACTCCGATACAACGACCAGTGGTACTGCGTCTTTCGTGAAGGCAAAGCACACGTCTCCCCTGATGGAGCATTACGTGTCCTCAGATCAAAAGATGGTAAAGAATGGAAATCGATCGCACTCGTCACGCATCCCAAATACGACCTGCGTGATGCCAAACTGACCGTCACACCAGATAATCGCCTGATGCTCAACGGAGCCGGCATGCTTGCTGACGAGGAGATTCGCTACTACTCCATGAGTTGGTTCTCCGATGACGGAGGAGAAACATGGGATGAAGGCCATGCCATCGGCGCCCCAGGGTTCTGGCTCTGGCGAACGCAATGGCACGAAAACCACGCATACACGATGGGTTACAACACGAACCGCGACCGGACGCAGCGGACATTACGGCTTTATAAATCCGCAGACGGAAAGACGTTTGAGACCCTCGTCAAGAAAGTCCCCGCACCAAACGGTTGTGGCGAAGACAAAATCCTCTTCATGAAAGATGGAACCGCTCTATGTTTGCTACGGCACGAAACGGGAAACAAACTTGCTCAACTCGGAACAGCGAAAGCCCCATATACAGACTGGACATTCAGAGACACCAACGCTCGCATCGGCGGTCCGGAAATGATCCAACTTCCCGATGGTCGTATCTTGGCAACCACAAGACTGTACGACAAACGTGCCCGTACCTCCCTTTCCTGGCTCGATCAAGAAACTGCGACGCTCACCGAAGTCCTCGAACTCCCATCCGGTGGAGACACCAGTTACGCTGGCATGGTCTTACATGAAGGAATTCTATGGGTCAGCTACTACTCATCTCACGAAGGTAAAACCAGCATCTATTTAGCAAAGGTCAAAATCCCAGAGCTCAAGACCAGTCAGAAGTAACGAACTTGTGAACCGAAACCGGGCCGGCGAGCAACTTCAATCAACAGGACGGAGATCTGTAATCATCAGCGGATTTTCGATCAATAGTCGTCAAACTTCGCCATCCTGACCGGTCAGGCGAACAGGACCATCCTCGGTAAGAGCGACCGTGTGTTCAAAATGGACACTTAGCTTTCCGTCTTTTGTAACGGCAGTCCACTTGTCAGCTAAGACTCGAATATCAGGAGTCCCTTGATTAAGCATCGGTTCAATCGCCAGAACCAAGCCAGGTTTCAGTTCGAAGTCCTCGTACTCAAGCTCTTTCTTAGTGTAATTGGGGACTTGCGGAGGTTCATGCATGTCACGACCGATCCCATGACCCACAAATTTCTCCACAAGAGAATAACGATTAGCCTTGGCAATTTTCATCATCTTTTTGGCGACTGTCGACCACTTCTTCTGCTTGCCAGCTTGCTCAATCGCAACGTTGAGAATCTCCTCGCCGACATCAAGCAATCGCTGAGTCTCCGGACTGACATCCCCAACAGCATAAGTCCAAGCAGAATCCCCGCACCATCCATTGACTCGACATCCGGTGTCGACACTAAGAATATCACCAGATTTCAATTCATAATCACCGGGTATGCCATGAACAATTTGTTCATTAACGCTCATACAGGTCACAGCCGGAAAAGGGACATCTCCGGGATAACCTTTGAATAATGGTTCAGCGTTATGCTTTTCAAAGAAGGCTTCAACCTGTGCATCGATTTCACCGGTAGTGACTCCCGGTTCAATCATACTACGAACAATCCGATGAGCTTGAGCGACGAGTTGCCCAGCCTCTTTCATCAATACCAGTTCACGTTTGCTTTTGAGAGTGATCAAAATAGACCTCAGTCAGTGCAATAAAAAACCCGACCGAGGCCGGGTTTGAAGTGTTCAAGATGTTACCGAAGATTAAACGTCTTCAGATTCCAGCATTCCAGGTTTGTTTCGCATGACCAAATGCGAATCAATCTTCTGGACTAGATCCAAAGCCACAGAGACGACAATGAGCAAACCGGTTCCCCCATAGAAACTGGCGATCATGAATGAAATACTCATCCCGCTCGCAACCAATGTTGGAATAATGGCGATCAAGGCCAAGAATCCTGCTCCAACATAAGTGATACGTGTCATGACTTGATCCAGGTATTTCTCTGTATGAGAGCCTGGTCGATACCCCGGAACAAAACTTCCGTAATCCTTGAGGTTCTCAGCCATATCCTTTGGATTAAAGGTAATGCTTGTCCAGAAATAACAGAAGAAGAAGATCAGGCCGACGTAAACCAAGTTGTAGATCAATCCTCGTCCACCACCGAAAGTACTGTTCGCCATTGAGAGAAACGAGCTGTTTGGAAAAGCTTGATTCAGGTAACCGAAGATAAACATCGGAAACATCAACAGACTCGAAGCGAAGATGATCGGCATCACGCCAGCCTGGTTAACCCGCAACGGTAAAAACTGACGTTGTCCACCAAGAACTCGGCGACCACGGACATGCTTAGCACTTTGAATCGGGATACGGCGTTGAGCCTGAGTGATTGCTATAACCCCCAAGACAACTGACACAAAAATGACAGCTAACGGAAGGAGTTTGTCGACACCCGCATCGGTACCAAGTCCAATTCCTGATTTGAACGCAGGACGAAGCAGTTCCATGCCTGCAGTTGGCATCTGAGCCAAAATTCCTGCCATAATCAATAAGCTGATTCCGTTACCAATACCATACTCGTCAATCTGCTCACCGATCCACATCAACAGTAAGGTCCCAGTCGTCATAGTGATTGTTGCCACCATGACATAAAAGAACCCACTGTAATCCTCGAGCACCATTCCCTGGCCCATTCCTCCGCTACTTAGCATCCTGATCCAGAAGAAACTCTGCCCTAAACAAATCACAACGGTCGCATACCGAGTATATTCATTGATTTTCTTGCGGCCCGTCTCACCTTCTTTTTGCAAGGCTTCTAGCGGAGGATAGACTTGCCCCAGCAGCTGAAAGATAATCGAAGCAGAAATATAGGGCATAATCCCCAGGCCAAAGATAGTTGCATTCCCCAGCTTTGAAGCGGATAACAATGCAACGGCTTGAAGAACCTGACCCATTCCCTGTTGGCCAGCCATATTCTTGAAGTTTTCAGCAAAAGCTGCCTGATCGATGAATGGCAACGGAATCGAGAATCCCATCCGATACACACCGAGAAGGATCAAAGTGATCATCACCTTCTGACGCAACTCAGGGATCGTGAAAACGGTTTTCAGGCGAGACAGCATGTAACAACTTCCTTATCGTAAACCGTCCTGATTTCACGTGCATCACAAAGAAAAGAATTCGGCTGTGATGAAGCTCATGAAGTTTGGAATGTCAATTTTGAAATATTTATCATTGATGACGTAGGAGGTAACGAATCTCCCCCTGATAATGCAAGTCCAAAGAGCTCTGATCGCGGATTTCTCAGTGCGATTTAATAGAATTCCTCTTTACGGTTCGCATTTCTATCAAGAATATTGATACCAAACGTTCTGAATCAGCAGATTTCGACAGCTGCACGAATGGATCCTAAACAAGAATCTCGGCAGTGCCACCAGATGCTTCGATCTTTTCTAAAGCGGACTTTGAAAATCGATGTGCTTTGATAACGAGCTTGGAGGACAACTCACCATCACCAAGAATCTTGATGAAATCGTAAGTTCCTTTTGCCAAACCAATTCGCTTTAAAGTTTCCGGATTCACCTCAGAACCATCTTCAAAATGCTTTTGAAGTGTTCCGATGTTAACGGCGATAACCTTTTTGGAAAAAGCGTTGTTATTGAAGCCACGTTTAGCAACTAAACGGAAAAGTGGCATCTGACCACCAGCAAATCCGAGTCGCTTTGAATGACCACGCCGACTTCCTGCACCCTTGTGACCTCGACCACAAGTCTTTCCATGCCCAGACCCAACACCGCGACCAACACGTTTGCGGTTTTTATTCTTTGTGATGCCCTGGTGGACGTCGTTGATCATCATGGCTGTAATTCCAATAATTTCGAGGACACTCTTCAAACAGATGCTCGAAACAGTCGACTCAGATTTTCAAATCATAGATATAAAGATCTACGATAAGTGATTTAGAAGAAATAAGAAATAGTGGACGGAAGATTTTGTCTGATTGAACATTCCAGTTACGGAAGTCACATCGAACTTAAATCTCAACGCCACGAAGTCGAGCAACATCATCTTTCGTTCGCAGCTTCAAGAGTGCGTCGAATGTTGCTTTAACAAGATTGACAGGGTTTGCAGATCCTCTGCATTTGGTCAAAATATCTTTGACACCGACCAGTTCAACAACAGCACGAACTGTCTCTCCAGCAATGATTCCTGTACCAGGAGCAGCTGGCATCAACAGAACTTTCGATGCGCCAAACCGACCTTCAACCTGATGAGGGATCGTTGTGCCATCCAGTGAAACAGGATGCATTGAACGATTGGCCTGTTTTGTAGCCTTTTCGACAGCAACAGGAACTTCTGTTCCTTTACCATACCCATAGCCTACACGACCGTTTTCATCTCCAACTACAACGAGGGAGGCAAAGCTGAAACGTCGTCCACCTTTAACCACACACGCACATCGTCGAATCTGAACAACTCGTTCAGGATTTTTAGTACCTTGTCCGCTGTCTTGATGTGCCACGACGGCCACTCCCAACATTCATTCAACAAAGATCTGAAAAGCACTAAACAATGCTAGACGATAGACTTGTCGAAATTCTCTTTGATTAAAGCTGAATCTGAATTCAAAGTTATTAATTAAACGTTCACACCAGATTCACGGATGGCTTCTGCGATCGCAGCAACACGTCCATGAAACTTATAAGACCCTCGATCAAAAGCAACAGCTGTAATTCCAGCTTTTACTGCACGTTCACCGAGAGCTTTTCCGACTTTTTTAGCCGACTCAACATTACCGTGTGCTTTACCTGCACCACCAAGCTCTTTTTCCAACGTACTCGCTGAAACTAGAGTCCGACCAGTTTCATCATCGATGATCTGAGCGGAGATGTTGCGATTACTGCGACACACAGTCAAGCGAAGACGACCTGTTGCACGTACGCGATTACGGACATGATTTTGACGTCTAACACGCTGAACAGCAATTCGCTTTCCAACTTTCATGACTCACTTCCGAACTTTTGATTTCTGTTGGAACAATTAAAAGCAATGATGGTATGACTGGATGATTCGATTAACTACCGAAAGCCTTACCAGACTTGCGACGAACTTGTTCTCCCTCGTAACGAATCCCTTTACCTTTATAAGGCTCAGGTGGACGGACACGACGAATATTCGCTGCAAATTGACCAACAGCTTGTTTGTCTGTGCTCTTCACAACGATGGATGTAGAGTTGGGAAGTTCACAAGAAACATTTTCTGGAACTGGCAATCGTACGGTATTCGCAAAGCCTACTTGAAGAGCAAGCTCTTTGCCATTCAGAGTTGCCTGATAGCCGACACCTTGGATCTCAAGTTTTCTCACGAAGGGCTCATTAACCCCTTCGACCATATTTGCAATCAGAGCTCTAGTCAGACCATGCAGTGCACGGTTTTGAGGTTGATCATTAGGCCGGCTAACCTGAACGACTCGATCACTGTCATTCCAAACAACTTCTATATTTGGATGATGTTCGAAAGACAACTCACCGTTTTTACCTTTTACTTGAATCACTCCATCAGAGATGGTGACTTCGGTCCCAACGGCGACTGGAATCGGTTTTTTTCCAATTCTCGACATGACTCTTACCTGCATTTTAGGACATAAATGTCCTAAGTAGTTGTTCTCAGAAAGTGTTGGCGACTACCAAACTTCACAAATCACTTCACCACCAACATGATTTTTTTTCGCTTCGCGATTGCTCAAGACGCCCTGATTGGTTGACATCACACAGATGCCCATTCCATCAAGAACCTCTGGGAGATTGCGATAGTCGACATAGACACGACGACCAGGTTTACTTACACGAGAGATCTTTTGAATCACTCGTTCACCTGTCGGACTGTACTTTAGATTGACTCGGAGAATCGATTGTGGTTCTTGCTCAACGACTTCGAAATCCCAAATATAACCTTCACGCTGAAGTACCTCAGCGATTCCAATCTTGACTTTTGACAATGGAATGTCAACAAAAGGTCGTTCGATTTGTATTGCATTGCGAATACGTGTCAACATATCAGCAATCGGATCAGTCATCATTATTCGGGAACCCTCGGATCTCGTCTGTCTTCATTGTATTGATAATTCTGTTAATCGTACTGACTTCACATTACAAGCAAGTATTACCAGCTTGCTTTTTTCATCCCGGGGACAACACCATCCAAGCACAAGTCACGGAAGCAGATACGACAAACTTTGAACTTACGATATACCGCTCGAGGTCTGCCACACAATGCACAGCGACGTTCAATACGTGAACTGAACTTAGGAGTCCTGCTTGCTTTCGCGATTTTTGATTTGCTAGCCATGTCTTATCCTAACGCTTCTTACTCGGGTCTTTGAACGGCATACCAAACTCTTTCAGCAAGAGACGTGCTTCGTCATCATTCTCAGCAGACGTAACAATCGCAATATTCATACCCTGAATATTCTTGACCTTGTCTGCATTCACTTCAGGGAAAACGACTTGCTCGCTCAACCCCAGGCTGTAATTGCCTCGACCATCAAACGCATTCGGATTAACACCACGGAAATCTCGAACACGTGGTAAAACCAAAGTGATCAAACGGTCCAGGAATTCGTACATCCTCTGTTTGCGAAGAGTCACTGCACCACCAATTCGCATTCCTTCGCGAAGCTTAAACTGTGCAATTGACTTACGCGAACGACGAACTGATGGTTTTTGACCTGTGATCTGCATCAAATACCCCAGAGCCTCATCAAGAACTTTTTGATCTTGAATTGCAGCTCCGACTCCCATGCTAACCACAATCTTTTCGATTTTGGGTAAGCTATGCCGGTTCTCACGTCCAAGCTGGTCGGAGAGCTTCGGAACGATCTCGGTGTTATATTTTTCTTTAAACCGGGCCATTTGAACCCAACCTCACGATACTTAGAAGCGATATATCTAACTTGCCGATTACGACTGAATGTGTTTCCCACGTGCAGGAGAGACAACTCCGATGCCATTAGAACACTTTCGACAATAACGTTCTTTCTCACCATTTTCGTTGAAGCGATAACCTAATTTCACACCCTGTTCACATGAGGTGCAGTAATAGACCACATTTGAACTTTGAATAGGTTTCTCCATCCGTAGACGCCCACCTTGAGGACTCTTGGGATGGCCACGTTTCACATGTTTATAAACCAGGTTCACACCTTCAATAAGGACTTTCTGTCCATTATCGAGGACTTGTTGAACAGGCCTTGGTGTGGATGATCGATCGTCACCGGCTGTGACCAGGACCATATCTCCGCGTTTAATCTTCATCGTTACACCACCTCACTAGCGAGGCTAATGATCTTCATGAACTTATGATCTCGTAATTCTCTAGCAACGGCTCCGAAGATCCTGGTTCCACGAGGACTTCCGTCTGGATCAACAAGCACGACTGCATTGCTATCAAAACGGACGTAACTACCATCTGATCTGCGAGTATTCTTACGAACACGAACAATGACTCCACGAGTGACTTTTCCTTTTCGAAAAGCTTCCGGAGCACCAGCAATCGACTTTTGAATACTCACAACAATCACGTCGCCAAGTGAAGCCGTCCGACGACGAGTTCCACCAAGGACGCGAATACAACGGACGGTTTTCGCCCCTGTATTGTCTGCGACATCCAAGACTGTTTGCATCTGGATCATGACGCCATAATTCCCAACAAATAACAGGGTAACTCGACCCTGTAGAGTGTATTAACTTTGACTGAAATGCACACTTAACAGAAAAGCAGCATTTCTCGACTTTGAAAAGTCTTACCCGAACTATTACCTGCGTTCGCAGATCTTCATGAACTATTCAGTGGCAGCTTGTTCGCCATCTGAACTTTCAACGGGAGTCTTATCAGCTCCACTTGAATCAATCTGCTCTTCAATATCAGCAGCATTCAACTCGCCGTCTGTAACCTGATCTTCACGCTTCAACTGACTCGCAACATCGGAGACGCTCTTCACTACTCGAACGAGTTCCCAACGTTTTGACTTCGAGCGAGGACGACATTCAGTGATTTCAATAGTATCACCGATTTTAGAGTCGTTATTCTCATCATGGACGTAACAGACTGTCCGACCTCGTACAATTTTTTTGTACTTGGAATGCTGATGCAAACGTTCAACATCGACGCGGCGCGTCTTCGAATTTCGATCACTTGTGACAACACCAATCAACGTAGTACGCATATCAGCTGTGCTCTTACAGGCTCGTTGTTTCTATTATTATGACTCTGCACCAGCCAAACGGCTTTCGTGCAGGAGTGTTTTAATTCGCGCGATTGTTCTGCGTAGCTTCTTCAGATTACTGGGAGCATCCAGTTTTTCCGTAGAGGCTTGAAAACGCAATCTGAACAATTCCTGCTGAGTTAACTTTAACTCAGCCTGAAGCTGTTCTTCATTCATTTCGCGAAGTTCATTTGCTTTCGACATGACTCTTGTCGCATTGCGTATTGTAAAGATGACAGAAAAAAAGTGCCATCAAGAAGAGACAAAAATTAACCGGGTTGACGTTCAACCAAACGAACTCGAACTGGAAGTTTATGTGCAACACGGTTGAAACAATCACGAGCTGCGTCGTGCGTTCCCCCCGCAATTTCAAACAAAACTGTCCCAGGCTTCACTACTGCAACCCAGTGATCCGGTTCTCCCTTACCCTTACCCATACGGGTTTCAAGAGGGCGGGCCGTCACTGACTTATCTGGAAAAATGCGGATGAAAAGTTTTCCGCCAGTTCCACGAATATATTGAGTCGCCGCAATACGACAGGCTTCAATGGTTCGGGCTGAGATGTGTCCAGCTTGAGTAGACTGCAGACCAAACTCACCGAATGCAACCGTGTTTCCACGAGTCGCATTACCTTTTATGCGACCTCTTTGCCTTTTTCGATACTTTACCCGCTTCGGCATTAGCGCCATCGGAATTCTCCTCGTCTGCGTAGTCGCCGAGGTCCACCCAGACCTTAACGCCAATCACACCTTGTGCTGTTTTCGATTCAGTAAAACCGTAGTCAACTTTTCTCTGCAGTGTAGAGAGTGGAATTGATCCTCGACTGGCCTTTTCGCGGCGGGACATCTCTGCACCACCAAGACGACCTGAGAGCTCAATTTTTACCCCCAACACTCCAGCTTCCATCACTTGATCAAGTGTTCTCTTGATTGCACGACGGAAACTACCCCGCTTTGTTAATTGCTGAGCAATGTCTTCAGCGATCAATTGTGCACAGCGATACGGGTTGTTGATTTCGACAATCTTGACTTCCATGCGTCGTCCAAATTTATCTTCCAGACGAGCTTTCAGTCGGTCAATTTCCTGACCTTTACGGCCAATGATAATTCCTGGTCGGGCAGAGAAAAGATGAATGATCACCTGGTCTCGAGTCCGGTCGATTTCAATCTTTTCGATTGCTGCCGACTTATATTCTGACTTCACGAAGAGACGAATATTACGATCTTCAACAAGGAGATCACCATACTCTTTTTTATTCGCGTACCAACGACTTCGCCAAGGTTCGACGATGCCAATACGGAACCCTCGTGGGTGTACTTTTTGTCCCATGTCCCCGTCCTTATCCTATTCCACTTCTGGTGCGTCAATTGCCACATGAATGTGAGCAAACCGACGACGAATCAGGAATGCCATTCCACGTGCTCGCGGTTGCAATCGCTTGAACATCGGTCCGCCATCAATGCGACATTCCACAATAGGAAGATTGTCAACATTTCGTGCACCACGATCTTCTGCATTCGCTGCAGCACTTCTGAGAACCTTCTCAAGGAAGCGTGCACCACGATTTGGTTCATACTTGAGAACCTGGAGACCCTCTTCAACAGAAAGTCCGCGAATCAGGTCCGCAAAAGGACGAACCTTTGTCGCGGAAATTCTTGCGTGTCGATGACTCGCTTTGACCAATGCCATAATTCCAACTCCTGTCTGCCTTATCAACTTCCACAATCAAGTCATATATTGAGTGCGGAAAGAGCTGACTCAACCGACTACCTGTTTCCTTTTGCCCCGTGTCCACGAAATGTTCGGGTCGGAGAAAATTCGCCGAGTTTATGCCCGACCATATCCTCTGTCACATAAACCTGGACGTGTTGACGGCCATTATGAACAAGGAAAGTGTGTCCAATAAATTCTGGAGAGATCGTTGACCTGCGAGCCCATGTCTTAATGGGATCTTTTCGATCATTCTCGTCCAGTTTTGCGATCTTCTTCAGGAGCTTTTCATCTACGTAAGGCCCCTTCTTCAATGATCGACTCATACGATAACCTCTATGCTTGAAGCAATCGCTTCAATCCAATCTGCTGAAATACAGTTATGTGACCTACAGTTTTTTCTGTCCGTAACGACGTGATCGACGTCGACGGATAATCGCTTTTGATGATGGTTTACGTCGTTTCCGAGTATTTCCACCCTTCGCCAATTTTCCTGTTGGACTACAAGGATGACGACCACCCGAGTTTCGACCTTCACCACCACCCATCGGATGCGCGACGGGGTTCATCACCGTACCTCGAACATGAGGACGACGACCTTTCCACCGAGTCCGGCCAGCCTTCCCCAAAACAACCTTGGAGTGATCAGCGTTACTGACTACACCAATTGTTGCCCGACAATCAGAAGGAAGACGTCGAACTTCACCAGAAGGCAATGTTACCTGAGCCCAACCTTTTTCACTGGCATTCAAAACAGCATAGTTCCCGGCACTTCGGACAAGTTGCCCACCACGACCAGGCTGCATTTCAATGTTATGAATTTCCGTCCCTTGAGGGATTTTCGACATTGGAAGACAATTTCCAACTGTCGGTTCAGCATTCGCACCATTGCTGACTGTATCGCCAGCTTTAAGACCATTCGGTGCCAGAATGTAAACTTTCACCAGTTTACCTGACTCCGGACAATCATACTCCAACAATGCAATACGAGCTGATCGGTTAGGATCATACTCAATGTGAGTCACTTTCATTTCAACGTCATCAAGTCGACGCTTGAAATCAATAATACGATAGATCTTCCGATGCCCACCACCGCGATGACGAACTGTAATTTTCCCGTGGTGATTACGACCACCTGTGCGAGTCAATCGAACAGTCAGGCTCTTCTCGGGCTGCTTCTTACGATCCGTAATTTCAGCGAAATCGCTGACGGATGCTCCGCGGCGACCTGGCGTGACCGGCTTGTAATATCGAATTCCCATCGAACAGTTCTCAAACTTCTAAATGTCTTCTAATGTGCACCAAAGAACGCTTTTCACATTTTTAGAAAAACGCGATTCGGTCTTCATCATGCAATTGAACAATTGCTTTTTTCCAACTCTGTGTATGACCTTGAGTCAACCGATTGCGACGTGGCTTACCTTTGCGATTTTGTGTACGCACAGCAACAACACGCACTTCCCACAATTCTTCAACAGCTTTGCGGATATCAGCTTTATTTGCCTGCGGATGAACCGCGAATGCATACGCGTTATACTTTTCGGACTGATGAACCCCCTTCTCTGTCACGAGAGGACGAAGGACCACCTGATGCGATTCTAATTCAATGCCTGCCACAATTCACTCCAATGCTTCGCAAAACAATCCACGTCAAATCAACCAAAACCTTTAGCCAACAGCTGCAGATTCTGCAGTTGACGCGAACGATCCCTGGCGAGCAAGATCAATAGCTTCCTTCGTGATCAACAAGTGCTTCTGATGCAGAAGCGAATATGCATTTAACTCGTTCAACGGTGCCACCCAGAGATTCGGGATATTCCTGGCTGAACGCCAGATATCCAAATCGTACTCTGGAATCACGAGAAGAACCGAATCTCCACCGAGACCAACTGCGTTCAACATATTAAACACAGGCTTCGTCCGTGACTCACTCAACTGAAGCTCATTCAAGACAATTGCTTCACCATCCTGAAACTTACTCAGCATCGCCATACGAGTCGCCAACCGCACTGCCTTCTTGGGCAACCGGTAAGAAAAATCTCGCGGACGCTTTGCAAATGCATGACCACCACCGACGCGAACGGGAGACTGCTTAGTACCCATACGGGCATTACCAGTCCCTTTCTGACGGAACATCTTCTTCTTACGACCAGAGACTTCACTACGAGTCTTCGTCTTAAATGTTCCTTGTCGCCGATTTGCATCATACATCACGACAACATCGTGCAGTAATTGCTTACTGACCCGATCAGCCAAGTCATTGCCGTCGAATTCGTACGTTCCAACTTCACCACCAGCCAGGTCGCGAATCGGTGCTGTAATCTTT
Source organism: Thalassoglobus polymorphus (assembly GCF_007744255.1). Classification (GTDB taxonomy): domain Bacteria; phylum Planctomycetota; class Planctomycetia; order Planctomycetales; family Planctomycetaceae; genus Thalassoglobus; species Thalassoglobus polymorphus. The sequence goes on along the minus strand of NZ_CP036267.1, from coordinate 611,508 downwards.
GTATCGTCTGACATTTCTACCAACCTACTTTGCTGCTCGAATACTGACATACCCACCGTTCGGCCCCGGAATGGCACCCTTCACGAGCAACACATTATTTTCGACATCAACACGGACCACTTTAAGGCTCCGAATTGTTGCCCGCTTGTTTCCATACTGGCCAGCCATCCGTTTCCCCTTCCAGACGCGAGCAGGGTCGGTCGCTGCACCGATACCCCCAGCTTTACGGTGAACTTTCTTCACACCGTGAGTTGCCCGCTGACCCTGAAAGTTGTGCCGCTTCATCACACCGGCCGTTCCCCGCCCCTTACTCGTTGCGGTAACGTCAACCTTCTGCACATCATCAAGAACAGCGACGGTCAATTCCTGACCAACTTCGTATTCACGACCTTCGCCATCAATCCGAAATTCACGAACAAGTCTCTTCGGCTCACAACCAGCCTTCGGAGAAGACTCAACACCAGCCTCAGACAAACGTTGCTGCCGCTTACTCTTCAATTGAGCAACATGCCCACGCTCTGCGCGATTAGCACGAGAACGCTTTCGCTGACTCTCTTCGCGATCCTTATCCTTATCACTCAACTTGTCATCATAGCCAAGCTGAACACCTTCATAACCATCTCGCTCAACAGTCTTCAACTGCAGAACAACACAGGGGCCAGCTTCAATGACCGTAACAGGCACAGCGACACCATTGTCGTCGTACACTTGAGTCATTCCAACTTTTTTACCCAGGAGCCCCAAAGGCATGGCTCATCCTCTTATTAACAGACAGCTTCCACTGTTTTTTAAAATCAATTTTGCACTTAGCAGCGGGCCACTCACACCTGAGCAACACACACCGACAAACAGCAAAACACAATCAGACTTATCACACCCTCAGTGGAGAACCCGGCAAGCACACATGCCAAGACCACTTCAGCACTGCCACGCAACTCAACCTCCGAGCAACGGGCAACCCCCAACTACGAAGATGCCTTAATCTTAATATCCACACCAGCAGGCAACGAGAGCTTATTCAAAGCGTCAATCGTCTTCCCAGTTGGCTGAACAATATCAATCACTCGTTTATGAGTCCGAATCTCGAACTGCTCACGAGACTTCTTATTCACGTGCGGACTTCGCAGCACAGTGTACCGCTCAATCCGTGTAGGCAAAGGAATTGGACCATGAACAATCGCACCAGTCCGTTTTGCCGTGTCGACAATGTCTGACGCCGACTGATCAAGGACAGAATGATCAAATGCTTCCATCCGGATCCGGATACGTTCGTTCGCAGCCACCGCTGTCTTCCTCTACGAATAAACCACTCCGAGAGTCACTCACCGAGGCATTTCCCTAAACACCTTAAGCACTCCCGTTCAAGCGATTTGTCTAAAAACGACTTAACAGGCGCCACTCACAACACTTACATATCCCGACCGTGGCCACGCCGAGTATGGGAAACGGAGGATGTTACTGGCGACCATTCTCTTTGTCAACGAAGAGTCGCTGCTCATCTCACCAGTTTTTTGCAGCTTCTTCAACTTCCTCTAACAATCGACTTCACGAGCCTCACAAGATTGCCCCCAAGACCGAACAACCTCCATGAAATTGTCATTGTCACACAGTGCCAACCTCCACTTGCAACGCGACGATTGTTACATAAAACACTAACGAAACCAATGCTCAGCCTAAATTTCTTTTCACTTAACTACACCGACCCCGCGAACCATCCAGCGCCAGCTGTGTCTTCCCAATTCACACCTTTCCCATTACCAGAAACCCCGCAAGCCCTAACCTTCCCCCTCATTTTCACATCTAACATTGAATAAAACCAATCACCTCACTCCTTTGAATTCTCATACTCCCCCTGCGGTTTCAGCCTTCGCCACCCCATAAAGTCCCACGCAACCCCAAAACTTACTCCTCACCCCATACAATTCGAACTTCCGAATCCTCCACCCTCCAGCACCACCCTGAACGAACTCAAACGACCTCTTCATTTATAGTGTGCCCCCACTTTGACATCCCCCAACAACCCAAAACGTTTTCAACAATTACAATAGTCTGTGTATTCCTGCCTTCCTAACATTCGCCAAGAGGCCCTCCCCAGAGAATGGCCCCTGCCCGAAAGAGATCTGTCACACCATTCAACAAAACAGATACCCCTCTACCTCCGCCCAGCAGAACTTCTCGACGAAACCTCGCTAAGCAGCCTCAAAAACGACCAGACCCGAACTAAATAAGACTGAACTGGCGAAGTTGCCCCCATTCAGAAATTTTCCTCTCGTCAATCAGTTGCAGTTCTGCCTCTTCTCTGCCATAATAGTTGGCTTGAATTCGCGTTAGATTTTCCAGGTAGACACTATGGCGTCCATGACAAAAGCTGACATCCGCAAGATTCGCAAAAAGCGAGCACGCCTCAAGCGGAAAATGACATGTCGTTTCTGCCCCGATGGGCAGATTCCACGGCCTGTCTATGTCGATTACAAAGACACAAAAACTCTTAAACAGCTCGTCGATCGCGAAGGCCGAATCTTGCCTCGTCGACGAACTGGAACCTCAGCCATTTACCAAAGAGCTGTTCGCAAAGCAATTTTGCGAGCTCGCTTCATCGGCTTGCTACCATACGTCTCTGACGAATAGCAACCACTCAGTCCCTCACTCTCAGTGAGAGATTGCAATGCAAGAAACACTCGAGGGGAGCATTTGCTCCCCTTTTTTTACGCCTTGCGACATTCTAGAACTGGCCTCAAAACTTACTGTTCACATCTCCGACATAGAGAAAGGTCGCAATTGCATAGTTTTTGAGACCGCTCCTAGAACACTTTTGTGTTTCTCGCGTCCGTGAAGAGCGATTTCCACCTGATGAATCACTCATTTCCACGAGACTGTTCGCGTACATCTTTTCCAAAACTGCATCAGAGCATCTTTCGAATTGGTTTGCAGGTTCTGCCTCGTGGCGAACAGTATTTTTACTAGCGAAATGCGTTATTCACGGGCACACGGTAGAGCTAACTGCTCTAGGACCAGTCCTTTGCCACTGACCTCACGCTTCTTCCATGCCTTCAGATCCCTCACTAGCTCACGAAAATCGCCTGCGAGCCAACTTAGAGCACGTTCAGCAACGCATCCAGGATGCCGCCCATCGAGTTGATCGCTCCCCCGACGCAGTCAGTCTTGTAGCTGTCACCAAATACACACAGCTCGACCTCGTCCAGCTCTTTCACAAACTGAGCAACTCTCCATTGGGCGAAAATCGACCACAACAACTCATCGAGCGCGCAAATCAGTTACCGCAAGACGTCAACTGGCACCTCATCGGGCAGCTCCAAAGAAATAAAGTGAAAGCGGTTCTTCCATACGCGAGCTTGATCCACTCGGTTGACACAACACGGTTACTGAATTCGATCAATCGACACGCTCAAGAACTCGAACTCCGCCCTCGCATACTCTTGCAAGTGAACGTCTCAGGCGAGGAGACAAAAAGCGGTTTCACGCCGAGCCAATTAATCTCGAACTGGGAAGAAATCTGCCAATTCCGGAATATTGACGTCCGGGGACTGATGACAATGGCTCCCAACACTCCCGACGAAAAGATCATACGAGAATCGTTTCGCGGGCTAAGTCAACTCAAAGATCAACTCAACAATGACTCAGAGGAAGAACGGCTCACAGAACTTTCAATGGGAATGAGTCAGGACTTCGAAATTGCCATCGAAGAAGGAGCCACGCTAATTCGGCTCGGCTCAGTTTTATTCACCGGGTGCGAGCCAACGTCATGACTCTGAACATTCAGACACATGAAAACGACGCCCTACTTCTACCAATACAGGCTCTTCCTGGATCGCGAAGAAACGGAATTATTGGCGAGCATGATGGTCACTTAAAAGTTGCAGTGACGCAGGTTCCAGAAAAAGGAAAAGCAAACAAAGCGATCATCAAACTGCTATCAAAAGAATTACAGCTCAGCAAATCGCAATTGATGATCGTCTCCGGTGAAACCAACTCTAGAAAGAAATTACGCATCACAGGAATTTCGAGTGAGCAGCTGCTTGAGCGATTGAAAAAATTCCTCAACAGATAAAGTCGGAAAGAATCTTTCGCTTCAGCGGGACTACTCTTGATAACCCGCAGAGATGACACGATGCCCGGGCAAATATTTCCCCTTGCGATTCCGCCGACGATTCAGTTTATCATTCCCATCCGCATAGGCATCCAAAGGCCAAGGCCCTTCTGAAAGATGGATTCCGGAGTATTCCAGAAGCGTTCCTTTGACGCGATGCATCTCACGAATGGAATTGTTGTACTCAACCAGAGTATCGTAATAGTGAGACTCCGAGTCCGCCAAGCGGCGCTGAGCATCAAGCACCAGATCGAGCTTCGCCTGATCCTGTTCGAAGGCCACTTCCAAAGCCCGCACACGTTCCCGAGATGCCTCTCGACGATTGTAAACCGTTTGCAAAACATGATACGCGCGGTCAACCTCTGCGTAGGCGTTACTCAAGTCAAGAACGACACGCTGTTCTTGCTCCGTCAGCAAGGCACGTTCGCGAGCGAGCAAGAACTCTGCATTTCGAACGGCTGCATGGGCCTGACGATTCCCTAAAGGAAAGGCAAGCTCAACCCCAATTTGAGTCTCCTGAAAATCGCCATCTGCAAAATTCCCGAGAGCACTCCCGAACCGGTCTGGATCGTCATATCGAGCAAAGTCTTCGCCAAACCCTCGCCATCGCGAAAGGGCCACCACATCCAGCTCGGGTAACAGAAAATTCCGACTCGCTACAAGTTCTAACTCACGACGCTTGATCATCCATTTCTGACGACGCAACTCCGTCCGTTTCGCCAGCGATTCTTCTAAACTTAGATCCCAATCGAAGACAACCTCTGCACGAGTCGGCTCTTCCGATGGCCGAAGCAACGCTCCATCAGCCGAAGGCAAACCGATCAGATATCGCAAACGCCGTTCAGTCAAATGCAGGCCTCGCCCTGAAGGAGAGGTCCCATTTCGAACACGTCCAGTGAGTGCATTTTCGACTTCTTCCTGGAAGCGATAATACTGCTCGCGGGCCTCAGCCTCTTTGTCTTTTTCTCCGCCGATTCGACCTTGTGAGGCAAGTGCCTGGACGCGTTTCCATGTCGAAAGCGCTGCATCGCGAGCAGCAATTTTTGTATCCAAATCTCGATACGAGAAGTAAAGATTCCAATATGCCTCTTCGACATCATCGATAAAATCACGAACTGAAATTTCAAAGTCAGCGACAGAGACATCGGTATTTGCCCGAGCGATTAAAACACCGTTATACACTCCAGGAACGCGACTTGTGCCAGCAATTCGACCGAAGTCAATCCCGGCTCCCCGCAAAAGTGACTGACGGTACTCTGCTTCGACGTTAAAATTCCACGCCCCAGCAAACTGGTTTCCTGGGGCATTGTTGTCGTCGTAATCAATATTATTTCGAAGCGTGAACTGACTACCAAAGGGAGTCCGTTTGGAAATTTGCGTTTGATAGACCATTGCCTCTTGTGCCAGAATCCGTGTTCCGCCACCGAAGAACTCATTATTCAACGCACGATCATTCTTCTCGTAAAAAACACTGGCAGCGAAAGTCGCATCGAAAGCAGACAAGGCAGCCTGGGGGCCAAACCGTGGGTCCGTCTCAAGAATGGCTGTATCCATTGTTGAGCGCGTTGATTCTGGTGACTGGAGAACAATTCCACCTAAGTCGCGAAAGATTTTTGAGTTCGCAAGCGAGATTTGAACCGCTTCCTGCAAGCTGATTTCACGGAACTCAGCAGGAACTTGAGTCGACAACGAAACCGGACGGACAGCTAAGTGAGCTTGCTCATTGACCGGGGAGTCAAGCTCTGGAGTCTCAATGGCGGTCGCGGCTTGCAGGTACGCTGATGAATCCGTTACGACGGCATCATGATGCTTGCAACTGCTCAAGAGCGTTGCCAAGGCAACAGGCGCGACAAGAAATTGACGAGCCCTGCGGCGTAACCCGAGGACCGCCGTCTGAGTCTGTCGAAGAATTATCTGGCCAATGCTCATGAATCCACGATAACATTCAAACTACCTCCAGCATGATTTACTGGAGAACCCTTACAATCGCGCTAAAACGCACACATCAAAATGTTCATCGGCATCGCTTGTTCCGGTCGTGATGGGAATTCGGGTTCTGAGGGCGGGAGAACTCAGCTTTTATGCCAACTGCCCCGCATATAACTTCACCCCTGCCCAGCTTAACACGACGGGCACACCTCCGATCTTTTCCTGGATTCCATAAAGATCCGCTCAAGTTCTGTCACGTCTCAGGAAACGGACACGCCCCAAAGCAGTTGAGAGTTCCTGCCTTCCCCTTTGCCTGCGACTTGGTAGAACCTTCGCTGATCCACTTAAGCCCTCGACAGCAACTCTCACGAGATTCAGCGCTCAGTCTCGAACAGCTTTGCTCTCATAAAGATGGCACGCGTGACCACTCAACCGGCCGAGGACTCTGCCCGGTGCGTTGAGAAGAAAACACGAAGCACAGAATGGTCCATGCAATCGTGATCGCCTCAGGCGATCTTCCAGCGATCTCAATGAGACCATGGCGCATAAAAAAACCCGGTCACCACATCAGCGGGACCGGGTTCAAAATTCTTGAGTCTCGTCAGGCAAAGACGTCTGCCTCATCCGAACTGGATGAAGAAGTGATCAACTTCAAGGCGACATGCTCAATAGAGTCTATCGCTTCCCAGTTGCACTGCGACGCTCCTCCTCCGAGGAGAGCCTTCTACAGAACGGCTCGGATCTTCTGGAGGAATTCTTTGTTCGTGTCAAACTTGACCAGTGTCTTACTCAGTTGCTCCATCGCTTCAACAGGATTCATTGAAACGAGACTTCGGCGAAGCATTGTCACACCGTCGAGAATTTCGGGATCGAGAATTTTTTCTTCTCGACGAGTTCCAGACTTCGAGATGTCGATCGCTGGCCAGATTCGGCGATCAGCAAGATCTCGACTCAAGACGAGTTCCATGTTTCCAGTCCCTTTGAACTCTTGGAAAATGGCTTCGTCCATTCGCGAACCAGTATCGACCAGTGCGGTTGCAACGACGGTTAACGATCCCCCTTCATCGAAGCGGCGTGCTGTTCCGAACATCTTTCTCGGGATGTCCATTGCACGAACGTCAAGACCACCGGTTCCGATTTTTGATTCACGACCACCAGTCATCCATTTGTTAAATGCACGAGCAGTTCGCGTCACACTGTCCATAAGGATCAAGCAATCCTTACCAGCCTCGGCAAGGCGTTTGCCCCGCTCGAAAATCAACTGACTAATGCGAACATGGCTTTCCACATTCTCATCCATCGATGATGCAATGACTTCGCCGTTGACCATTCGTCGCATTTCAGTGACTTCTTCCGGCCGTTCATCGATCAGCAGTACAATCAAGTGAACCTCTGGATGATTCTTGCTGACAGACTCAGCAATATCCTGAAGCAGCATTGTCTTACCAGAACGAGGAGGAGCAACAAGAAGTGCTCGCTGACCTTTCCCAATCGGTGTCAACAAATCCATCACACGCATAGTGACGGGAGAAGAGCCAATTTCGAGCTTGAGTTGCTCAAACGGATTGATCGGCGTGAGATGATCAAAGTGGCTACGTGACTCGTACTCTTCAATCGTTCCGCCGTCGATCGTTTCGATATCGAGAAGCCGTGGACCTTGACCGCGTGTGCCTGGTCCGATCTCACCAACAATCTTGATTCCTTCGCGGAGGTGGTGTTTTTCGACGAATGAACTTGAAACAAACGGATCCGATTCCCGAGCACCATAATCATTGGTCGCAGCTCTTAGGAACCCATAACCCTTCGGGTGCAACTCGAGGACACCTTCGATGGTCCCGGTCGTTTGAATTGGCTGAGGAGGAGCGGCGTTCTTCTCGAACTTCGCTGGGGTTCGACCTCGTCCACGCTGGTTGCTATTGCTGTTACTGTTTCCACCACGTCGACCACGACCGCCAGAGTCTCGACCTCCACCACCTTTGGAAGAATTCGAAGAGTTGGAGGAATTGGAAGAGTTTGAATTCTCACCACCGCGACGACGGCGACGACGACGGCGGCGACGAGGCTTTTCTTCTCCGTCTCCGTCGGATGAACCTTCCCGCTTCTCGCCCTTTTCACTGCTTTGGCTTTTGGAAGAGGAAGAGCTCTCTCCGGCAGATTCGCTTCCGGAATCATCACGACTTTCAGAGTCGTCACCAAAGTCGAAGTCGTCAGAGAAGTCTGATTCCTGAATGTTCGCCTGGCTCACAGGAGCATCAGCCACATCGACAGATTTCTTCGCGGCTGGTTTTTCCTCGGCCTTTTTTTCTGTGGCTGTTTTTTTTGCCACAGACTTTTTCTCGACTCGGACTTCATCATCGAGACCGGCACCGAAATCTGAATCATCTTCAGCCTGGACAACTTTCTTTTTCTTGGCAGCCTTTTTTCGAGGCTTGCTTGTTTTTGTTGCCGAAGAAGAGACAGCTTTCTTGCGAGTCGTCTTACGTTTTGGCTTGCTCGGCGTCTCGGAAGACGAGGTGCTTTTAGGAGGCATGCATAGACCTAAATCTTAAAGAGAGTAAATGTATTCAGGACTCAGGGGAGACATTGAAGAACTCTCCTGATATCCATTGTTGTTTGGCTTGTCGCTCGTTGCGAACTCAGCAATCACCATTTGAAAAAGGGATTCGAGCGAGTTCCCAAAAGAGTCAAAAGTTTCATTGGGCATCATGCCCACACTTAAAGATGAGGATTCCACTACTCAGTGAGAAAACATTCCGTGAGAAAACAGTTCATGTGATGAGAAACAAATGTTAAGCAAGAGGAAAAACATTCGAGATTGCGCTCGTTCCCCTCTTTGATTCGACCGTTCGCATCGTGTTGAAACGAATCCAAAAACCTGACTTTAGCCACTCGAACACTGTGAAAAACATGTTCTCAGAGAATTCTTTTCACCAGGTTTACGAATTGATTCCAAGCTCGCCTGCACGACGATTCAGATACGGTTTGTTCTGTTTGTTTTGTTTGTTTTCACTAATGCGAAATCTTGCCCACCGCATGCCCAACGTGAGACATTCAGTTTTCCTGCGGCTTCCAGATTTGATTCAAAAAGACTGAATCTCGCTTCTCAATCACTCAGAAAAAGAAACGCCGAAAAGGTCGCAAACTGCAAAACCAAGCTACTGAGAAAACCCCTCATTCTTTGGTTGCTGGATGAGATTCTAAAGAAAACCAAGTGTCAACAGCGATCACTATTCTACCTAGCGTCCACTGAATCACATTCAAAAATGAGGTTTCCCGATAGATCAAAAAGGAACAAAACTGGTCTTGTAATCGACCATCCCTTTTCCACAAACGAAACGCTTTGCTGAATTTGGTAATCGAATGTTGGAGAAAGATTTCCCGCAACCGTTACCAAAGCCAAAACGTCGCTGAAGCATTGACTCTGAGTCGTAATCTTATGCTCAGAAACAAGTGATGTCAATTCACTCGACAAGGGAAGTATCGGCGATCTTCGATAGAAAAGTCAAGATAGATCTCCCCAGTTGCTCCAAACTACTTCGCAGCTTTCGCAGATTCGTCCTTTTTTTCTCCGGAAACCTGTTGAATCCCATCCTCGCCCTCCTGCTCAGCGAGTGCAGGATCTGCTTTGGTTCCAGGTAAATTGAAGACCATTGAGTCTCTGTAAGCAGCGATCGGTCCTCGTAAACCGTCGCGTTCATGCTCCATCAGCGGGACATCCAGCGTCGATCCGGCAAACTTCACACCTTCATCGTGAATCGATCCTTTCTGAAACGGACCGGCTCCCATGACCCACAGATCCCGTGAAGTCGACTTTCCGGTGAGCATCCCTGACTGCCAAACACGTTCCCGAGATTCTTTTTCGTATGCGAAAACCGCTATTTTTGCTGCGGAGATTTGATTGCTCCGCTTCGCGACCGCAAGTTCGGGGATCCCGGGAACCGCCGGAGCTTGTGAAAGCGCGGCGACAGCATCGGCTGCTTCATTCAAAACACTTGTTGATGGAATTCCATAAATCACTTCGTTCGAATCCGTGCCCAACGCCCCGATACGACCTTCAACAATAAAATCCGCAGTATCCTCCTTCTCTTGAAGGAGCACGCCCGCTGCGATCATCTGCTGCCTGGTCGAGCTGATGACATAATCAGAGTTAACGAAACCAACACCCTTGTAGTCCTTGATGAATTTGGTGTCGAAGTACACCTTCTGATTTTCCAAAGGCGTGAAATCAATCCTTGCAATAGCCCCATCGACCGCATCCGACATCAGAAGTTGATCCGTCGCGGTGGTGTTTTTCGTCGTCCCGCAGCCAGCGCAACATAAGAATACCGCTGCAAAAGCACTCCACAATCTGAGATTGCGGACCACATGTCGAACACACAATTTGTCCTGAAACGAGAACATGGGCGAGTGGATCAGTGATTTGATAGAGAAACAGCGTGGAGGGAAAACCAGGGAGGAGGCGTATTCTAACCATGATGCCGAAAGTCAACAAACCCCATTTCCTGGGCGCGAGTTCGGATTCATAGATTCTCTTTTAAGAAAGTCAAATTCTTTTTTTGACATCGGTCCTCTGCACTTCTTAGCGTGAAAGGCGGCAAAACATGTAAACTTTCTCTAAACCGAATAAGGATCCTGCCATGATGGATGCGCCCCAATTGCCCCCGAAGAACATATTTTTCAGATTGTCCCAATCCGTTGCCGCACTCTGCCTGTTGGCTCTCGCAACTCAGCCGTCAAACTTACATGCACAGGAAAATAGCGTCGTTCCTCCAGCTCCGACTCCAACAATTGCCCCGAAAACTGTCACACCGGAGCAACCACCTCTTCCTCCAAGAGTCGTCAAAGCGATGAAACCGCAATTGCCAGAAAACCCTGTGGCTCAGCCACAAAAAGGGCAAAAGCCTCTTGATGGCGCAAAGTGGGCAATACAGATCACCCCGAGCAACGCCAAGAAAGTGAATGTCAACGAAAAGAGCTACGAGGCGGTCTACAACTCGATCCCGTACCGTCGTTCAGAGTACCTGGCGAATCCGAGCTACCGACACGACACAACTGTCGAAATCATGTTCGGCCAGATGCGTAACACAGTTGTCCACCGCACTGACACTCCTCAACGTATCGTCAACCCACGCCCAAACATTTATGAGCCAAGACTTTACCGCGAAATGGAATTCTGGAACTACCCAGGCCGGTTCTTCCGATACTTCCCCGGATTCTCACCACTTGTTAATCCACTCTTCTAATATCGTATTCAGATTTTTCGTTCCTGTGAAAACCGTTTTCGCTCAAAGAAACTCTGACATAACCACTGTCGTGGCTATGAATTAGCATTCAGTGCTTACGTCGCCAGTAAACAAAAAGACTCCCTCCGGACAATTTCCGGGGGAGTCTTTTTTCATGTTTTCAGTTCGATAAGCCCAGCACAAGCGAATATTCGCTCCGGCTCAGGACCTTTTCACGTAAGGCTACTGAAGATCTTCCAGATCCTCATCGTTCGCCTCACCTGTTGCCCGATACTCTTCAAGAGCCAGCCGAAGGTTTGGAAGTTGCATTTCTGGACCAGCTGGAAAGAACTGGACATCATCACGCAGATAATATGCAGAAGGCAATGTTTGACCTCCCATCTGTGTCTGACACCCACACAGTCCGCCAGAGACCAACATTCCTACCAAAACCAAGGCATACGGTTTGGAAAAGATTTTTTTGATGTCCATGCCGATCTCGTTCACTGATGAAATTAAAACCCAAGCGGATTGCGTTTGATTGATCAGAATGAAGTGAAGAATCCAATGGGGAAACTCTCAACATCCATTCCATCTATCGACCAGTAATACCGGCCTCTTCAGCAAAACCGGAAAAATCAGAACTCTTTTACAATTTGAACCCAGGCCAGCCACACCGGCAACAATTGCCGGTTTTGAGTTCAAATGACGACTTAACCGCAATCTTCTCCAGAGATCGCCCCCACTCAGACCCGCTATTCACTGCGAAGCGACCAAAATCTAAAGGCAATGAGACCGAGTATGACTCTCCCGATGACAACCTCACGTCGGACAATTCCCAATGAAAACTGTCGGTCAACTTCCCCTCGTTCAACCTTCAGCAGCGACAACAGCCACTACAAGCATCAGACGAAAGCGGGGGAACTTCAGCCCCTCCCCGATCATCACTAAATTGCAACAGGTCCGGAAACTTTTGAAATGAACGTTTTCCTCAGCGACTGAGAGAGCGGAGTCAGGTTTCCGGATCAGCCTCCGAGATCCTTTGTCCTCATCACCCGATCGGACTACACTCAGCGAGAACTGACGACCTCTTTACCAAGCTGTTTCATGTCCTCAATTGCCCCTACTCAACCGAACCCTATCACGCATCGCTTGCGAGTCATCTGGTACATTTTGCGAACATGTATCAGCGAACGGTTGATGTATCGCGCGGATTTTGCGCTGGGAACTCTGTTTCGATTCCTCCCGATTGTCACGACTCTCTTTCTCTGGGGAGCAATTTTTGCAGTCGGGACTGATCATGAAGAGACAGACATCGCCGGTTACAGCTATCGCCAGATGATCTCCTACTACTTGCTCGCCATGCTCGCGAGAGCCTTTTCGAGTATGCCCGGTCTGGCTTCTGGAATTGCTCGACAAGTTCGAGACGGAAGCATCAAGAAATTCCTCACGCAACCCATCGACATGCTGTCGTACCTGTTCTGGCACCGAATTGCGCACAAAGTCGTCTATTATGCCGTCGCAGCTGGCCCCTTTGCTCTGGTCTTCTGGCTGCTAAGAAATTACCTCCCAAGCTGGCCGGGCTGGACGATTTTCGGTGCTTTTCTGGCATCGCTAATCATGGCTTTTTTGATTGGGTTCCTGATTGAATCGTTACTCGGCCTGATTTCGTTCTGGTTTCTGGAAGTCAGCTCATTGCTGTTCATCTACATGATGTTCAATTACTTCCTCTCCGGGCACATGATCCCGCTGGACTTCTTACCCCCGCAAATCCTGAACGTGGTCCAGTTCTTTCCGTTTCAATACCTGGCCTATGTTCCGCCAGCTATCTTTTTAGGAAAGTATACTCAGCCCGAACTGATCCAACTCTTGCTCGTCGAATTTGCCTGGATCGTCGCCCTCTTCGTCGCGAATCGAATTGCGTTTAAGTACGGAGTCCGTCGATACAGCGCATTCGGCGGCTAGAGCAGTTTGCTCTACCGCGTGCCCGTGAAGAGCGCATTCCTCTACTAATAATGCTGTTCTTCACAAGGCAGAACTCGAATACCAATCGAAAAATGCTGTCACTGAAGGTTCGCAACAGAGATTCAGAATTGTCCTCACGCGGTGAATCGCTGAATCAAATTTCGAGCCCCTTCGAATAGACGGTTCGTGATGATCTCAATAAGATGGGTTCACCAAATTGCGAACTCTGGACAAGAATGATTCGCCCAGCACAGCTTCTCCACGACCAACTTGAAAGTAACCACATTGTCTCTCAATCAAGACTTGACGGCAAAACTGACTAAGCTCGGACAAGCGCTTGTCAATCAAGAGCAAGCCCGAGTGATTGTGCCTCCGCAACAGAACTCCACAGGCTTCTGGTTCGGCGGGGGAAATATGATTGAGTCGGTCAACAGAGACCTGTACGTGGTCGGCCGCTACCGCAACTTCGGAGATTCACGGACCGGAATCGGATCTGGAGAACGCGGACTGGAGCTGGCAATCTTCAAATCGGAAGACCAGGGAGAGACTTTCAACAAGGTCGCCAGTTGGTCGAAATCCGACTTAGATGTTGAAGGCTGCCCGGTCCTTTCCATCGAGGGAAGTGCTATTCGCTGGACAGATGATGGCGTTGAACTCTATGTCTCGACCGAAAAAGACAACGTCGGCTACCCTGCTGGTTTTGAAGACTACCTGAAGCCGGGAACTGGCGTCTGGACTATCGACCGCCTACAGGCGAAAACCATCGAAGCATTGCCCGGCTCGGCGGTAAAACCATTTTGCTCGAACAACGAACCAAACCATTTGCACTTGAAAGACCCGTTTCTCTACGAAGGTCAGGAAGATGACGCCATCGTCTTCTTCTGCACCCATCCATTCAACTGGTCCAGCTCGAACACCGGCTTTATTGATTCCAATCTCCAAGACGAGGGTGTTTTCGGATTCTTTCCACGAGGAGAGTCCTGGGATGTCGCAATGACACGCGGGACGTGTCTCGTCGACGTGCCCATGGTTGGAGCCTTCGAAGAGATCGATGCCACGCTCGTCTTCTACGATGGCGGAGAGTGCGTGCGTGACCTGGAACAGCACAAGACCGCTGTCAGCCGGCCTCGCGGATACTCATGCGAAGAACTTGGCGGCCTCGCCTACTTTGTCGAGGGTGACATTTCGCAAATCAACCGAATCTCAAAATACGCCCCCTTATTCGTCAGTCCACACGGAACCGGATGCAGCCGTTACGTCGATATCCTGACCGCCGGAGATGGTCTATACGCAACGTGGCAACAGGGACAACCTGACGGTTCACAACCACTGGTCATGAATTTTCTCTCGAACTCAGAAATCGAAAACATCCTCAGCTAAACCCTTGTTAAAAATGAGGCACGCAGTCGGTACACACAGACGGTAGAGCAGACTGATCTCAGATCAAGATGGCGGAGAAATTCAATCGTTGCCATGCGACATACTTTCTCTCTCACCGGCATTCGCAAATCCATCTTGTCCCGGCGAATGAAAATTCAGTCTTGAGAAGGCATGAGGTCGAGTGTAAGATTTCATTGCCCGGCGTCGCTTTGATGGGCGAGTAATCGACGCAACAAAATCTATGAATGCTGACAAAGTTCGGCGGCAAATCACTTTTGAAGCCGCCCGCCTGATGTATACCCGGAAAGAAACCGAGTATTACCGAGCGAAAATGAAAGCTGGCCGCAAGATCTGTCGCGGCTGGGTGAAGCCCTCTTTACTTCCATCGAATACCGAAATACGCGACGAAGTTCAACGATTCGTTTCGCTCTACGAGGGAGACAAACGCTTCGACAACCTGCGAGACATGAGATTGACGGCGTGGCGGATGATGTGCTTGTTAAAGGCTTTCAAACCGAAACTGATCGGCAGCACGCTTACGGGATTCGTACGTCGTGGAAGCGATATCGACCTTCATCTCTTCACCAGCAGCATCGAAGCCATTATCGGGACGCTAGATGAGCAAGGCCTCTTCTTCGACGTTGAACACAAACGCGTGCGAAAGGATGGAGAAGAAAGAGTCTTCACGCACATTCATATTCACGAAAAATTCCCGGTAGAACTGACCTGCTACGCAGCTGACCAGTCTCACTTTGTCTTCAAAAGTTCCATCACGGGAAAAGCCATCGAACGGGCTAATGTCTCTGAGTTTGAAGAGATCCTGCTTCGAGAATATCCGGACCTTGATCTGGACGATGTCATCGAAAACACCGACTACGACATTGATCGCTTCGAGCTGTACCGCTTGCTCCTCATTCCATTGGAAAACGTTGAACAGAGCAAAAAGTATCACCCGGAAGGGGACGCTCTTTACCACAGCTTACAGGTGTTCGACCTGGCACTTGAGGCACAACCGTACGATGAAGAGTTCTTACTCGCTGCCTTGCTACATGATGTCGGAAAAGCGATCGATCCACTTGATCATGTTCATTCAGGCTTAGAAGCCCTCGAAGGGGCAATTACTCCCCGTACAGCATGGCTGATCGAAAATCATATGGAGACTCACAAGATTGTCGCAGGGACAATCGGAGCCCGAGCGATGAGACGATTGCAACAAAGCCCGGACTACGAAGACTTAATCTTACTCGGTGAATGCGACCGAGGCGGACGCGTGCCGGGAGTCGATGTCCCCAATTTAGACGAAGCAATCGAAGTCATTCGCGAGCTCGCCCGAACGTGTTCCGCGTAGTTTTTTATCGCTTTGCGATTTTGTCCATCCCCATCCACTTCTGGAGTGCTTCCGGAATCCGGATACTCCCATCGGCTTGCTGATGGTTTTCAATCAATGCGATCATTGCACGAGTAATGGCGATGGCAGTTCCATTAAGAGTGTGGACGAACTGTGTCCCTTTTTGATTTGCAGACTTGCATCGAATCCCAAGACGCCGAGACTGAAAGTCGGTACAGTTGGAAGCGGATGTCACTTCGCCATACTCCCCACCCTCGCCACGTCCAGGCATCCACGCTTCCAGATCGAACTTCCGATAGGCTGGTCCGCCCAAGTCGCCAGCAGCTGTGTCGACAACCTGATACGGAATTTCAAGCGCCTGAAAAATTTCCTCTTCAATGCGAACGATCAACTGGTGAATTTCATCTGACTTTGCCAAGTCGGGGGCTGTGAATCCGAACATTTCCACCTTTGTGAATTGATGTACACGATAGATCCCCTTCGATGCCTTTCCGTGCCCACCCGCTTCGGTACGGAAACAGTGCGACAGCCCCGCAGCTTTTAACGGCAGGTCTGCTTCGTCAAGAATTTGATCGCGTAACATTCCCCCGAGTGGAATTTCAGCAGTTGCGATAAGTGACAGATCCGTATTTTCAATACTGTAAATCTGAGTCTCTGGCCCACGAGGCTGATATCCGGTTCCCTGCAAAATTTCCTGACGAGCCAAATCGGGAGTGGTATGAAGAGTGAAACCTTCGCTGCGAACTTTCTCGACGGCAAATTGAATGAGTGCCAATTCCAACAGGACAGCTTCGTTCTTCAGGAAATAGAATCCCGAGCCAGCCACCTTCGCCCCCGCTTCGAAATCGACCAGATCCAGATCGGCCATTAGCTCAACATGGTCTTTGGGAGTAAAGTCAAACTTTGCAGGCTCTCCCCAAGTGCGGAGTTGCTTGGCGTCCTCTTCTCCCCCCAAAGGAGCATCTGGGTGCGTCATATTCGGGAGTTTTGATTGTTCCTCGAACAGCTCTGCTTCAACGTCCTTGAGGTTGGCTTCATTCGCCGCGACCGCAATTTTCAGCTGCTTGCCACCTTCGATCAGTGCTGGACGTTCTTCGGCAGTCGCCTTGGGAATCTTCCCAGCTGTCTCTTTCTGTTGCCGCCTGATTTCATCTCCTGCAGTAATCAGCGCGCTACGCTGCTGCCGCAACTCCACGATGCGCGGAATATTACACTCGACCCCTCGGCTTTGGCAGTTCTTCTCAACGAGTTCCGGGTTGTCACAAATGAATTGCAGATCAAGCATAGTTCTTAGTAGATTCGAGTTCGGTCTAATGGAGATTCATTGGGAGCCTAGCTGCTCCACCTTGAGACAAATGATTCTGGCAAGGAGTTGTGCTCATTGCTACCCCAGCACAATTTCGCCAGTACAACTTCAATAGCCAGCATCTTTTTCAATTTCCAACATTTTGACACAGTGAAATACTGGTTGACGAAGTGAAATGCCGGATCACAGACGAGTTCACGTCTTGGGCTACTGCCCCAGCTCTTGCCAGAGCCAGGCACTGGAGAGAGTTCCTCGCTGAAAAGAATCGACGCTGAATTTTTCGTTGGGGCTGTGTAGGTTGTCGGTGTTTTGCCCCCAACCAAGCAACAGAGTATCAACACCGAGTAAATCTTTGAATGTGCCGACAACGGGAATTGAACCACCTTCGCGGATCATCACTGGAGCAGTTCCGAAACCTTTTTCAATTGCCACTTTTGCAGCTTGCATGTACGGGCTGTTGAGATCACACAAAACTGCCGGGCAACCATGATAGTGTTTGAATTCGATTCTCAGTCCCGGCGGACAATGCTCTTCCAGAAATGCTTCCATGCTTTGGACAACTTTGGACTCTTCCTGGTTCGGAACAAGTCGACATGAAATTTTTGCAGTCGCCTTGGCAGGGATGATTGTCTTTGGCCCCTCTCCGGTATAGCCGCCGAAGATTCCATTCACATCACAAGTCGGTCGCGACCAGCGGCGCTCAAGTGTCGAGAAGCCCTGCTCTCCGTGAGTCGCAGAAACTCCAAGACCTCCGATATATTTGCTTTCATCAAATGGAAGAGCTGCGAACGCTGCTCGTTCTTCGTCTGTGAGCGGAAGAACATCGTCGTAGAAACCGGGAATCTGAACCGTCCCGTTTTCATCGATCATTTTTCCGATGAGAGAGGCGAGTCCGTTCACTGGATTCGCAATGGAGCCTCCGAAGACTCCGCTGTGCAAATCCTGATTCGGACCATGCAGCGTCACCTCACAACACATAATCCCGCGTAAACCATACGTAATCGCCGGCATTCCGGGACCGTACTGAGCGGTGTCGCTGACGACAGCAACATCGCAAGCACATTTCTCTTTGTTAGCTTCGATGAACTTGTCGAGGTTATCGCTCCCGACTTCTTCTTCACCTTCAATAATGAATTTCACATTGACTGGCAGCTTGCCAACCGTTTGCAACCACGCTTCAACGGACTTGATGTGAGTGTACATCTGCCCTTTATCATCAGTTGCGCCACGAGCATAAATGTCGCCATCACGAACTTCAGGTTCGAATGGCGGAGTCGTCCATTCGTCGAGCGGGTCTGGTGGCTGGACGTCGTAATGCCCATAGACCAGAGCGGTCGGAGCGTCCGGGCTCTTGGTCCAACTCCCAAAGACAATCGGATGTCCGTCGGTTTCAATGATTTCCGCAGCACACCCGGCATCAATGAGTTTCTGCGAGACGAACTCGGCAGCCTCTTTCATCGAGGAGAGATACTTCGAATCCGCGCTGATACTGGGAATACGCAGCAGATCTTTGAGTTCATCCAGATTTCGACTTGCGTTCTCTGCAAGATACTTTTGAACCGACTCCATCCCTTTGCTCTCTTCTTCATCTCTCACGAGGGTGATCCTGTGCGATTCATGAACACACAACGCACTCGACGTGAAGTTCCAAGGATTGATCCGAAAACCTGAAGTGGCTCCTCAAACAGAGAGGAAACCCTTCACCACTGAAAGCACGAAGGCGTTCTAAACTCCGACGAAGCCTCTCTGTCGACGGCGACTATACTCCTCCAACGCTTTTTCAATGACCGGGAATGAATCCTCAGCCGGTTGAAAATCATCGACTTCGACAGTCTTCCCTTCCAGCATCTTATAGTCCTGAAAGAACCTCCGAACCATTGCGAGTCGGTGCGAGGGCAATTCGTCGAACCGTTCAACGTGGCTGTACTCGGGATCATTAGACGCCACAGCCAGAATTTTATGATCCTTCTTGCCCGCGTCGATCATCACCATCAGCCCGATGGCGCGTGCCTTCACCAACGTTAAAGGGGCAACCGGTTCTTGACAGATCACCAAAACGTCGAGCGGATCGTCATCTTCAGCATAGGTCTGCGGGATAAAACCGTAGTTCGCAGGATAGTGAACCGCGGAATACAACATCCGGTCCACCTTGAGCAATCCTGTCTGCTTATCGAGCTCGTATTTAATGTTCGAGCCCTTCGGGATTTCAATTACGGTCGTGAACTCTTGAGGAATATGTTCCCCGGGGGTCACATCGTGCCAAGCGTGTGTCATTCTTCCTAGACTTTTCGATCAGGAGCGGCGATTGAATTCGAACGAATCGCGGGAGGAACGCGCTGTTCGGGAATGAGTATTTAAGGTTGATGTATGCACCCGTGACAGTACTAGATCGCATCACACCAAAGCAACGCATTTCAGGGACAATGAAAAAGCATGTCATAAAAAGTTTAGAACAATCCCCAAGCTCACCACCAAGGCACTGTCACAAACATTGTCACAAACCAAGAAAAAAGCACGCTGTTAAGCGTGCTTCAATTCTTCAGCTAACCAAATCCGACAAGCCTTAGCCATTCATCATTTGGTTCATACGTGCGCGATTTTTCGCACGGCGTTTTTCACGGCGATTCAATTCGCTTGGCTTTTCATAGAACTCACGCTTGCGGAGTTCCTTTTTGATGCCACTGTGTTCAACAATTTTACGGAATCGGCGGACTGCATCCTGAACCGACTCATTATCACGCAAACGCAACCGAACCACTCGTTCCTCCAAATGGGATTCAAACCCGATGAAATGCACTAAATTCTTGTATTATCGCCCGGATTGACTGCACATCTCAAACACACAAATCAAGTGCACATCTGATCAGTCAACATTCAAAGCAAAGATCTTGAAGTCGTCAAGTATACTGTTTTTTTCATGTCAGACAAGTTGTGCTTCGGGGATTCTTTGATGAACTTTCTCGATTCTCCCTGAAATTCACGTAGCGAGATTCGAGAAAATCCCCCTGAGTGATTTCCTTACAACCACACTCTATTTATCATCGGAATTGAGGCAGGACACCATGCATCCTGTTATCAATTTGACACAAATTTATCGTCGTTTAGCTTGAAGGTCGTGATCTAATGAGTGAATTTCGAACAGAGCGGGACTCAATGGGCGATGTCCAGGTCCCGGCAAATGCCTACTACGGAGCACAAACTCAACGTGCCGTTGAGAACTTTCCTGTCTCCGGATGGAATTTGCACCCAAATCTCATCCACGCGATGGGACTCGTGAAATTCTCCTGCGCAACGGCAAATCGTGACCTTGGCAAACTGACCGGGACCGGCAAAAGCCCGTTGAATGATGCTCAGGTCGATGCTCTTCTGTCGGCAGCCCAGGAAGTCGCGGACGGTCAACACGACGACCAGTTTCCGATTGACGTGTTCCAAACCGGCTCTGGAACATCCAGCAACATGAATGTGAACGAAGTCATTTCCAATCGTGCCATCGAAATCAATGGAAACGACCGGTTTGAAGCCAGCAAAGCGATTCACCCCAACGACCACGTCAACATGGGGCAAAGTACCAACGACACATTCCCAACAGCCATTCATGTTGCTGTCGCGAAAAGCATCCACGAAGCCCTGATTCCGTCCCTCGAACGGTTTCAGAAGAGTCTGGCCCAGAAAGCTGACGAGTGGGACCAGATCATCAAGATCGGCCGAACCCATCTGGCAGATGCCACTCCACTTCGACTGGGACAGGAATTCTCAGGTTTTGCTCGGCAGTTGGAATTGTCAGTGGGACGTGCCAAGCGTGCGTTAGAGTCTGTTCTCGAACTGCCAGTCGGTGGAACAGCTGTCGGCTCTGGAATCAACACTCATCCAGAATTCGGTAGCCGCGTCGCTGCAAACCTTGCAGAAAGAACCGGAATCGCATTTACCGAATCTGTGAACCACTTCGAAGGCAATGCTCAGCGTGATGGACTGGTGGAATGCCACGGCGAACTCAAAGCAATTGCCAGCACCCTCTTCAATGTTGCGAACAACGTCCGCTGGCTCGGTTCCGGCCCACGTTGTGGGTTCTATGAAGTGAAAATTCCCGATCTACAACCAGGCAGCTCCATCATGCCTGGAAAAGTGAACCCGGTCATGTGCGAAAGCTTGATGCAGGTTTGCGCTCGAGTCATCGGCAACGATGGCTGCATCACCTTGAGTGGCGCCGCCGGCGGAAACTTCCAACTGAATATCATGATGCCGGTCATGGGACACACAACACTCGAATCGATTGCCATCATGGCCCAAGGTGTCGACGCTTTCGTTGACCTCTGCATGAAGGACCTCGAAGCAAACGAAGAGGCATGTGGCTCAGCCGTCGAAAAGAGCTTGTCGATGGTGACCAGCTTGAACCCGCACATCGGCTACGAAAAGGCTTCGCAACTTGCCAAAGAAGCATTCAAAACTGGCAAGACGATTCGCGAACTCTGCACCGAACAGGCAATCTTGCCACCCGAGACGCTCAACGAAGCACTCGACCCAATGAGCATGACAGAGCCGCACGCGTAATCCGGCAAGTTCTTAGAATTTTCCGAATCGGTGTTCGCGATTTGCCTTGTGCTACATAGCAGCCCTATAGGTGAAACGCGTTCTGCACGGACACAAGAAACACGGATGTGTTCTTAAACATCAATCCCGCTTAGTCGAACACTTGACGTGTTCAGCTAAGCGGGATTTTAGATGTCATTCCACTCGGGACTTTACTTATGGATTCCCGGCTCCACCAACATCTCCGACTTGCTGAATAAAGCCTCTTCCGAAGACATCATTCGTCGAGGAGGTCTCCACATTTTCCGCTGGCGGAGCTGGTGCTGGCTTATTCTGTTTTGGCATTGGCTTCGGCATCGGTTTCGGAACGTTCTTGTTTTGATTCGGGGCTGCTTCAACCGGCGGAATCGGTTTAGCAGGACGATCCCCGGGATCGACAGGCTTCGGCTCTTTTACAGCTTCTGCTGGAGCAGGCTCAGCCGGGCCAGCATCCATCGGTGCCATATCCATTGGAACCGTCTCCGCAGGTGGAACAGGCATCGGTGCAGCGTTCATCGGATCAGCCGTCGGAGCAAGCTCTTCCTGGTTCGCAAAGTAAACTCCTCCGAACGGAGCGTTTCCTGCAAATGCTTCAGGCTCTTGAACCAGTCTCTTCGCAGGCTTCGCATACAGTCGAGCATCGCTGTTGTACTTGGCATCTTCATACGCTGCCGGGTCCCAGCCACCTTCTTCAAGTATGACGCCGTGAGTCCTCAAGAGCGTCCCTTTGCGGAGTTGAAAGGTCGTAATCGCTTTATTGTAACCCACGAGGTTCTGGTAGTAGGCGTTTTGTGCTTCGCCTTTACGAATAATGGCACGCAACAACAAGTCGGCCGGGTCAACTTCCAGGTTCCTCAATCGACGATAGTAGATCTCTTCGCCGACAGCATTCATGCGATTGTAGCTAAGCTCAGTCGCTTGATAGGTTCTGGCGAGATCCTGAAACGAGATTGCGAGTTCGTGGCTGATCTCTTCTTCCTGTTCTTGCAGGACTTTCAGAGCTTTCGCCAACCGAAGTTCGTAATTCTGAACCTGCGCCTTCGCGGAACGGAACCCGATATCCCATCGCATCTGTAGTCCCAGATTCCAACCTGTGTAATCCCCATCCGTGACTGTTTGGTAATAGTTCCCAAGCGCTGGATCGTTGTATCCCAACAGGTCGTCACCAAATCCATTAACCTGATAGCCACCAACAAAATCAAGCCGTGGGCGAGTCAGGCTTTCAGAAGCTCGGAGTTGAAGCTGCAGGCTTTTGATGTTCCATTTTTGCTGGCGAAGTTCCACACGTTGCGTCAACGCTTCAGTGAGCGAACCGTACCAATCTGCAATCAATTCCACTGAAACAGGAGACTCTTGCGGACGAAGAATTTCTCCATCGTTCACTGGCAATCCCATTAAGCGACGAAGCCGGACTTCAAGCTCATAAATACTCGAACGAGCATTTGTCACAGCCGTCTCCGCGGCATAATACTGATCTTCCGCCTGATGCAAGTCGGCACGAGTAAACTCCCGGGCTCCACCTTCGACTCTTAAGTTGATGTACTCACGCAATTCATCTGTCGAATTTTTCGCCTGAGTCGCAACATCAAAGAGTTGATACGCCAGGTACAAATCCCAGTAGGCGTCTTCAACATCTTTCACCAGGTTTCGCACTGATGTTTCAAAGTTAGCGAGCGTGATATCATTGTTGATGCGGGCGATCACGACCCCTTGTGACACACCGGAGATTCCGCCGAATGACTGACCGATTGGACCAGCAATCCGGGTAAACTCTGTTCCAGCCCCCGCCAGCAACGGCAACTGATACTGCAACTGAAGATTTCCAGTATAGGCTGATGGAAACAGCGACGGAGCGTTGGTTCCTCGATAATTCACGTTGTGGTTCAAGCTGATGCTACCACCGTGACCAAATGATTTTGACAACGAAGACGTAAATGCCCCAGTCTCTTGAGTCAGCGCGGCACCGGCTCCTAAACCACCACCGAAGGCTGTGTTGTTTTGAGCCTGCTCGTCTCTCCCCCAGATCATGCTGGTCTGAAATTGCGCATCGAACGCGGAGAGCGCCGCTTCGACCCCACGACCACCAAACAGCACACCACTTTCCTGAATCGCTGGATCGTACACCGACGAAATATTATTCGGGTTGGTGTAGAGAGCATTCCCCGTCGAAAGGAATGTCCCAGCACTGCGAATAATTTGGCTGTTCATCAACGATGTCTGAACCGCATGCTGTAGAGTAATGTCCCGGATCGGAAGATTCTCTTTATCACGGACCGTCACCGGAGGCCCCGTGCTCACGACTTCCGGAGCGAGCGGCTCATCAACGGCCGGGTAGTCAATCTCGGTCGCATGTCCTCGGTAATAACTAATATTAGGATCGCCCAGGTAACTGACATCTGACCGAGAGTTCGCGCACCCGATCCCGATCCCTGCCATCATGATGACAGACAGTCCCCATTTCTTTCGAATCCATTTTCGATTCGTCGACATGAGCAATAGCTCCCCTATGGCAATTCCTGCCTACACCTTTAAACAAACAGCGACAAACCGACGCTGAAATCACTCAGAGGTCCGAATCAGAACCAAACTCGAGAGACGATTGAGTTTAATTTACGAACTCCTGCTTTCGGTCTATCGACAATGCACCCCCTAAATGATGATCATTTCCTACAAGAGGCAGGACCGGTACAGAACATCCCGGAGGAAAACTTTGCCCATTCACCCCAAGTTAACCCCAGGCGACTCCTCCTCCTCTCACCGTCTCAACAAAAAAACAGCCTGCTGAATCCTGAGATCCAGCAGGCTGTGAATTCGAGCGACGTGCTATTTACTACAGTCTTGCAACGACCAGACGAGTCATTTCGACGGTCGCTTCGTATTGAACTTCGTCACCTTCCATCATCAGGACGAGATTCAAAACACCTTGCGATTCTGCGATTGCGGCACTCATTGCCTCTTCCTCAACCATGGGAATTCCATTCGCTTCGAGGATCACCATGCCCGGAGTCAGTCCGACAAGGTCAGCAGGTGAACCCGGTTCAACAGATTCGATTCCAAGACCTTTGCCAGGCAGGAACATTCCCTGCATTCCCAAGTACCAGCGAGCGTCACGGACAATTGTTCCACCAACAACAACATCGCAGCGAACATAATCCCAGTCACAGTAGACGATATCGATTGGACGACAGTCGCGGATTGGAGTGCAGATGTCGAACCACCAGTAGCAGTCGTGGAAGTGTGGTCGCTCGAAGCACCAATCTGGAACGAAGTGTGGGAAGTGATGACCGTGACCATGTCCATCGTGTCCATGTCCGCCATCGTGGTGTCCGTGATCCGGGTTCCCAGGAACATGTGGCGGAATCGGCCGAGGGCGAGGACCTTGCATGTCGTCACCATGTTTCGGCCCTGGAAGTGGCCGGACTCCTCCATCATTTCCTGGATTTGGACGAGGTCGTGGTTTGATTCCTCCAACGTTACCGGGAATCGGACGTGGAAGTGGCTTGATGCCGCCAATAATCCCCGGGTTAGGGCGAGGTCGCGGTTTGATTCCTCCAACGTTTCCGGGATTCGGACGTGGAAGCGGCTTGATGCCGCCAATAATCCCTGGGTTAGGGCGAGGGCGCGGTTTGATTCCTCCAACGTTGCCGGGAATCGGACGTGGAAGTGGCTTGATGCCGCCAATAATCCCTGGGTTAGGGCGAGGGCGTGGTTTAATTCCCCCAATGTTGCCGGGATTCGGACGTGGAAGCGGCTTGATGCCGCCAATAATCCCAGGGTTAGGGCGAGGTCGTGGTTTAATTCCCCCTACTTTACCTGGACTCGGACGTTTTGAGCCAATCCCTGGTCGAGTTGGTGAGGGACGCAACGGTGTTGGGCGTGTCGTGGAAGGTCCCTTAACAGAAGGACGGGTGATTGATGGCCGAGTTGTCGATGGCCGTTTCGCACTTGGGCGAGTCACTGACGGGCGAGTTATTGACGGTAGAGAAACTGAAGGTCGTTTCGCACTTGGTCGAGATGTGGACAGGCGAGAACTAGACGCTCGCGAACTTGATGATTGCTTAGAGCTAGAGTTGCTTGGTCTGCGACTGAATGAAGATGAACGGCTGCTGGAAGAGGGGCGGCTACTCGATGAAAATTTGCCGCTGAACTTGGACCGGCTCTGAGCTTCTGCGACATCCATTGTCAGCATTCCACAAACAGCGACTGCAAATAGGTATGAGAGAGACTTGCGTAACATTGGACTTCTCCGGTGAGCGGTGAGGTGAGTTTTTCTTGCCAGCCTTGTTGGCCGGTAAAACTCTCAGCGGAGAATGCGAGAATCTGTGACAGAAAAAGAATGAAAAAAACACAAAACCCTACGAGATTCGCCGTAAGAACATTATAGGGAAGGGGTTACAAGAATTATTACATCCAGTAATTTGCTTCACATTCTTAATTGAGGTCCAGAAATCAGAGGGAACTCGGCCAGTCCGCGAGGGAATCTTCGCAGTATCAACCCGTTCGGCTGATGCCCTGAGGCCTGTTTGCCCAGAATTCGCTGCCGTTTGAGGTGACAAATCGACCGAAATCGTGTAAACAGGCCCTTTCCCCAAATTGTGCGCACAGATTCTGCTTGGTCAATTGTGTTATATTGATCAGAAGATTCTGAGATCAGGGTGTCAATCCCTGCTCTTTGCTAAAAAAACGTCCCCGTCATCAGGATGGGGACAAATATTCACCGATAGATTATTTCAGCAGATTTTTCAGTTGTCTCAGGAGACAAACGTGGCGGTTCGGATTCGAATGAAAAAGCTGGGACGAACACATCGTCCTTTTTATCGCATCTGCATAATGGATGCTCGCAAACCTCGTGATGGTGAAGCCATCGAAGAGGTTGGAACGTACGATCCCATGAAAATGGACAAATCACAACGTGTGACTTTGAAAATGGATCGCATCGACCATTGGATTTCCGTGGGAGCACAGCCGTCTGAAAAAGTCGCTGTTCTCATCCGGAAATTTAAAGATAATGATTGGGGTGAAACGAAATCACCACCTCCAATGGAAGCTCCGAAGGTGAAAAAGGCTCCTGAGCCGGAAGCCAGCGAAGATGCTCCTGCTGAAGAAGAAGCGGAAGCTCCAGCTGAAAGCTAGGTCATTTTCAATAAAATGACTGACCTGTTCTGTCCTGTGGTGAGTCCCCTTCATGCAGGCCAACAAGTCAGTAGAAGACCTCAAGAGAAGTCTTCACACAGCTTCATCTGGACGTTTGCGTATTATTGACAACACATCAGTGGTCAAGAACCAGCGGTAGGTTGTTAAATAATGAATAATCAGCAGTCGTTAACTAGCGGTGATGAGTCAGCGGTGACAGCCCCGTGATGCGTCAGCCTCAAGAAATGGCCTCGACCAAAGGCAATTTCAGGTTTCGTAACGACGCACTTCACAGAGATATACATTAATCAAGCAAAACGTTCTAATCGGTTTTCGGAATGCGTTTCGACGTGCTTACGCTCTTTCCGGGGCTGTTTGAGGGGTTCCTTCAGCAAAGCTTGCTGAAGAAGGCGATCGACGCCGAACTCATCAACATTCAGCTCTGGAATTTTCGAGACTGGACAAAAGACAAACACCAATCAGTAGACGATACGCCCTATGGGGGCGGCCCCGGAATGCTGATTCGCTGTGAACCGGTTTTTGACTGCGTCGAAGCAGTTCAGGCCGAATCTCAGCAACCCGGCAAGTTGATCATGCTCACTCCGCAGGGAAGAAAGCTCGATCAAAACCTTGCCGAAGAACTTTCGACCGAACAAAGGCTATTGCTACTGTGCGGTCGATACGAGGGATTTGATGATCGAATCAGCCAGGGCCTGAAGCCAATGGAAGTTTCGATTGGCGATTTCATCTGCAACGGCGGTGAAGTCCCAGCCATGCTGATCATCGAATCGATCATGCGTCTCATTCCCGGAGTGTTAGGGGACGAGGCAAGTGCCAAAGAAGATTCCTTCTCCTCGACAGGGTTACTGGAACATCCCCAGTTCACCCGTCCCAGAGAGTTTCGTGGAATGGAAGTTCCCGAAATCCTTCTGAGTGGCAACCATCAAGCGATTGCCAAATGGCGAGAAGAACAAAGTTTAGAAAGAACCCGCCAACGGCGGAATGACTTACTTAGCGGCGAAGACCTCCACGAATAATTGAGAACCCGTTCTAGTATTCAGGCTTCAGCTGCGTCGTCGGGACAGGACGATCAACTTGACGATGTTCCCCTTCCCAACCGGGAACCTCTCGTGACAATTCGAACGACATTGAGAGGAGCAGAAATATGCGCAACCCACTACTCGACCTCGCTGAAAAATCCAGCTTGCGTGAGAACCCACTAAAATTCGGCGTCGGCGATACCGTTGACGTCCACACGCGAATTCTGGAAGGCAGCAAAGAACGAATCCAGATCTTCGCAGGAGTCGTGATCGCTACACGAGGACGTGGCATGAACGAAATGTTCACAGTCCGCCGCATCGTCGCCGGTGAAGGAGTCGAACGAACCTTCCCGATGAACTCCCCAAAAGTCGCTGATGTCGTTGTCAAACGCCATGCTCGAGTCCGTCGCGCAAAACTCTTCTACCTGCGAGACCGAATCGGAAAAGCAACTCGTCTCCGAGAACGCCGAGCCCGTGCAGGCGAAGCAGAGACCAACACATAAGCCCCGGAATCAATCCAGGTTTTCAAACGGTGTGAACTCCAAAGTTCACACCGTTTTTTTTGTGCACCGCTTTATTAGCGCATCCCTCAAGACTCCTGCAAATACCTTGTGAATATCGATCACTTCGATTCCAGCTTGGAGAATACATAAAACATCTCTCGGGCAATTTGAGCCGAGCGCTCATCGTATGTCGCAGATTCTTCAGGAGTATTGTCTGAGATTTTTGGATCCACATACGGGATCGCAAACCTGGCATCCGCCCCTGCCACAACCGGGCAGTCTTCATCCGCACTCGAACAAGTCATGACCGCACAAAAGTTGGCAGTTGGATTCGGAGGCGAATGATAGACCTTGGAAAAGCATTCCCAATTCTCACCCGTTAAAGAGCATGAAACCTTGTAACGTGGGTTTGGTCGAGCCCCATCAGTCGTAAGGTTCAGTCCGGCTCGCTGCAAGGCTGCGACCGCCCGAGGATTAAACGCAGTCGCCTCGGTCCCACCAGAGTAAGACTTGAACTGCTCGACTCCATAATGCGTCGCAGCAACAGCAGCCCAAAGCTGAGCCATGTGGCTCCGCCTGGAATTGTGAGTGCAGATAAAGGTCATTTGAATCGGCGAAGCAGTCTCCAATCTCGATTCAATATAACGAGACAGTTTTTCGAGCTCCGCTTTTCGTGAAGCCGGAATCTGCTCAAACTCTGATTGACGTGCCTGTACATACTTCACCAGTTCCGGATGAAGCTCCGAGGCCGCCGCCTGCTTCTGCACTATTCCGAATAAGGCAAGAAGGATCGCAACGCCTCCAAACTGAACTGAAAACTTATCCCAGAAGTACTGGAATCCTGATTGATGTGTCATCTTGTGTTTCTCACAACGTCTGGTTTAAGCGGAGTTTGCGTCAAGAATCTTACAGCATCACCACATCTTCGGCTGTGCCCCGTCTCACAAATCAACCAAGACTCTGTCTCACTGGCCAACAATTCTTCCCCTCACGAATCGATTCGTGAGCCTTTCCTTGTCTCACCAGATTGAAGTCGGCGACAAGGGCGACCGCAAGTCGTCACATTCCGAATGCACAGCAATTTCATATTATCTTGAATTATCGCGTGAGTTTTTGCGAGCGACCACGCATAGTCAAGTAGATGAGTCCGAACGCTGGAGCCGCCTAAGCCCTGGCACTCACGAAAAATTGTTCGAAAACAGTCCTGTCGCACCACAACGAGTGAGCCGGCTGACACCAACCGCGTGACAGTTCAAACTCAACAGAGCACACGTACCTCTTTCCGGGAAGCCTCAAATGTCCATCAAGCAACGAACGCTCATGAAGAGTTCAATACTGATTACGATTTGTGTGGGGGGATTGCTGTCCGGGCTGCGTCCGGCGATTGCCCAAGATGCTGATGAGGGTTCAAAGTCGCCTGCTCAGCCGCCTGCTCAATGGACTCTCGACACAGGCATGGAGCACTTGGAGATGTACCCGAACGATGCTTATCTCCAATACGTGACTATGCAACTCGCGAAACGGGAAGGAATCGAGAAGGAGTTCGCGAAGAAAATTTTCGCGACCCTCAACGCTTCCAACCCCGAATGGAGACGCCGCGCCGACGGCGTCAATCTGTTCAGCCTCTTTACTGGAACATTAGCGATTCAAGAGAGCCTGCAACTTGAAGCCATGGCAGATGGCCCCGTCAATGCTCGAAACGGTCGCAGCAATCTCCCTTCCGGAAAAGCTGAGGCGTCCGAACAGAATGTTTTGGTCAAAACGTTACAGGGGCCAAGGACGAAAAGTCACCCATGGAAAGAGATGCTGGGGAACCAACCTCGAAAAACTTCCCTGCTAGCAAGCTACATTCCTGAAGATCAATACTACATCCACTTTCAGTCGGTCAGCAAACTTCTGGACGTCCTCGCTCTCAGTGATCAATGGGGAGCGCACTTGATCAGCCAATCGAACCACAAAGCGTACTCCTCTAATGTCAACGAAGAGTTGCTCACTCAGTTGGCACTTGAGACCAATGATTTACTCAAGCCGTTCTACGACTTGGTCGTCAAAGAAATTGCTGCGACCGGGAACGACCTCTACCTCACTCGCGGAAGCGACATCACCCTGCTCTTTCGATATCAACAGCCAGTCGTCTTCAAAGCCCAACTGGAAACCTTCCTTACAAATGCAGCAAAAGCCCATGGCAAAGCAGTTCGTAATCAAGGAACTTACAAAGGAATCAAATACGAAAGCCTGACAAGTCCGGACCGCAAGGTGAACGTTTACTCGGCTTTCGTGGGAGAAGATCTCCACCTGCGCAGCAATTCGCTTGTCGGGCTGAAGAGAGTCATAGACACCTTTCAGGGTGAGCCGAAAGACCGTCGAGCAAGCCTCGCAGACTCTGATGAGTTCGCGTACATCCGAACCTTGATGCCGCTGGGAGCCAAGGAGGAAGATGGGCTGATCTATCTGTCCGATCCGTTTATTCGCCGGTTGACTGGCCCAGAATTAAAACTGACCGAACGCCGCCGCGTCCTTTGCTACAACCATCTGCGAATGCTCAGCCATGCCTGTGCTCTTTACGAAAGCGAACAGGGCGCGTCGCCTCAATCAATTGAAGACCTGATTGAGAAGGAAGCCTTGCCGGCAGATTTCGGCAAAGCAAAATTCACCTGCCCCAGTGGCGGAACCTACAAGCTCAGCGAGGATGGTCAAACAGGAATTTGCTCACACCACGGACAGATTGGTTCATTGAAACCGTGCTGTGAAATCGCCGTTGAGAAGGTCTCTGATGAAGAAGCTAAACTCTATACAGAGTTCGTCACCGCATACGAACGGTACTGGAGAACCTTCTTCGATCCCATCGCCATTCGCGTATCAGTTCAGCCGGAGGAATACCGGATGGAGACGATTATTCTGCCATTGATTAACAATTCGATCTATCAGGGAATGGCTGCCACACTTGGAGGAAAAACGACCCCGCTTGAGACTGCCCCTGTGCCCGAGCGAAACATCTTCAGCATGAGCTTTCAGATTGACAAACAAGGTCTGCTACAGAAATCAGGTTGGCAACCGCCAGTCCCTGACCAGCAGGCAGATCTTCAATCGCCAGAGTATTTATTCGAAGTCAGCTCGCAGCGAATGCAACAGATTGGACTGGCGATGCACAACTATCACGATACTCACAGGGCCTTTCCTCCCGTTGCAAATACCGATGCAAAGGGTAAACAGCTGCTGAGCTGGCGTGTTCATCTACTTCCATATTTGGATCAAAATGAGCTGTATCAACAATTCCATTTGGATGAACCTTGGAGCAGTCCGCACAACCGAAAACTCATTGGAAAAATCCCAAACATCTACGCGATCCCCGGTGAGAAAAAAGCAGAAGGACGAACAAGCTATCAGGTCGTTGTGGGCGAAAAGACGCTCTTCACAGGTGGTAAAGATGGCGTCAAAATCCGCGATACAACTGACGGAACATCCAACACCGTTCTCTTCGTGGACAGTAACATCGCTGACGCTATCATCTGGACAAGCCCCGACGACGTCAAAGCGAAAAACAATCGGCTCGCAGAGATCCTCCTGGGGAAATACGATCAAAAGTCGCTCATTGTCATGGCTGATGGAAGTGTTCGTTCCATCAACAACGACATCGAGAAGCAGACGCTGGACCATGCCATTACACGCAACGGAGGTGAAGTTCTTCAGAACTTCGGTACCCGCACAAATCTGCGCCGCCGCAATCGATCCGGATTGGCCTACCGGTTGACTCATTTGCGAGATGGACAGGTTGACGAGAAGCTGGCCTACGACTTCGTGACCAAAGGCGTCAAAAACCAGATCGGTTTTCATGTCTACGATTCAGAACAGACTTTCGATTTTCAGCTCACTCGTTTTCTGGGCCAAATGTTAGGATCGTTCTCGAACCGAAATAACTTCAATGACGATTTCATCCCCGTCTTCCTGTTGGTCGCTTCGCTCAATTCACCTGTTTACGTCTCAATGCCGCTGGACGATGTCGAAGTCACCGATCGATTCCTTGACCACCTCGACGACCTACTCGCACCGGTTGCACGGAAAACCGTCACGACAGGCTGGTTCAGAACGGAGAATGACTTTTACAAAATCCCCGTGGGTGAAAACGTCCTCGCGCGGACTGAGTGCATCTCGCTCGGCCCGATCAAATGGAGATTTTTCTGGGCCAGAATCGAAAATCAACTGTACATCGCCAGCAAGCCCGATGTCCTGCATGACCTTGCCAAGCTGCACGCAGAAGGAGTCCAGGGAAGCAACGACCCTGCATCGTCCGCACATGCCATGATCCGTATCCGCCCCGAGAACTGGAATCAAACCCTCTCAAACTTCCAGCTGGGTTGGGCGGAAAATCATCGTCAGGCATGCCTCGACAACGTCGGACGCCTTTCGAGCCTGAAGAACACCGTAGTCGCAACGCAGAGAACCAACCACATCGAACAGCGAGCCGAACAGCGGGCCGAACAACTGTACGGACTCGATTTCTACTGCCCCTGCGGTGGGAAATATCATCAACAGGGTGAGCACCTCGAATGCTCCGTCCACGGCAGCGCCTACTCTCCAAAACAGGCAGCCATCGGCCAGGAAAAAGGCGCCATTCAAAACGTCCTCTCCAACTTCGGCGGCCTGACCATCGGCCTCAAATTCCTCGAAGACGGACTGCACGCAACGCTAACTGTCAAAAGAAAAAAGAAAGCAACCGCAAACAAAGAGTGACCGACCAGCTTCTTCCGCTCAGTCTCATGTGACGAGCTTTAAAGCGATGTACGGTACAAGATTGAAAACCAGGACGGCAATTTTGTAGTGCCCCAAATACTGGAAATATAACGGGGGAAGCTCAGACTCCTGCACTCCCATCACACGGCTATGAATCTTCGAAACCGGCCCGGTCAGGAAGACAAGCGCGATCGTTGAAACGACGAGCACACCCATGTTGATTGCGGTACACCAACCGAAGAATTGCGTCAGCTGATCGATAGACATTTGAATGGCTCTCCGATGGAGGGGGAAGGCTGCGATAGAGAACGACAGAGTGCCCCTGACAATAATGAATCCACCATGCCAAGACTATGCCAACCGTACGGAACAGAGTGGTCGCTTTTACCGTTGATGGCCGTCTCCGCCCTGGAGAATGTTGCATCTGCCCTCGCACGGCTCACAGAGACCGTGGCGCGCTGCAACCTGAATCGTGCCGCTCGTCGGAGTGGGTTTTGTGAATCGCTTTTACGGCAGTAATCGTGTTAGTTTTTTGACGACTTCAGGTTGGCTCTCTGCCAGATTCTTGACGGGGTCGAAGTCTGTTGTTTGATCGTACAGTTCAAATTTTCTGTTTGAGCCTTTTTTCTTCGTTGCAATTAAACGGTGAGTCGCTGTTCGGACGGTGACGGAATCTCTCCAGTAGCTGACAGCGTTGTTTCGGACGGAGGGTTTTGTGTTGTTCAGAATTGGTAAGAGCGACTTTCCATCGAGTGGATGGGTCATTTTTGTAAATGACGGTTCGCACAGGTCAATCAGTGTGGGGTAAATATCGATTGTCTCAACGAGGGCGTCAGTGGTTCGGGCGTTGTTGGTGTGGGCTGGATCGAAGATGATTAGCGGGCTGTGAACAGCTCGTTCGAAGGGAGTATGTTTGGCCCACATGTCGGAATCGCCGAGATTCCAGCCGTGGTCCCCCCAGACAACGACCACTGTCGATTCCGCCAGCCCGGTCTCTTCGAGGACTTTCATCACGCGGCCGACTTGCCGATCTGTGTAACGAACACAGGCTAGATAGGCGCGTCGACACTCGCGGATCTCTTCTGGGCTCAGCGGTCGTTCTTTCGGGAACGGGAATGTGTACTTAAAAAACTCACCACTTTTGTGCCAGTGTGGGCTGTCTGGTTTTTCGGGGTGTGGTGGATCAGAAATTTGAACGCCTTCGAAAGCCTCCCAGTCCTGCTTGGGGGCGACGAATGGTAAGTGTGGTTTGATAAACCCCAGGCCGAGGAAGAATGGTTTGTCAGACTTGCTGAACTCTCGAAGCTTTTCTTCGGCGGTGGTTGCCAGCATTCCATCGGGAAGGTCATCATCGTTTTCGACCGTGAATTGCATCAGGTCGATATGCCCTCCGCCATCTTCACGATGCTTGCCGTCCGCGTACGCGAAGAAGATTCCCCAGCCACGCTTCCATGGCCCCAACGGTGTTGCCAGCTCATCCCAGGCGTGCGGGAGTTCGTGGCGACCATCTCCTTCGCCGTTGTATTCGTACACCAATCCATCTGCAGTGTGAGAAATTTTTCCGATCAAAGTCGTGTGATAGCCGCTTCGCTGGAAAAGTTCGGGGAGCGTTTGTGCTCCGGGAAGTTGCTCCATCGAGAAGGCACTTTTGCCGCGATAAGCGGCTGCGTTTTGGGATGTCACTCCCGATTTCGCGGGACTTCTGCCTGTCAGTAAAGCGTAGCGCGAGGCTCCGCAGGTTGGGACTTGCACAAAGTGATTTTTAAAGACCACGCTTTTGGCAGCCAATGCATCCAGGTGCGGTGAGATGGCAACATCTGAGCCGAAGCACCCCAGTTCGGGACGCAGATCGTCAATCGCGATGAACAACACATTCTTCTTGGCAGCTTCTCCTGATGTGCAAACCGTGAACACGATTACGAGTGCGATCCAAAGTTGCGATTTCATGTTGCGTCCTTCGTTGTCCCTGGCGATGTCGTTCATAATTCTGGCTTGAAGCAGTCTCAAAACCTATGGAATTGCAACCATTCTCTGTCTCAGAGAAGTGAACAGCAAGTTTTGAGACTAGTTCAAAAACACATCCAATATTGATCTTTACGTACTGCCTCGTGGCGAGCAGCCTATGAAGCCATAAAAATGAACTTCAAAATGAACTTCAAAATGAACTTCAAAATGAACTTCACGGGCACGACAAGCATTAATAATGCTCTAATAGAATTTTCACCTCAAATGACTATAGTGGTATCAGGACCAATACGAAAACCTGAAGATGTTCTCTCATGCACAGAGAGGGTCTTACATCGGACCGGTTCTAGAGCAGTTTGCTCTCCCATGTGCCCGTGAAGAACGCGTTTCACAAGCGAGATAGCTGTTCGCCACGAGGCAGTACGCGAACACGACTTCGAAAAAGGCTATCATCCACCGAACTCTTCCAGTGGAAGTCAAATCATGACAGAGGCAACTCTTGCGGACTCGCAGCGTCCATCGCTTTACATTGGGTGTCCAATTTGGGCATTTGCTCAATGGAAGGGAAGCCTGTTCACAGCGAAGGCGACACGTCGAGAGTTTCTTAGCCAGTATGCATCTGTCTTTAATACTGTGGAAGTGAACAGCACGTTCTATGCATTTCCGGGAAGCGAGACGATCGAGCAATGGTGTGATCAAACACCGGCCGGGTTTCGGTTCTGCCTGAAGTTTCCAAAATCGATTTCTCACGAATCCAAACTGTTTGACTGCGGCGCCGTCACCGACGCATTTCTCTCGCTACTCTCGACGCTCCAACAGCGTGACCGTCTTGGCCCGGCGTTTTTGCAGCTTCCACCATACTTTTCAGGAACAGACTTTGACCTCCTCGAACAATTTCTGAGGTCGCTACCCAAAGAGTTTTCGTATGCTGTTGAAGTCCGTCATCGTAACTGGTTCGACAATAGCGAATGCGAACGAAATCTTGACCAGTTACTGACTGATCTCGGTATTGATCGCTGCCTGTTTGATTCCCGATCATTATTTTCAGCATCACCAACAGATGAGACCGAGAAAGAAGCTCAGCGACGCAAACCACGTTCTCCGTTCCGGACCACCGTCACGGGACAGCATCCGATGGTTCGGGCAGTCGGAAGAAATGATGTCGCTGCCGTTGAAGATTGGTGGAACGACTGGGCTGAGATTGCTGCTTGCTGGCTGCAACAGGGACTCAGCCCGTATCTGTTCACACATGCTCCCAATGAGCTTTTTGCACCAGCGCTTGGCGAGAAACTCTGGGGGCTCGTCAAAAAACACCATCCAGATGTTCCGCCGATGCCGGAATGGCCCGGTCGTGCTGAAGTCACCTTTCGGCAACCGACTCTCTTCTGAAAACGCTTCGAAGCTTACCCGGCATTCGCAGCCTGAACCTGATGAGCCTTTTCGCGGGCGTCTTCAGCTTCCTGAATCTTTCCACACTTCACGTAGATCACGGAAAGTTGTGTATAGGAGAACGAATCATTCGGAGAGATCTCGCAAAC
Organism: Thalassoglobus polymorphus; assembly: GCF_007744255.1. Lineage (GTDB taxonomy): Bacteria > Planctomycetota > Planctomycetia > Planctomycetales > Planctomycetaceae > Thalassoglobus > Thalassoglobus polymorphus. The sequence goes on along the minus strand of NZ_CP036267.1, from coordinate 574,774 downwards.
CTTCTTCGCGTGCTCAATCGCACTGTCGAACTGTCCCATTCGCTGCAAGTAAACCGCCAAGGCCGAGTGGGTGTCGGAATGATTTGGATCAATTTCAAGGACTTCCTTGAGCTTGCTGACAGCCCCTTCCAGATCCCCCTGATTCTTGAGTTCAACGGCCTGATCGTAGATTTCATGTGTCGTTGGCATTTTCTCAATCCCTACCCAAAAGACGTTCAGAATTCGCACTCGTAGATACTGATGCGAAAACATGTATTGCGTTCATCATTGACTTCATCCTCTATGCTAGTGACGAGACCTGGTTTTGTCTTCTGTTGTGGCCTCTTTAGCGTAAGTTTCACTGGACATTTCAGTTGTTTGAGAAAGAAAAATCGTACTCTGTCGCGAACTTGAGAACAGGTTTGACGCTCCAGGAAATGATCGTTAACTTACTCACCCAAGGGGAAGTTTGCGGGTCAGGTAGGCCTTACTGATTTCAACCAATGTTGATGTCATGAATTCCTGCGGAAAAACAGGAAATATGTCGAAGGTTCCGCTTTTCCCTGTCCGATCAAATATTACACAGCCTCACTGAGTTCAAAGTCGCCAGCTCTGATTAGTGGGGTTCAATGAGTGAAGCAGAATTCAAGAAGGCGCAGTAGCCAAGTGGCCTAAGGCGACGGATTGCAAATCCGTTATTCCCCGGTTCGAATCCGGGCTGCGCCTCTTTTTTGATTTCCAGTGAACTTCTTTTCCACTGTTGATTCTCACCTGCCGGTTCTTCCCGGTCAGCGACTCCGGTTGCTCAGCAAACCGGTTCAAATCTCGAACGACTCTCCAAAGGCCGGAATGATTGGGTCTTCATCGCAGTAGTCGCGAATCGTGGTCGCCAATGCTTGAGCAGAGTCTGGCTCTCCATGGACCAAAAAGACCTTTCCAAAGTGCCCCCGCTTGGTTGATTCTTCAAACCACCACTTGAAATCGACAATGTCGGCATGTGCGGAGAGACCTTCCAGTTGCACGACATTCGCCCTGACAGGAACGTCACGTCCAAAGATGCGGACATGCTCCCTTCGCTCTGCGATTTCCCGACCGGTTGTATGCGGGGCCTGATAGCCCATGAGAACGACAGTGTTCTTCTCTTGGGGAAGTGCTTGCTTCAGATGGTGGACGACACGCCCGTTCTCGCACATTCCACTGGCAGCGATCACAACAAATGTCCCTCGTCGCTTATTGAGCTCGATACTCTGTTGCTGGTTTTCAATTTCAGTTAAGCATTCAAATCCAAACGGATCGTCATCGGACTTGAGTGTCTCCTGAACATCGGCGTCGAGTGTGTGATTGTAACGACGGAAAACGTTTGTGAGACGGCTGGCTAACGGACTGTCGAGAAACATTGGCAAGCAATTCAGCTCTCCACTGTTCGTCAGTTCGTTCAGGTAATAGACGATTTGCTGAGTCCGTCCGAAGCTGAAGGCCGGAATAATGACACGTCCTCCTTTAACGAAACATTCACCAATGATTTTCTTAAGGTGCGATTTGATGTCCTGCGGTGGTGGGTGAACGCGACTTCCGTACGTCGATTCACAGATCAGGACGTCTGCCCCTTCGACGGTATCCGGATCACGCAGCAGCGGCATTCCGCGACGTCCCAGGTCTCCCGAAAAGACGACGCGTTTGTGCTCTGTTCCGTCTTTCAGTTCCAACTCAACAATTGCAGATCCCAAGACGTGCCCCGCGCGGTGGAATCTCAATCGAACTTCGTCGTTGTCACACAATTGCTGCCACTCTGAAAATGGGCATGGCTCAAAATTCGACACGAGCCCTTTCACGTCCTTCTCAGTGTAGAGTGGCTCAATGGGAGGATGATCGCCTTCGAGTTTTCGTGACAGATACTTCGCATCTTCACGCTGGATCTTTGCTGAATCCATCAGCATGATTTCAGCGATGTCGGCCGTCGCATCGGTACAGAAAACCGGTCCACGAAAGCCTTTGCTGTATAACTGTGGCAGATTTCCACAATGGTCGATATGAGCATGGGAGAGCACCACAGCATCGAGGTTCTTTGGGTCGCAATGGAACGTTTCGTTTTTCTTGCGGGATTCTGCTCGCCTGCCCTGAAAGAAGCCACAATCAAGCAGGATGCGACGATGGCTCGTCTCGATCAGATGCTGGCTTCCGGTGACTTCACCAGCCGCTCCAAGAAATGTAATTTTCATAGATGTCGCTCGATGTTCGACGGGACGAGTCTCTTACTCTGCATCTTATACAGCAGCCCGGCGTTCAGTTGGTTGAATTCGTAAAGAGTGAGTCGAATGAGCGTCTACAATTGCGCACTTGGCTCGATTTTCAGCTCTTTTACCTGAGTTCGCAGCAGTACATCCAGCCCGAAAATAGACTCAAAGAATTGCCGGTTTCTGCGCATCGCAATTTGCTCGACCGACAAATCGTCGATGTTGGGGACGCTAATCACCAGTCGGTTCCGAGTTCGTGTGCATTCGATCTCTTTGACTCTTTGTGTGCGCGAAGCATCCATCGCAATGGCTAATCGTAAGATCGCAGCGAGCTTGGAAATGGCGACGCGGCGATAACGGTCCATAGAGGCATATTGCTGATGGCTCGATCTGGGCAGCGCCCTGCGATGATAACGGGCCACCAGCGAGACTAGAGTCAAGTCTTCAGAGGTTAATCCAAAGAGACTGCTATTCATGATCAAGTACATAGAATGTTTGTGGATACTCGATGTGTTGATGTACGCTCCTGTTTCGTGAAGCAGGGCAGCCACATACAAAAGCAATTCATAACGACTGTCGAGATCGTGCTCGGCTTGAAGTTGACGGAACAATTGGCGAGCAAGGTCTCCGACACAGTGAGCGTGATCGTCGTCGACGTCATATTTCTTTGCCAGTTCCCAAGCCGAACGGATGATCTGTTGCTGAAAATCTTCGCTCCATTCCGGGCCCTTGGACATGTCGTTGAGAAGGCCGTCTCGCAAATTGACGCTCGACACGAGGATTTGATCTACGCCGAGAAGTTGTGCCATCGTGAGGTTAATCAGCAATGCCGAGCCGAGTGTTTCAGCCTCCGGAAATGTCAACTGATACTTGGAGACCAACGCCTCATCACTCATCGAGAGGATTTGGTCTGTGAACGTGGCGAGCTGGGAAACAGGAAGCTCAACAAGTTCATCATCTCCAACGGTGGTTTTCAAAAGCTGAGCGACAGCGAACCGGATGTCCCCTCCCATCGCCACCATGCTGGTGGGATTATCGGACTCAACGAGTTCGGTGAGCGGTTCGAGTTGGCTAAGTATTTCGGTCTGCATAATCTGCCGTCGTTTTTCACGTGGAAAGTGATACTTCGACAACGACTCCAAAAGTCGCAACGACCCCAGACGGAACCCATGAGAATAGGCGACATCTCCCTGCTTCAGGAGAAGCAGTTCTGTGCTCCCTCCTCCAACTTCAGTGACAAACGATTGCGATTGAAATAAGTCGACCTGCCCCTTGAGCATCGGCTGGACACCACGAAACGTGATTCGGTGAACCTCAGCCGCATCGAGAGTTTCGACTGAAAGACCGGTCGCGACAAACATGCGATCGGCGAACATGATGCGGTTGGTCGCTTCACGAACCGCACTCGTTGCGACAACTCGAATATCCTCCGCTCGAGTGATCTGATATTCATTCAGTTTTCGGCGATATGCCTTCAGCGCAGCGACGCATTCTTCGATGGTGTTCCGGGCGATTTCACCTCTTGTGAACGTATCCTTTCCCAACGTGACCGCTTGCGAGAGCGATTCGAGCAACCGCACATCTCCGTCGGGAAAGATCTCCGCGATCGCCATTCTTACGGAAGTTGTTCCGACATCAATGACAGCGACGGTTCGTACGTGTTCAGAGCTTTTTCGGGCTGGATTATTCATGATCTTATGGCATTTTTTGAATTGGAATTCGCGTTCTCAGCCGCTTTTCTGCACCACACTAAAACCGTTCGACTCGGTATGGGTGCGGGTCGATATGTGGAGTTTGATCGGTCATTAATTCCGCCACCAGCTTGCCAGTTCCGGCTCCCATCGACAGCCCGAGCATGCTGTGCCCCGCTGCCAACCAGGCATTTTTAAACTGTGGAAGCTTTCCAATGATCGGCGCTCCGTCAGCGCTCATCGGTCGCCAGCCGCACCATTTCTCCTGAATCGGTTCTGCCAGCGGTTCTTTCAAATAGTGTTTCGCTCCATCCGTTAAGATCTCCAGCCGGGTTTCATTAATCGATGAATCGTACCCAGCGAATTCCATTGTCGAACCGATTCGATACCCCGTATCCATCGGTGTGATGGCAACACGATGCTGTTCGAAAATCATCGGATACTTCGGACAGATTTTGGGTCGCGGCATCGTCATGGAATACCCTTTCCCCGGCTGAATCGGAATCGTTGCCTTCAAATGCTTCGCGAGTTGTGGCGACCACGCTCCGGTTGCAAACACAACCTGATCCGCTTTCACAGAACCGGTTGAGGTCTCAATTTGTGAAACGTTTCCATCGCGGGTTGTCAGAGACTGAAATTCGCAGTGCTCGACAATGTTCACCGAGTTCGCGAGAAGTCGCTGCTTCCAGGCAGACATCACTTTGTCAGGACGGACATGAGAGTCGCATTCATATAACCACCCACCACCAACACCCGGCTTCAGCGACGGTTCAAGAGCCTCCAGAGCCTTTCCATCGTACGGCTTGGCAGCGAGCCCGAATTCCTCTCTCAAGAGCTTGTCAGTTTTTTCATACTCGTGGAAGTGATGTTCGTCGTCATGCACAAAAATCAATCCATCGGTATGCAACTCACAATCAGCCAGCTCTCCAGAGGTCATCAACGAAAGATACAGCTCACGCGATGAGTCCAAAAGCGCTTGCCGGGCTCGACCTGATTTCAGCATGCTTTCATGGTTACAGTTGCGTGCAAACCGTAACATCCAACCCCATAACTTCATGTCGAAGCGAGCTCTCACCTTAAAAGGAGAGTTCTTCTTAAACATGATCTTCATCGTGGAAGAAACGGCTCCCGGTTTGCAGAGTGGCAAAATATGACTCGGAGAAATGTATCCACAATTCCCATGCGAGCAGGCTTGCCCAAACTCTCCACGGTCGATCACCGTGACGGTGGCGCCGGTCTTTTGTAGATAATAGGCACATGCAGCCCCAATCACACCACCGCCAACGATGACGACATTGGATGAAGAAGTTGGCTGGGAAACTGACGGGGGTGTCGATGATTGAGAAGTATCATTCACGAGCGAATTCCAAAACGAAATGGATCGTTGAGATCCAGAATGAGTGTTGTTTCTGCGTTGACGTAAGCTGTTCCGGTGATGCTGGGAATCACCTTCCCGTTTTCCTCCTGGACCGATCCTTCAAACAGGCTACCGATGATGCTCTCTTGACGGAAAACCTCTCCCGCAGCCAGCTTTCCATCGGCATACAAACAGGCCAGCTTGGCACTCGTCCCTGTCCCGCACGGAGAACGGTCATACGCTTTCCCGGGGCAGAGTACAAAGTTGCGGCTGTCATTTTGCGGATCAACAGGTGGGCCGAAAAGTTCAACATGGTCGATCTCTTTTCCGTCCTCGCCTGTAATTCCGTTTGCTGTCAGTGCTTGTCGAATCGCCCAGGTGATCTTAGTCAATTTTTCGACATTGTTGATATTCAAGTCTTGCCCATGATCATTCACGAGAAAAAACCAGTTGCCCCCCCAGGCGATCTCTCCGCGAATTTGCCCCAGTCCGTCCACATGCACTTCAACATCGCTTCGATACCGATACGCAGGGACGTTTTGAATTGTGACCCGATTGGCGTCATGTAATTCAAAGGAAACAGGCCCGACAGGTGTGTCGAGCTGATGGCGCCCCAGCTGAACACGGTTGAGAGATGCCAGTGCGACCGCCACGCCAATGGTCCCATGCCCACACATTTGTAACGGACCAACATTATTAAAGAAGATGACTCCAGCGACGGAGTTTTCCTCGACCGGCGGACGCAACAAAGCCCCCACCATGACGTCCGACCCGCGAGGCTCGTTCACAACAGCAGAGCGGAATTCGTCGAACTGATCACGGAACCGCTCGGTCTGCTCCGCCAGCGACCCCGTCCCCAAATCTGGCCCTCCCGAGATCACCACCCGCGTCGGCTCTCCCCCAGTGTGAGTCTCAATTGTCCCCACACGCTGTAACGGAGCATCATTGGAAAACGGCGACATCTTGATCTAACTCAATCAGCACTACAAACAGGATGAGATCCAAGGCAAAGGCAACCCCCTCAACCTGAACCGGTGCGGTCCAAATTTAACTATGACCGCCTTCGAATGCGAGCAAGACCGACTCAGCCACCTGAAGAAATCTCAGGGCGAATCCAGCGAAGGTGGTCCTGCATCGATTAGAAAACCCCCTCCCCCCGAATCACTGTCCCGGGCTACCTCTCTGAATGAGTGGACAACCCTACACGAATCTGCCCGATGCAATGCACTGAGTCTGACATGACACCCGACTTCAAGTGGGCATCAAGCTGAAGTGCCGTAGAATGGCAGAGTATCTTTTTTAAGAGCGGATTGCGTGCCACGGTCTCTGCAAGGCGTGCGAGTCCAGTTGCAACGTTCTACAATTCTCGGATGCCCATCAACAGTAAAAGCGACCAGTCCGCTCCGCTTGGCTGACGCAGTCGTGGCATGAAAAATTTATCACAATCAGGGACATCCACTTCGTTGCTGTCTCTGCCACCGCGAAGGGAAAGTCGGGCGATATGAAAATGCAAGTCTTTGGGATCAGCGAGAACTCAACTTTAGATCCTTTAAATGAAACTGCACTCTCGGCAGCCTGGCAAGAGGATGAAGTCAATCGCTGGATTGATATCCAGGATGCGACAAATGAAGAACTGCGTGACTTACTCGCACCACTGAATTTGAATCCGGCAGTTCAAGCTGCCTGTCTGCAGCCGCATCGTGCAGACCGAGTGGTCTCGACCCAGGCAGCTCTCTATCTCGAGCTCCCCACGCACTTGGGCTGGGACCAAGCCTTGAAACCTTATATCTCGATCCTCTGCTTGAACACGACAATCATCACAATTCACCGTAACGATTCGCATTCGATCGAACAGATCATCCGCGACCTCTCCTTCGATACTCCTCTCTACGCCAAGACCTCCTCAGCACTTTTGTTTTACCTTTTGATGGCGATCGGAAAAGGGACCGTCGGTGCAGCTCTCGAAGTCCGCTCAGAAGCAGAACTGCTTGACCAAGCCTGCCACGAACATCCTGATAATCTTGATCCAAAAGAGATTGCAACTCTGCGAAGAAAAGTCAGCCATTATTCTGCAGTTCATGATGACCACACCTACTGTGCAGGCATACTGCAAACCGTGGAATCTGAAGCATTTCGAGTCAGTGAACAATCTCACTTCTACCATGACATGCTGAAACTGACTCAGCTCTCCGGGCAGATAATCGACGGAGCAGAATCAAGAGTCGTCAGCCTGGCTCGCGATTACGAATTGGTCTTGCAGCGACGAGTCGACAATCGACTCCGATTTCTAACGATTCTCTCAGCTGTCTTGATGCCATTGTCATTGATCTCCGGAATCTACGGAATGAATTTCAACGACATGCCAGCGATGGGCAAGCCACTCGGTTACCTGGTCGTGATTGGTGCAATGCTCGGAACAGCAGCCCTGACTGGCGGATACCTCTGGCGAAAAGGCTGGTTTGAATAAACGCCCACTTACGCCCCTTCCAGAATTCGAAAATCAAAGAACGCAGATTGTCTCCAGCCACACCCTCCTTCCGCTCCGTCGCAAAAATGCATGTGTGCGGTCTCGTGGGGATGGGCGATTTATCACTTAAAGAACAGCGAAAGTAGGGTCTGCCATGCGGACCGAATACGTTGACCGTTGGATGCAGTAAGGCCCACTGATTTACAGTTCACTCCAACCATAGTATAACTCGAAATTCGCCCTCAACGAAATACACCAGCCTCAATCTGGTCCGCACAGCGGACCCTACAGTCCCTGTTCTGGATCATGGTTCGCAGCTCCTGGTGCGCGTCGGAGCGAATGTGAAGTTGCTCAAGAAGTTGGGCTTTGTTCGTGAATCGAACGGCATTGTCTACGTCTGGACTGACAAAGCTGCACGCAAGCAGCAACCGCCATTGGTGTTCCGTTTGGTTGTTGTGCAAAGCACGCGTCATCCGGTTTACCTCATTACGAGTGTCACGAATCAAAGCAGGTTGAGCGAGAAACAAATCGCCGACCTGTATCGTGCTCGCTGGGGTGTGGAAGTCTTCTTTCGACACCTCAAGCAAACGTTCGGACGTCGCAAGCTCCGCAGCCACGCTGCTGCGAATGCACAGGTTGAACTCCAGTGGTCGTTAGTTGGGCTGTGGTCGATTGGTCTGTACGCATCGCATGAACTGGTTTCGCAAAGCATCCCATTAGAACGCTTGAGCATCGCCCAATCGTTGAGAGCATTTCGCAGGATCGCCAGCGACTATTTACACCCCCAGCAGAAAAAGGATCGCCTGCATCACCTGCTCCGCAAGGCACTACTGGATGAGTATCAACGTCAGGACAAATCAAGTCGCGACTACCCCCGAAAGAAACAGGAACGCCCCGCCGGCAAACCAAAGATCAACAAAGCCACCCCCGAACAAATCCAAACCGCCCAAAATATCAAGCAATCAAAAAAGGGTTAACGGCGTTGCGGGCCACCCCGCCCACCCTGCCACAGCCTGACCTACCTTGCTTCGTTTTATTAATCCATCCCAATAATATTTTTGTTTAACACAGACGATTGGCAATTTGGGCAATTCGCAGAGATCAATTCACCCACTCCAAACTGTGTCCGGATAACTTCTTCGTTGTCTTTTAAAACTATGGATTCAATGTCGACATCTGATTCCATTGCACTTGGTATTTCGCAATCCTTTAGCTTTACAATCCTAGCAGATCCTGTTGTTAAATTTTTAATTATTATTGTATATGAATCTGAGGTCAAAGAATACCCTTCATTGAAGGGTTCACTTTCGTAGCCACATGAATCACAGGTCAGTACGCATACAAACATATCCGCGTCCCTTAGAAAAAACCTTCGAATTTCCCGTTGTAAATCTCATCAAGAGACAGATCTCCACCTGCCCTTTTGTAAGCATTGTATATGTCATCAACATACTCTTCTAGGTTCTTAAAACCTGGAGATTTATCATGTATATTTTTAATAGCTCTTGTAAACACACGTCTATGCCACCAATAGTTCGCTTTCTTGAACCCTCTCCGAGTTGTTATATCGAATCCTTCTTTTTGCATGGCTGCTATCACATCCTTTGCTCTAAGGCCGTTTGCGAAATCTTGAGCATGCTGCATCTCGTCTGCTAAATTTACTGCTCTTACAAAATCTCCGTCACGGAAAAGTATTTTAGCTTTCTTCTCATCAAAAAACGTTTCAGCGAAAGTAGGGTCTGCTATGCGGACCGAATACGTTGACCGTTGGATGCAGTAAGGCCCATTGATTTACAGTTCACTCCAACCATAGTATAACTCGAAATTCGCCCTCAAACAAAACACACCAGCCTCAATCTGGTTCGCACAGCGGACCCTACAGTCCCTGGTTTGGATGTTCATCTCTGGCTTGTGCGTTTTCAGCTATCTATCCCCAGATAATCGAAAACCCAACTCTCTGGGGCAACCTGCTTGCGCCCCTTCCGGAATTCGAAAATCAAAGAATGCAGATTGTCTCCAGCCACACTCTCCTTCCGCTCCGTCGCAAAAATGGATGTGTGCGGTCTCGTGGAGATGGGCGATTTATCACTTAAAGAACAGGTTGCACGGACTCAAAAATACGAAAGTCCTCTAGCGCCCGGCATTTTCTGGATCGGCTCTTACGGTCAGCGGAGTCATTGAGTATCGTAACTCGACAGCAGCCTGAGCTTGAATTTCGCTGAGTGACACCAAGAATTTCCAAGGACTGAACGCTATGTCATCTGATCAGAAGAACGGTAAGCAAAGCACCAATGACGACTTATATGCGTCAAATGATTTGTCTGTCAGTTTACCGAAGTCACGAATCCCGGAGACTGAACATGATCCGCGACATGCCTACGCTGCGGTGCGGGATGAGCTGATGCTGGATGGAAACTCTCGACAGAATCTGGCGACATTTTGCCAGACATGGGTGGAACCTGAAATCGAGCAGCTCATGACCGATTGCATCGGCAAGAATATGGTCGACAAAGATGAATACCCGCAAACAGCTGAGATTGAAGAACGCTGCGTCCACATGCTCGCTCATCTGTGGAACTCTCCTGCGGGTGATTCGACCGTTGGAACCTCGACTGTCGGTTCAAGTGAGGCAGCGATGCTGGGCGGCTTGGCGATGAAGCGACGTTGGGAAGCGAAACGTAAAGCTGCAGGGAAGTCGACTGACAAACCAAATTTAATCACCGGCCCCGTTCAAATCTGCTGGCACAAATTTACGCGTTACTGGGATATCGAACATCGCGAAATTCCTATGGAAGCGGGACGCCAACTCATGACGCCCGAGGAAGTTTTAAGCCGCTGCGATGAAAACACGATCGGTGTCGTCCCTACGATGGGAGTGACATTCACATGTCAGTATGAACCGGTCAAAGCAGTGGCTGAAGCACTCGACCAACTTCAAGCCGACAAAGGGCTCGACATTCCGATTCATGTTGATGGAGCGAGCGGCGGATTTATCGCTCCGTTTTGTGCTCCACAACTCGAGTGGGATTTCACAATCCCCCGAGTCAAATCAATCAATACTTCGGGACATAAGTTTGGTCTCTCGCCGCTTGGTGTGGGCTGGGTTGTATGGCGAGAAATGGAGGACCTTCCCGAGGATCTCGTCTTCTGGGTGAACTACCTGGGAGGCAACATGCGTGACATCGCCTTGAACTTCTCGCGTCCTGGCGGACAGGTCGTCTGTCAGTATTACAACTTTCTGAGACTTGGGATGGATGGCTACAAGAAGGTTCACTCTGCCTGCTACGACACGGCTGAGTACCTCGCAAGTGAGCTTAAGAAATTCGACCTCTTTGAAATGATTTACGATGGTGACCGTTCAGTTGGCATCCCGGCCCTCTGCTGGAAATTAAAAGAAGGGACCGACCCTGGCTTTACACTGTATGGGTTAGCTGAACGCCTGAATGCCCGTGGATGGCAGGTTCCAGCATACTCACTTCCCGCCAATCAAGAAAGTGTCGTGATTCAGCGTATTCTTGTCAGGCATGGCGTCAGCCGCGACTTGGCGTCGCTACTCATCAAGGATATCCAAGCTGCCATAGAACACTTTCAACTTCACCCTGAACCGAAACATATTGCAGAAGAACACAATAGCGGATTTCACCATTAAAACAGATCAAGCAACGCAGAAGTTGCGACGACGAGCATAGTCCAACTGCCCATAACGGCATTCCCTCGCAATAATTTATCCTCTCACAATACGATCTGAGAAGTGAGTCCCATCCACCATTCCAGGCTTGTCGAAACCGTTGGGATCGGCCCCTTTATTACGCGCGGGATACTCACCCATCCGGGCAAACCGGCAAGGGTCTGGCTGTCTCGACACCATCGCAAACGCTTGGCGAACCCAGAGCGATCCAAAGCGGAAGCAACGTTAAAATTGCTGCTCCGGTGCTTATGGTTGCCATCTCATTTGAATTGGTGGATCGGGGTCATCTTCGCTGTGGGAGCGAGTTGTTTTGGAATGGCGAGCACGCTGATACTCTTCCCCAGCTTAGCTGCTGAAATCGCCATCTCTGAAGCAGGCATTAATCGCATTTTCTTTGCCGGTTCGATTCCATTTTCAATCGCAGCCTGGCTGCAACTTTATCAGGCAGCGAATGCCGCCCCGCTGCCAACTTCCGAAGACACTACGAAAACAGAACACCGCATCCGGCTCATTGGCTGGAGACCGGATGAAATCGGCTGGGTGAGTTGTGCTTTGCAGTTTATTGGAACCCTGCTGTTCAACATCAACACCTTCAATGCGATGTCTTCCAGCCTGACGTGGGTTCAGATCGATCTGTGGGTCTGGATTCCGAACGTGATCGGTTCCATCCTCTTTTTGGCATCAGGATATTTAGCATTTATCGAAGCGGGCCACAGTTTATGGTCGTGGCCGCACGCCAATCTTTCTTGGTGGATCGTGTTTATCAACCTGCTTGGTTGCATCGGGTTTATGATCTCTGCCCTGTTCGCCCCACTCTTTTCCGAGACTCCCAATCCTTTAGCAACGACCGTTTCAGTTTTCTGTACTTTACTCGGTGCGATCTGCTTTTTCGTCGGTTCACTCTTAATGCTTCCCGAAACGGCAGTTCAAGAAGTGATATAGCCCCCGGATGACTCACCCGGAGGCTATAAATGGAGCACTGAAGACCGACATCAAATATGCTTTAGTTGAATGCTGGGTCTGCAATCTCGACTTGTCTGTCCACGGAAGCAGAAACAGGGACCGGTGCCTGAGATTCTTGAACTCCGTTTCGAGCAAACAACTTCAGAGCTTCCCAATCAACATTCACGGTTCCGCCTGTTTGAGTATGCTGATTCCCCCAGGTGGTTAGCAACGAAACGCAGGCATGATCAATATAATTCAATTCGGAAATATCAACATTCACTTCTGTTCCAGGCGGAATGAGTTCCAGCTGATTTGCAAGAGAAGGAATCTTCAGGAATGTCGAAGCACCTGAGAGTTTGAGATCGACCTTTTTGTTTGGAAGCTGAGTCATCGTGATGTTCAACTTGCCGACAGAGAACATCAACTTCAACATGGAAAGCCCCAGCCCCACTGCCACCCCAATCAAGAGATCTTCAACGACAATCACGATTACTGTCACAAGGTAAACAGCAACTTCCCCCCATCCATACTGCATTAACGCCTGCACTTTTTTCCAGTCACAAAGTTTATAACCGATGTAAACTAAAATCGCTGCCAGCGCCGAAGTCGGAATCATGCGGAGAATGGTCCCCAAGAACACTACGAATACCAGAAGCCAAACTCCATGTAAGATTGCCGACATTCTTGTCTTCGCACCTGCATGCACGTTTGCACTACTCCGAACAATGACTCCCGTCATGGGAAGGCCTCCGACAAATCCAGCGACCATATTGCCGACCCCTTGAGAAAAGAGTTCTTTGTCGTACCGTGTTCGCGGCCCGTTGTGCATTTGGTCAACAGCGGTTGCACTCAATAAGGTTTCAGCACTGGCGACAATCGCTAAGACAATGGCGGAAAGAATGACACCTCCCCAGGGAGCGTCTTGAAGCGTCGCCCAACTAAGGATGTGCAGCTCTTCAGAAATGGAGTCCGGAATCTCCACGTATAAAACGGGAAGCTCTAAAAAGGCTGCGAGCGACGTTCCCACCAGAATCGCGAGCAAAGGTCCGGGGATGATTTTTAGTTTGCCAAAGGAAAATGTCGCCCACAAAACGAGAGTCAGTATCGTCAGGATACCGATACCCGCTGCCATCTCATGATTTTTATAAACTCCTTCGATCGCCAAGATTGCACTCGAAGCCTCTTTTTCAACTTTCAGAGCTTGAGAAGGATCGTCTGATCGAAGGAAATCCAGACTGACCGACATCGCTTGAATCGCACGATCCTCGGCGGCCAAGAGTTTGGATTCCCGCTCAGGATACTCTTCGAAAAACGTCAGACTCTCTTGCACAAAAACCTGTGTCTTTGCAATCAGAGATTCCTGTCGTTCAATAAGATCGTCGACTTGCACCGAACCGGGGGCGACAACAGTTTCTTTATGATTCGGCAACCGCTCAGTCAATTTTTCATGAATCACTTCTTGTTGACGGTGCAATTCAGCGAGTTGCATCAAAGACTCTCGCTGCACGTGTCTCCGGTCTTTCTCGGTAAACGATGGAGCCTTCCAGGCTTTGGTAATCGCATCAGGAATCGTTGCCAGATTTTCCAAGGCGGATTCCTTCGGCTTATCATCAAGCATGACGTGAAACTGGCTCGCAAAGATGATGACTCCGATCCCCGCTAACATTCCATTCACAACAGCAGGTGAGACAGCACGGAACCATTGCCCTAAATGAAGAGTGGCAGCTGCTAACTGGAAGATACCACCAAGCAGCACAACCAGGCCTAACATTTCCAAGCCATGGCGAGTGACAACTTCATACACAATCACAGTCAAGCCAGCCGCAGGACCACTGACCTGTAGTGCACAGCCACTCAGGCTGCCCACTACAATTCCGGCAATAATTCCTGTAGCAAGACCTGCACTAACAGGGACTCCAGAGGCAATCGCGATTCCCATACACAGGGGAAGAGCGACAAGAAATACCACAATCGAGGCAGGAAGATCACTCCTCCAGTTCGACCTGGTTTCTTCGGGTTGGTCATTCGAATTTTGAGAAGTCGACATGCGGATTATTCCTATAGATTCAGTTTGAGGTCGAGAAGAGAACACTCGGATTTTGGTCGCAATTCAAGACGCCGCTGAGCAAGCTGCTTGATTACTCGCCCATTGCGAGATGCCTTGGCATGCAACACAAAATCTATTCATCAAAGCCCAGAGCCGATTTCGAGCTGGTGTGTGAAATCTGTCTCGTAAAGTCCACCGTTTCTCCTGCGAGAACAGCTTCTTCACGAACACCACAAGCACGAAAGCGCTCTAGAGCAGTCTTCGAATTGGCGTGCCAAATCGGCCTCGTGAAGTCCAGAAGTTCCTCAGAGAGAACAGCTTCTTCACGGGCAAAAAAGCACGGTAGTGCTCTAGGAGGCAACAGGCTGACGATGCTCTTGTGGAGACCGACCTTCAGCCTGGTCGACTGTCACAAACTGACCGGTGCTATGCGAGAACCCAAAAACCTTCCCAGTTTCGAATTTATAAACCCAACCATGCAGGTTCAGTTCTTTCCTGGAAAGAGCCGCAACTACAGAAGGATGAGTTCTTAAATTCTCCAACTGAACAAGAACATTCTCTTCGATAGCAAGAGTCAATCGTTTCTGAGGATCTTCGACCGAAGCGTAATTCTCTTCGAGGATCCGCTTCGTCGACTCCACATGCATGAGAAGCTCATCCACAGCTGGAAGTTTCCCCTTCCCTTCTGGATTCAGCAACGCCTGCATCACCCCACAATGTGAGTGTCCACAGACGACAATGTCTCGAACCTTGAGAACAGAAACAGCATATTCAATCGTCGCCGCCTCTCCTCCTCGAACTGCACCATACGGAGGAACAACGTTTCCAGCCGTACGTAAGATAAAGAGTTCGCCCGGTTCGGTTTGAGTAAGAAGATTCGGACAAATTCTTGAATCTGAGCAGGTGATGAAGAGAGCAAGCGGCTGTTGACCACGTGACAAGCGAGTGAACAACTCTTCTTGATTACAGAAGATGTTGTCCTGAAACTGGTGGATTCCCGTCATTAATTTTTGCATAACGCACCTTGAGTCTAAGACTTAGCATGTGTTGAGTAAACAATTCCATAGAGTTCGATTGCGCAACGTGAAACGTTGACGCTGGCGACGGAATTGATGCTAAGTCAGCATTGGTGCGCAAAGACCATTGGCCAGACGGTGGCCTCGGAAATATTGAATTTGCGTCTGCTTTGCGGAGTACCGTGTGTTCCTCAAACAGGGATCAGACTCGATCCTCCCGGCAAAGCGGTTTTGGCGACGCGTTTCAACTCGACGAACAATATGCTCGGCAGTTTCAACATGTCGAGTCTCTTCCTCAGTCGTTCCACCGGTTCGAACCGGGAGTTGAGAAAGGCTGGCAAGAAGCGCGTTCGCAGGAAGCCCACCCGCCAATAACAGCAGTAGAGCTAAGCAGTGCAGCCAATGTTTAAAGAATGGTGCCATCATACGCTGTGAAACAAGTTTCCGCCAAAAAGGGTTTTAGAGATGAAACCCTCGATACATATTATCGGCACTGCACATTTTTTCAACAAGACGAATCCAGTCAAATTCACAGAATATTATCATGACAGGCAATCGGTGTTAACAAAAAACGCCTTCCTGCAGGGCTCCAAATTTCTCCCGAAAGCCATATCGCTACGGCTTTTAACCATCCCGGGCGGATCACCTGAAAAAACAAACACCAAACCCCGAATGATGCAATTTCGAATCATCCATCGCCACAAGAATGTCCTTGAACCACCCAGGATTACATCCTATTGCAGCACATGGCATCTCACGCACGGTATCAGCGAAGGGATTGGTGGCCGGCTTGTGGCGACGTGAAATAATCTGTCGTACAGGCCTGCTACTTTTGAGTTACTCTTTAGCTTCAGACTTCGCCTTAATGGAACTCAACGGTGGGAGTAGGTGGCCCATTTTTTCTCGTTTGGCTTCCAAGTATTTGGCTCGTTGCTCTTCAGGAGGAGCAACCAGTGGAACCTGCTCGACAACTTTCAGGTCGACCCAGTTTTCGAAGGCTTCTGTTTTTTTGGGGTTGTTCGTCAGGATGCGGATTTCCCGTAGACCCAAATCTTTGAGAATTTGCAAGCCGACCATGTAATCGCGCAGGTCTGATTTGAAGCCCAATTTGTGATTCGCCTCGACCGTGTCAAGCCCCTGATCTTGAAGTTCGTACGCTTTCAGCTTTGCCGTCAGTCCGATTCCGCGTCCTTCCTGAGGAAGATAAACCACCGCTCCACAACCCTCGTTGACAATCATTTGCATCGCGATATGTAGTTGGTCACCGCAATCACAACGCAATGATCCGAGAATGTCTCCCGTGAAACATGAGGAATGCATGCGGACCAACGGAGCGGGAGACGAAGCTAAATCCCCCCAGACAATTGCTATCGGTTCCTGATCTTCGTGCTCGACTTTGTAAGCAATGAACTTCGGAGTGCCGTACTCTTCTGTCGGAATGTTGACTTCAACTTCTCGGGTCACCAGATTTTCGCGAATCCGTCGATGCTGAATGATGTCAGCAATCGTAATGATCGGAATGTCGTGCTCAGCCGAGAGTTCTTCGAGCTCGTCGAGTTCAGCCATTCCGTACCCACGCTGGCTGCAAATTTCGATAATGCAGCCGACAGGCGTCAGACCGGCGAGTTTAAGGAGATCGATCGCTGCCTCGGTATGTCCTGCACGACGCAAGACTCCTCCTTCGCGAGCCAGCAATGGGCTCACATGTCCCGGTTTAACGAAGTCGTTCTTTTTCGATTCGGGATCAGCCAAGGCTTTGAGCGTCCGAGAGCGATTCTCGGCACTGACGCCGGTTCCTGCATCGCGATGATCGACCAGCATCAAAAAGGGAGTTTGGTGAGCTGAGGTGTTGGCGTCTCGATCGACGATGGGGGAGAGATGTAAGCGTTCTGCGACCTCTTGGGTAAGTGGAGCACAAAGAACCCCCGCAGCTCGTCGCATCATGAAGTCGACTTTTTCGGGTGTCATAAACTCTGCCGCACACAGAAGGTCCCCTTCGTTCTCTCTCTCTTGCGCATCGACAACAATCACCATTCCCCCCTCCTTGAGGCGGGTTAGAATCTCATCCAGATTATTAGTGGTTGCTGCGTGTCCAAGGGTATTCATGACGAAATAACTTCTGTCTAAAGAAAGAACGGCTTCTTCGATCAACACTCGACGAAATTATATGCAATCGCTCACCGAGGAGTACGACGAAGATGCAAAGTTCTCAAAGTCAGCAGGGATGTCAATTTTGTGGAGGATCAGCCAAGCGTGACCGCAAGTAAGCTGCTCGCACAACATTCCGCTCGGAAGATTCCAGGAGTTCCCCTCGATTCTTTTGCAGATGAGCTGGTTGAATGTGCATGAACAACTCGTTGACAGTCGACATTTCCAAGTTGTCCAGAAGCCCCAAGGTGATCCCCATTCGCAAGCTGGAAAGCTTTTCCATTGTTTCCTCAGAAGAGATTTGTCGAGCACTACTGAGAACGCCATAGGCGCGGGCGACCTGATCATGCAATCGCTGACGATCGGCATTGACCAATGCGATTCGAGCACGTCGTTCATAGGCCAGAATATCCGGGATGACCCGTTTCACATTCTGGATAATCTGTTCCTCGGAGCGGCCCAGTGTGACCTGATTCGAGATTTGATAAAAGTCTCCCAGCGCTTGCGAGCCTTCACCATACAAACCACGCACAGCCAGGTTCATCTTGTGCATCGCCTGAAAGACTTTTTGAATCTCTTTGGTCAACACCAAGGCAGGCAAATGCAACATGACGCTCACTCGCATGCCTGTTCCGACATTTGTTGGACAAGCGGTGAGGTAGCCGAATTCGTCGCTGAAAGCGAACGAGACCCGCTCTTCGAGACGATCATCAAGTTCGTTGAGTTCACTCCAAGCATGATCGAGAGCGTACCCACTACGCAGGACTTGCATGCGGAGATGATCCTCTTCATTGATCATCAGACTGACTGTCTCTTTCGGTGAGATACAAGCTCCTCGGGCTCCTGTTCCTTCTGAATGCTCGCGGCTGACGAGTTGACGCTCGACGAGAAACGTTCGATCCAGCGGGCTCGCATCTTCGATATTGATGTAAGAGAGCCCCGGACCAGAATCGAGACGCTCGATATGATCTTTCAGAAGATGCTCAATTTCTCGCTGAGTTGCCTCTTCCGTCCTTGTCGGAAACGGAAAGTCAGCGACATTTCGGGCCAGGCGAATTCTGCTTGAGATGACAATGTCTGACTCTGGACCAGTCCCTCGAAGCCATTCTCCGCTTGTTCCTTTCAAATCGTCTAAATCCACAGTTTATGTTCTCCTGACACGACCGCGTCTCAATAATGTAATTTCCCCTATTGTCCAGTGCAGGCAACATTCCCGCAACGGAAGAATCTCACGAAGTTCGCAGATCGTGAAATGTTTGAGATCTCTCACTCATGAAAGGTGATTGAATCGCGATTGATTGATGCATATTACGCGTATGAAGATCACATTCACGCCTGCAGACCAAGATGCTGAACCCGAACAACATTTCGAAAAACGCTATGGGAACGAGCCTGACTGACTGCGAAGGCTTATTGTTGCAGCCCCTTGGTCAATTCCATAAACGCCGTTTCGAGATTCACTTCCTCTTCCCGGAATTGAATAATTCGAAATCCATTTTCAAACAGGACCGTGGAAAGCTCGCTGTAGTCTTCAGTGCCGGGCTTGAGTGTTACGTAGATCGTATCACTCCTCATTGAAACGTTTCGGACAACGTCTTGCTGCTCAAGAAGCGACGCAGCCTTTTCCTGATTCTCGGTGACTCTCACTTCGAGCAAGATCGCTTCACGAGCTTTCTTCATGACATCTGCCACGTAATCATCAGCGAGCATGTTGCCCTTTTCAATGATCCCCACTCGAGTACAGACATCGGCAAGTTCGGGAAGGATGTGGCTGGAGACAATAATGGTCTTGTTCATCTCTCCCAGTCGCCGCAAGAGCTTGCGAATCTCAATGCGTGCACGAGGATCCAGACCGGATGCTGGTTCATCGAGCAGCAACACCTGTGGATCGTGCAGCAAGGTTCGAGCAAGCCCAATACGTTGAGTTTGACCACGCGAAAGCTGATTGACCATCGCATCACGCTTGAAGGACATGTCAACCAATTCGAGCTTCTCTTCACAAACCTTGCGACGATCCGGCCCGTTGATACGGTAGGTTGATGCGAAAAACTCCAGGTACTCGATGACCGTCATGTCGTCGTAGACACCAAAGAAGTCGGGCATGTACCCGACGAGGCGGCGGATTTCTTCCGGGTTCGTATAGATCGATTTCCCGCAAACGTAGCACTCTCCGTAATCCGGATTCAGCAACGTTGCAATCATCCGCATTGTTGTCGTTTTACCGGAACCGTTTGGTCCGATAAATCCAAACACATCCCCCTGATCCAGCTTGATGGAGATTTCATTCGCAGCGATCAAGTCGCCATATCGTTTTGTGAGTTTGATCGTTTCGATCACAGGGTCACCGTATTGTCAAACAGAGAGGAGCATGATGAGAATGGACTGCGTGAAGGATTAATTTACCTTCAGCAACGTTGGATCAGGCGGCGCACTCAGATCTGCCAGTTCGAACTCCACGGGCATAATAATGCGAATGACTGATTCTTGTTGTTCGTAAGTGAGTTCGTCATCGTTCAGCGCAAACTTTGTGACGGGAGTTTTCAATCTTCCGAACAGGACAGCTCGATGGAGTTTCAGCGAGTCGGAAAGATCGAGCGAATCGAGCGAATCGTTTGTGAGCTTTGTGTAAGACTGTCCTCCAGTCATCTCATGAAACGAGAGCGTCCTGAGAATCGGAAAAGGATCGCGTGAGAGAGAATTATAAAGTTCTCGATTCACGAGTGAGGTTTGCTGTTTTCGATTGTCGCTATGAAATATCGAGGAGTGCGTCAATCCGGTGAGCAAGCCCTTGAGCATGTTTGATCGAGCATGTTTCAGCTCGAAGAGATCCCCCGGTCGCAGCGGTTGATGAGATTCACCACCTTCCGTTCGCGGGAAGTAGGCGAAGTTTCCATAGGCGACAAACCATCCGGTCAGTTCTTCAGACCCATGGTAAGTGAACGAACCGGTCAGCCGTCCGCTACCGGGGTCGTGCAAGCGTGTTTGCGCGAATCGAGACGGGTCCACTTCAAGTTCCCACTCTGTCCCGGCGGAGCCTGTTGACCAGACACGAACGGGCAAATCTTCGATCTCTCGATCATCCGACGAAAGGTGGTACGCCGCCTTTCGGGACTCAAGTCCTCCAGTTCGATACATACCCCGGTAGCTCGACTCGGGACGCTCGATCCAACTGGTTTTCAAAAAATCTGCTTGAGCCTCTGCAGCTTGAGGATCTTCAAAGAGGGTCGAGTCCGTTTTGACATCGGCTTCAATTTTATAGCGACGAGTGAGCGTGCTGTAGAAATTCATCCAGGATCGCCCCCGAGCAGTTTTTGTCGTTAAGTCGACATCAAGTACCTCAATCTGCCGCGCCTGTTGTTCTGTATTGTTGATCAAAAACGCAGAGTTGTACGACCAGAGCGTGACACAGCCCAACCAGACAGGGAGAGTGATCCAAGTGAGTTGCGGGCGTTTGATAATGCGATGAACGATCAAATAATCCAACGGTCCAATAATCAGAATCAGGACGCTGCTCCATGCGATGACGACCCAATAGGAGGGACGTTTGATGACATCGTAATGATCGAGAGCCTGAATCAACTGGGTTTGAAAATCAGAAATTCCAGTCGGACTTAACCCTGCGTTCATGCCAGAAGTTTTCGTCGTTGCACTGGCCGTCCAACTCGGTTCGAAATCTGCCAGAACCATTGCCATCTCGGCACGGGAACTCCAGTTATCAAACGGTCGTTGATCCAGTCGGACCCCCAACATCGTCACTGAACCTGTCCCGCAGGCCGATCGTATCGCCAAGGCGTTTCCGAAATCCGAAGCCAGTGTTTGACCTTCATCTAAAGAAAAAACGGCACAAGGGACCGTATCAAGCATTCGCATCGGATTGCTTCCGGGAACCCATTGATTGAACCCGCTGAGATTCCGAATTTGAATTTCGTCTTGCGGAAGGACCGGCAACCAGGACGAGATGGGACTAGTGCGAAGTTCCTCTCCATCCTCACCGATACAAATCACCAGTCGACCGCCACGATAGACCCAGTCTCGAATCGCAAGTGACGATGATTCGCTGAGAGTGGAATCTCCGTTCAACACAATCAAGTTGACCGGCTCCAGGGCTCGAGGATCGAAGATTCCAGCTGCGTACTCGCCGAACGGAGCAGCATGAATCGATCCCGACTGGATCTCTTTCATATTCGCCGCTGCAGCTTGAAAGGCAGGCTGCTCGCCATCGAGAAGCCACAGATGCGCGTTTTGCTTCAGGCACCGGACCTCATCGTTGCGATCCACTCGAATTGCCAGTTCAGCGATGATCTTTTCGCCATCAAGAATTTCAATCGTCACCGGGGCGTACAGTTTTCCGGAGCGAAAGAGCCCCTGAACATGAACGGTCCCACCGCTCTTGAACTCTTTCAACCGGGAAATCACACCATGACCATCCGGGTCAGCGACACGAATTTGTGGCGTGAGTGTCTGATCCGTCGTCGCCGTGGAAACAACATCAAACTCGATGGGTGCCCAGCGGCCGACATGGAAATATCCATCAATCCCAATTTTCACGTTTTGAATTTCGACTGCGGTCTCTCCATTTGCAGCCAGTGCTGTCCCCTGAATCAGCAGAAAGCTGCCAATGAGGAAAGCCCCCGAGAACAGAAGAACTCTCAACAAAGAGCCCATCCGCTCATGAAATCCAGTCCGGAGTCCCTGAACATCAGTTGATCGAAGTTGCACGAAATAAACCAAATAAAGTGAAAACA
This sequence comes from Thalassoglobus polymorphus, assembly GCF_007744255.1. Taxonomy (GTDB): domain Bacteria; phylum Planctomycetota; class Planctomycetia; order Planctomycetales; family Planctomycetaceae; genus Thalassoglobus; species Thalassoglobus polymorphus. The sequence goes on along the minus strand of NZ_CP036267.1, from coordinate 552,457 downwards.
AGGTCGAATAAAATATGATTCGCCAAACAGGCGAGGAATGAATGTCGTAATGATATGCGATCAACGCACTAGAATCAGTCCACAGAGTGTTGCAATTGAAAGCATTTTCGGCGAGTGGTAAGAAAAAATTCCCTGCGAGACTCGAAGCAGTCTCAAAACCGATGGAATTGCGACCATTCTCTGTATCAGAGAAGTGAACAGCAAGTTTTGAGACCAGTTCTAAACTATTGTCCTGACTGACTCGCTTGGGACAATGGTCCGATGTGACGATTTCCGGGGAATTTCCTTTCTGCGACTCGCCATGGTGAGCGCCAGGGCGGCTGAATTCAAAAATGGGTGAATCTGAAGCCGACAGGTATACAGATTTCCCAACTCCCAGTATTGTATGAGAGCCCCAATTAATTCAAAACTTACTGATGCGTAAACTGTGAACAGATTCATGATTTCCACTCAATTCCACATCTCAGAGAAAGTGCTCCTCTCTCCACTTTTGAGATGTGTACGAAGGTCGGCGTTTGTGCTGGTTGGGGTCATGTGCCTGTTGAATCCCCCCTGCACTGCCCAAGCTGAACTGCAAATCGAAGGAAAGCCAAAGTGGAACTTCGACAATCAAGTTGAGATTGAAGAACACAACTTATTGACGGTTGAAGTTTTTAACAATTCTGAAAAACCCTGGCAGGGAGACGTTTGGCTGAAACCGCTGCTCGGTTTTCAGGGAGTTGATGTCCCGCTTTGGCAACAGGACCTCTTTCTGGAACCGTACGGCAAAAGGCAGATCCAATTTTACGTTTTCATTCCGAGTCTGTCGGAATTCAAATTCGAGTGGGGTCGATTCCCTCGAGGCCGGGACAGCTTCGAGATCGATTCCCCGCGTCGCCGAAACGGAGCTCTCAAAATCGAACTCCTCAAGGATGGTGCCTCCAGCAAGGGCCGATCACTGCTTACCGCCAGTGATGATGAATTTCCTTCCAGTGCAATCGTATTGAAATCGCTAGACACGGTCGTCCTTGACCATGCTCCACGCTGGCAGGAACCGCAGGCGCGGGCATTCAAAGATTGGCTTTACCAAGGTGGAAATCTGTTTCTCATTGCAGACAGTGCTGGAGAATATCCAGAGTTCTCACAGATCCTTGCTGAACTCAATGAGCCATCGAGCTCATTTCCTGTCGGGTATGGCTCGGTCACTCGTTCGCTGAAACCTGTTCAGTTTGAAAAGCCTTCTCAAATCCAAAACTTAAATACCAACAACCTCAGCACATCCGCCACGCTGTTTTCGCAACTGCGATCGATTACCACTCCAGATCACAACTGGGCATTGATCTATTTTCTTTCAATCATCTACTTGCTGATTCTGTTTCCCGGATGCTGGCTACTTGGACGAAAGAAAGGTGACTTCCGAATCACATATGGCGTGATTCTTTTAACTGTCGGATTGTTCAGCTTCGGGTTTCACTCGATCGGCAAACGTGGCTATGGAGAAGAAACCACGATCAACTGCATGACCATTGTGCATCCAGGAGCACCAGGTCGCTGGATTGCGAAACAGTGGATGAATCTTTTTGTGACAAGTGGCGGAACCTACCAGATTGATTTCGAAGATGACTCGAGCACTGTCTCGACCGGTCAGCATTCCGAGTCCGTACGCGGTTTTGCGATCAACCAACCTGTTGGCATCTTGAGCTCCGCAGTCCCATCGTTCTCCAATCGCACAGTCTTACACGCCGGTGTCGTCAAACATGAGGGATTTCGCCCTGAAGTTCGCAAACTCAAATTTCAGGAGACCCTCAAAGAGTTTGAATTGGCTCTCCCTTCCGGAACGAGTTGGCCAGAAATTTCGCAAAGTGTCGCGGTTCTTGGAGATCGTCTCTACCAGTTAAGACGCATTGGTCAGACATACCAGATCATCGACGCGGGAAAGCCACTCTCGCAATATCTGGATCATGAGGCGCTGCGATTCAACCCATTCAGACGCAGAAATCGCCCCAGAGAGGAAAACGATGAAATATTCGACAAGGGAGTCTGGCCAGTCATCGCCAATGATCTCGGAGTCCTTAACGAAGAAGTCGTTCGCAGTGGAAACCTGAAAAACAGTCAGGTCCATGTCTACTTCACGACAGATTTTCATCCAGACTTTTTCGCCAAAGGAGAAATTTCTCCACAACAGCGAGGAAGAGTCATCTACGCATTCCGCTTTGACATGAACGACGTCATGAATGAATCGCAAGATTGATTACAAAAAAACTTTCCAGGAATCCTATGGAACACGTCATCGATATCAAAAATGTAAGCCATCTGTTCAAACAGCATCGGGCTTTGGATGGGATCACATTTCAGGTTGCGCCACAATCACTCCACGGATTTGTTGGTCCCAACGGAGCTGGCAAAACGACGACTCTCAAATTGATTTGCACCTTGCTGAAACCGCAAATGGGGCAGATCAACGTTTTCGACTACGATGTCCGGAGTAATGTCAAAGCAATTCGTCGACGCATCGGTTACATGCCCGATCACTTCAGCATGTACCGACAAATGACCGTCTTCGAGTATCTCGATTTCTTTGGGGCAGCATACGGATTTTCCCTGAAAGAACGAAACCGCATCGTCGGTGATGTCCTCGCACTCACAGACATGGATGGCCGCAAAGACGATTTCATTCAGGGACTTTCCCGGGGGATGCAACAGCGCGTAAGCCTCGCGCGTGTTCTCGTCAATGACCCTGATTTACTGTTGCTCGACGAACCGGCTTCCGGACTGGACCCGCGTGCTCGAATTGAGTTGATGGAAATTCTCCGTGAGCTTCGGCGGATGGGGAAGACGATTTTCATCAGCAGCCACATTCTCAGCGAACTGGCAGAACTGTGTGACAGCGTGACTATCATTGATCGTGGAAAAACGAAGTACAGCGGTCCGATGGAAGCCTTGCTCGATGAAAAAACCGAAACACCCACGTTCCGGATTCGTGTTGACCTCCCGGCGGATGAAGTCGAAGCAGCACTTTCAAAGATCAACGGTGTCGTCTCGATTCAACCGATGGAAGGACGATCGGACGTCCGCGTCAAACTCGACCCCACGCTCACCGATAGTAATCAATTCCTCGGTGATGTCATAAACCTGGGTTGCAACATCATCAACTTCGGTCGAGACCAACGGCACCTCAACGAAGCATTCATGGATCTCACCGAACGTGGAGTCCGGAATTAGAATAGTAGCGCCCCACAGCAACTGCTCACACGTTGATCAAGGGTGAACGATGAACAAATTTCTGGCCCTTGTTCGACGTGCGTTGCAAACGGATTCTCGTTTACTGCGAGGATACCTCGCGCGTCTTCTTCTGGCCGGATTCATTCTCCTGACGCTGATCACATTTCAGCGAGACTGGGCGTCCCGCGGAGCGCCCGGGTTGGATTTATTCCGTTCTGTCAGCCTCTACAATTACTTCTTCATCACCATTCTGGGCACCGCATTTTTTGCGACAGCGATTACTGAGGAAAAAGAAGAGCGGACACTCAGCTTGCTGAAGATGGCAGGCGTCGGGGCGACTTCACTCATCCTCGGGAAATGGACGCCGCGCATGATCGGGGCATTTTTGTTGTTGTGTGTACAAATCCCCTTCACAGTCCTCGCGGTCACATTGGGAGGTGTCCAGATCGATCAGGTGGTCGCAGTTTACATTTCACTTTTTGCTCACCTGTTTCTCGTTGGAAGCATCGGACTCTTTTGCTCGGTCGTCATGTCGACGACAACAGGAGCCTGCGGGCTCGCTGGTGGAGTTTTGATTCTGCATCATTTTCTGCCAACGGTTCTCGCTCTAGCCTTGCGTAACCAACAAGGCTTTTTCATCGTCGACGTGATCATCTCCATCTCAATGATGCTCAGCGACATGAACGGATTTCGCGTCGTGCTTGGGCTGATGATGGGAACAACCAGTTCAATCTGGATAAGCACTCAAGTTCTTGGCAATCTGATTGTCGGAGGGCTGTTCATGGCGGTCACCTGGGTGATCTTTGACCGATGCACATGTAACGAAAAAGAGCCGGGATCGTTAAATTTCTTTGATCGACTCCGAAAAAGGAGCCAAAACCTGGGACGTGGTCGAGTCTGGGATGCAGCCATTGTCTGGAAAGATCACCAACTGCTGAGCGGAGGTGCGATCTTTCTGTTACTCAAAACTTCGTTGTATCTGGTCTTCATGATCGGCTCCGCGGTCTTAACGTACGGAGGCTGGTCCTCATTGACTGTAACCATAGGCTATAGCCTGCTCACATGGTCCTTCTTTCTGATGTTTCTTGAATTGGGGATCATGGCGACTCGCTTATATCGACAAGAGCTCTCCAACCAAACATGGTCAATTCTTCTGCTGATTCCTCGACGAGAGTCTGAAATCATCTACTCAAAGTTCATAGGCGGACTCACATCTTTACTCCCGTTGACCTTTTGCTTTTTTCTGGGAAGCATTCTCCTGGGGGAAAAGTTTCTTAAGCTTATGGGGGACATTCTCGGTGACCTTGATCTCTTGCTTGTCATGACATACTTCACACTTCAAGCACTGATCGCCATTCACTGTTCGGTTTATCTGGCAGTCACTCAGAAGTGGGCAATCTGGCCGATTGCGTTGTTTTCATCCGGGTTTGTGGTCTTTATGGGAAACGTAATGGGCGTGAGTTGCCTCGCAATCGGCGGTGGCCCAGGGGAGGTCGGCGCCCTTGCTTTTATTGGAAGTTTCTTTTCAGCCATCATATTAATTCCGCTCCATCTCCAAATCGGCAAACGATTGGTCGAACTCGCGGGTGAGTAGCGAATTCGCAATTGCTCTTCTGTTCTCGATTCGTCAAGATGCAAATCAATCGCTGATTTTCATTTCATTGACCTGCTTTATTAATCGAACGATAACAACAGTGGCTGTCGAATCGCCTTATACACCTGACGACCTGGAATCCTTGGGACTCAGCACGGAAAAACTCCCCTCGCATATTGCCATCATCATGGATGGCAATGGACGCTGGGCTCAATCAAGAAACTTGCCACGCATTGAAGGGCATCGCCGTGGAGTCCATAGCGTACGGGCAATCGTTGAAGAATGTGCCCGACTCGGAATGGATCAACTGACGCTCTACTGCTTCAGCAGCGAAAACTGGAAACGCCCCCGGCCCGAACTCGATTTACTCATGAATTTGCTTCAACGATATGTTGTTGCTGAACGCGATGAGATCATGCGGCAGGACATTCAGTTTCAAACCATCGGACGAACAGACCGAATTGGACGGAACATCCTTGCAGAAGTGAACAAGACCATCGAACTGAGCCAAGACAACCCAGGCATGAAGCTTTGCCTGGCACTCGACTATGGTGCTCGTGACGAAGTTGTCCACGCAGTGCGAAGCATCGCCGAGAAAGTCCGTACTGGCGAATTGAAAACCGACGAGATCGACGAGTCAACCGTTTCTGAGCATCTCTACACAGCTGAAATGAGCGACCCTGACCTGGTGATCCGAACAGCTGGGGAAATGCGAATCAGCAACTTCCTGCTCTGGCAAATCAGTTACGCCGAACTCTGGGTGACGGAAACACTTTGGCCCGACTTCCGTCAGCCTGAGCTCTTCGCAGCTCTGAAAGACTTCGCTGCCCGCGACCGCCGCTTCGGCGGACTCAATCAGAAATAGCCAAGGCGACAAACTCAGGCTTCAGCGTCAGTGCTCCTGAACGCCAATCCACACAACTGCCGGCCACTCAGTTCAGGTCTATTCGGGATCAGTTCCACTCGGGATGATCGCAATCGATGGGGAGTAGTCTTCTGGTCTGTTTTGCTTTTGCGGTCAGGGTGTCCCAGATCGAGTAAGGGTCGGGCTGAAAGACAGTTTCCTCATCGGCTGGAACGACCGTCCAGTCACCCCGAGCCAGTTCTCCTTCGAGTTGGCCCGGTCCCCAGCCTGAGCAACCAGCAAAGACGCGATAAATCAACTCTTGCGGATCTTCGATGGCCACTTGCAGAATGTCTTCAAAGACCTCAGCGCTGCTGCCCATGTAGACGTTTTCAACAATGGGCATTTCGGACGGATCGAGAGCAGAAGAGTTGTGAACAACAAAGAGTGCCTCCGGCTCCACTGGCCCTCCGACATAAACCAGTTCCTGATTTTCAGGGAGGTCAAAGTTTCCTTGTAAAGCATGAGACACGGTGAAGGGCGAGGGGTGATTGATCACCAACCCCATCGAGCCATCGGGACCATGTTCGACAATCAGCACGACCGACTTAAAAAAAGTCGGGTCACGTAGCTGATCTCCTGCTACCAAAAATTTTCCGCGCAGAGGATTCAACATTCTTCAATGTGTTTAAGGGAATTGTAGTGGTTTTGACCGACAAGTTGGAACAAAGCTTCAACCTTCAGGGAATCAATGATAGACGATCCCCCAACAGCCACCTCCTTGATTGTATTCACGAAGACCAATAAAGAACAGATTCGACTTTGGTTCTAACCGAAATCAAAGCCCAGGACGGGCGATCACGCGCAGCTATTCCTCACTGGATTCTGCCTCATCACTTTTCTTGGTCGTTTTCTTTTTGGTCGCCTTTTTCTTCGCAGCTTTCTTAGCTGTTTTCTTTTTTGTGGTCTTTTTCTTTGCGGCCTTTTTCTTTGTTGTTTTCTTCTTTGCTGCCTTCTTCTTCGCAGCTTTTTTCTTGCCGACCTTCTTACCTGTTTTGGCTGCCTTGTCGTTAATCAGTTCGACAGCTTCAACAAGAGTGAGCGCTTGCGGATCTTTGTCTTTTGGAATTGTAGCGTTGAGCTTTCCACACTTGACGTACGGACCGTATCGACCTTCGAAAATTGCGAGTGGCTCTTCACTTTCCGGATGGTTGCCGAGCTCTTTGATCGGTGTCGGAGCAGAACGAGTTTTCGCCAGTTTGAGGAGTTCAACGGCGCGATCCAGCCCAACAGTCAGGACATCGTCCTCTTTGGGCAGACTTTTATATTTCCCCGCATGCTGAACGTACGGACCGAATCGACCGATTCCGGCATTCACAACTTTGTTGTCTTCCGGATGGTGCCCGACTCGTCTGGGGAGAGACAGCAATTGAATCGCCAGATCGAGGTCGACCGCAGTCGGATCGACATTCTTAGGAATCGACACCCGCTTCGGTTTTTTCTCTGCACCTTCAACGACTTCACCCAGTTGCAGGTACGGACCAAAGGGACCAGAAAGAACAAAAATTGGCAAACCATCTTCGGGATGCATTCCGAGAGATTGTGGTCCCTGCTTTTTCAATTCGATGAGTTTCTCTGCCATCTCATTATCAAGATCGGCAGGAGCGATATCCTCTGGAAGAGACGCATTGAATGTCTCTCCGTCAGATTCCGCTTCTAAAAATGGACCGTATCTTCCGACGCGAACTGCGGATGAAAGTGAGTCCAGTTGCAATGTGCATACTTCGCGCGGATCGATTGTTTCCTTCTTCGATTCAACTTGATGCCCCAGGCCTTCCTCGCCCGAGTAAAACTTGGACAGATACGGAATTTTCTCAGCTTCACCATTCGAGATATCATCCAGCGACTGTTCCATTTGAGCAGTAAACTGCAAGTCGACCATCTGCGGGAAATACTTCTCCAACAGATTAGTCACAGCCAAAGCGGTAAATGTCGGGACAAGTTGATTGCTCACTTTGCGAACATACCCCCGATCCTGAACCGTTCCGATAATGCTGGCATAGGTACTCGGTCGCCCAACCCCTTCCTGCTCCAACTTGCGGACCAGTGAAGCTTCTGTATATCGGGCAGGAGGCTTGGTTTCGTGGCTCAGAGACTCGACATCCTTGCACTTCAGCCCGGCCCCTTCACTCATTTCCGGAAGCATGGAGTCTTGATCTTCGAGTGCCGCTTCGGGGTCATCGGAGCCTTCAACATATGCTCGGAAGTACCCGGGGAAGACAACCTTCCGGCCGGTCGCTCGGAATTCTGTTTCATCCGCCGTAATGGTCACGGTATCAAATCGGAGCTGAGCCTCTGCCATCTGCGCTGACATGGTTCGCTTCCAGATCATCTCATACAGCTTCGCTTCCCGGGCAGAGAGACCAAGCTCGTCGGCAGTTTTCATTTCTGTTCCTGCAGGACGAATCGCTTCGTGTGCCTCCTGGGCATTTTTCGTCTTGTTGGAATACTGCCGGACTTCGTCGCTGAGGAAATCTTTTCCGTAGTTGCTTTCAATTCGAGCACGCGTCGCGGTGACAGCTTCCTGCGAGAGCGTCACGCTGTCGGTACGCATGTAAGTGATATTTCCGTCTTCATAAAGACGTTGTGCCACCTGCATGGTCTCCCTCGCCGACATATTCAGCTTACGGTTCGCTTCCTGCTGAAGCGTACTTGTCGTGAACGGTGCCGGAGGTTTTCGCGTTTGAGTACGATGCTCGACCTTGCTGACTTCCCAGTTGGTGCCGAGAAGTTTCTTTTGCAATTCCTTCGCAGGCTCTTCATCGAGCAGAAGGACTTTTGAGCCATCTTTCAGTTTTCCGGTGTGCTCATCGAAATCTTTTCCGGTTGCAATTCGCTGCCCATCAACTGACCAGAGTTGAGCATCAAAACTCTCTTCACCGATGTGAAGTGCGGCTTTCAGGTCCCAATATGTTCCGCTCCGGAATGCACGTCGTTCGAGTTCCCGCTGCACCAGAACACGGACAGCGACACTTTGCACACGTCCGGCAGATAATCCTCGGCGGACCTTCGTCCAGAGCAATGGTGAGAGTGTATATCCGTATAAACGGTCGAGAATACGCCGCGTCTCTTGCGCTTCGACAAGATTCATGTCAACTTCGCGCGTATTGTCTAACGCTTCGAGAATCGCTTTCTTGGTAATCTCGGAAAAGGTCATCCGTTTGACTGGCCCTTTGGGCTTTAACAGGTCAATCAGATGCCAACCGATGCTTTCCCCTTCGCGGTCTTCGTCCGTCGCGATGATGAGTTCTTCAGAGTTTTTCAGTAAGTCCTTGAGTTCTTTGACGACCTTCTTCTTCGCCGGCGAGACAACATAAAGTGGCGTAAATTCCTCCTCGACGTTCACCCCCAGCCGGGTCCATGCCTCTTTTTTCATCGCTGCAGGAATGTCCGCAGCTTTTTCAGGCAGGTCTCGCACGTGTCCCATGCTGGCACGAACTTCGTAGTCACTCCCCAAAAAACCCGCGATTTTTCGGGCTTTCGCAGGGGATTCCACTATGACGAGTGCTTTCTTCTTCTTCGCAGCGACCATTCGATATCCAATGATATTATTCAGTTCTACCTTTGACCGATCAGCCAAAGGCAAAGAGGCTAAGTCCCTATTCGGAAACTTCGACGATGAAGGACTTCCTCAGTGCTTGAAGGACCAGATCCAGTCTCTCGGTATCAGCTTTAAACAGTATCAGCTTTAAATTGTTGGGGAGTCGGACAATGATTCATTTCCATATGCCTGACGGCGCGGTGAGGAATTCAGCTTTTCATTCGAAGTCGACGTCCGACCATTCTACGAAAACGCGAGCATTCACTCTGGGGTTGCCACACACTCTGTCCCAGCTAAAATGCCGCTTGTTATATATGACCTACTCTTTTCAGATTCACTTTCATTTCCTCTAATTAGTAGTGGAACGAAAGTTGAACTCACCTTGATTCACTTAAAAAAGTAGATTCCTCGCCCTGTGATTACGGAATCGTTTGAGGGATTGTCAAGTGAGCGTAGGATGAGAGTTCAGAAATCACAACGGAAATTTGATTTTCATTTCGTTCACAATCGCGAAAATTAAATTCTCAAGACGTTACAACAAGGCACACGGATGAGTTCTCCTTTCTCCCTTTTCCGACGTCACCAGCGCGTACTGATGGTCGTCACGACCGGCCTGGCGATGATTTCTTTCGTTTTGCTCGGTGCAATTCAAGACCCGCGTGACATGCCAATGCCGCTCGTGGTCGTCTTCCTTGCGGCAATTATGGGCGGGATTTTTTGGCTCGCCGGCCTGAGTCGAGGAAAAGGTGCCGATTGGGGACTGACTGGAGTCGTCATCGGGGTGGCTCTCGGACTCGCCATGATCTGGGCTGGTCGAGAACCGAACGCTGTGACAATGGAGGGCGGAGACCTCAAAAGCTCCGAACTCAACGAGTTGATGCAAAACCGGCAAATCGCCAACAATTTCGTGCAAATGGCGGCCAGAGCAGGAATCCCCGAGAACGATGAGAGCGAAGCAGCTCAACAAGCTCTGACTGAAGCAGGACAGCGCATTCAACAAAACCTGTTCGGATTCAATCGCGAGCGAGAGATCACCTCAGAAGATGTTGTCCTTGGTGAAGTCCTGCGTCGGGAAGCAACCGAAATGGGAATGTCGATCTCCGATGACGTCGTCAAGAAATTCATCACCAAAATCTCTGGCGGAAAGCTGACCGGCCCTGAATTCTCAAAAATTCGCAGGACACTCCGTGTTTCAGAAACATCGTTGATCGAAATCCTGCGAGAAGAAATTCTCTCCCAAGAGGCAGCCCGCCTTTTGAGTGATCCAATTTTAAGCAGCCAAACCCCACTGACGCCGCAAAACGACTGGAACTTCTTTCAGAAGCTCCAGGTCAAGCAAACTGCGGAGCTTGTCTCAATTCCTGTGAGCAGCTTTGAGTCTGACTCAGTCGAGCCAACAGACGAAGAACTCCAGGCTCTCCTCAACCAATACAATAAAAATCTTCCCGGATTCACCCCGGAAGGTCGCCCGGAAGAAGGTCGCCCTGGCTTCTATCAGATGCCAAAAATGGAACTTGCTTATCTGGAAGCAGTCTTCGATGACATTAAAGCGACCGTCGGCGAAGTGACCGACGAAGAGATTCAGAAACGCTACGAAGACGAATACCTTCGGGAAGTCCCGGAGGCTGCACCCGCTGGAGACATGCCATCACCAGGCTCGTCAGCGATCCCAGCACCAGCGTTGCCAGCACGCCCCCAAACGCCCGAAGCAGCGGCTCCAGCCAAGAGCACTGAGGACTCACCCTCCGAAAAGAGTGAAGAGAAACCGGCTCCTGTGAAAGAAGAAGCACCTCCAAAAGAGGAGCCTAAGAAAGAAACAACTCCAGAAGAGCCGAAAAGTGAAGCGGCTCCTAAAGAAGAAACAAAACCTGAACCAGCTAAAGAAGCTCCCGAAGCCCCAAAAGAAGAGGCTCCGAAAGAAGAAACGACCAGTGAACCTGCTGACGATGAGAAATCACAATCTTCGATAGTCACTCCGCTCGGGAAACTTCAGTTCGTTTCCTTGCAGGATGACGAAAAGAAAAGCGAAGACCCGGCTCCTGCAGAAACACCTGAAGATCCAGCAAAAGAAACTGAAGCGAAAGCACCTGAAGCTCCTGCAAAAGAAGCCCCATCGCCTGAAGCACCTGCTGCGAAAGAAGCAGACGCAAAACCGGCAAAAAGTTTAGAAGCTCCTGCCAAACCGAAGGCAGATGCTGAACAGCCTGCAGAAACGAAAAAAGCTGAAGAAAAGAAAGCAGAACCAGCGAAAGAAGAAAAACCGAAAGCGGAAGATTCACCAGCTGAGGAAAAGAAACCCGAAGCAGGTGACAAACCCGCAGAAGCCAAACCGGAAATGAAAGCGAATCCGCTCGGTGACGACGACTTACCTCCAGCCCCGGAATCGAATGTTCCAGCCTTGGACGATACGCTCAAAGCAGAACTCCGCGAAGATATTTTACGAGAACGAACGCACGCTAAAATCACCACGCTGATGGACGATGCGTACGCCTTCGTCAGAGACCTCTCTGGAAAATACCGATTAGGGAAAATCGATGAGAACTACGTCTCTCTCGAAGAGGCAACGAAGCAAATCAAGAAATACGCTGAGGAAAACAACCTCGAATTTATCGAAACCCCATTCCTGACATTAAACGAATTGCGAACCTCGGAAGACTATCCAATTGGATCAGCATTTGTGCAATCCTTTGCGGCATCTCGTGGGCTGCAAACTGTGGTGGAGCAACTGCAACAGTCAATTCCAACAATGTTATTTAACGTCAATCAGGCTCGTCGATTCAACTTTGGCGACTTTGGTGCATCCGAAAGTCGTTTTGTTTACTGGAAAACCGGCTTCAAAGAAGCTTACTCACCAGAAACGATCGATGACGAACCAAGCGTTCGCGAACAAGTCACCAAAGTCTGGAAACAGCAACAAGCTGGCCCCGCTGCCTTGAAACGCGCTGAGGCGTTACAAAAATTACTACTGAAAAGTGACAAGCCGATGGCAGATGCTCTCGCAGACGAAACCGTCACCGGTGACCCTGACAGCCTCTTTCTCACAGTCCGTGAAACTGGTGAGTTCACAATGCTCACCGAGGGTGCTGCTCAGTCCACGAATCCGTTTCAGCCACAACAACCAGGCATGCCCAGGTACTCCAACATCCCGGGAGCAGAAGATGTCGGCGAGCGGTTCTTCAACAAGGTCTTTGAAGACATGAACGTCGGCGATGTCGGTGTTGCCCCCAACAGTGACGGATCTGCTTACTATCTTGTCCGAATCAAGAGCCGCACACCTGATTCACCCGAAGAAGTCAACGAATTGCGAGCAGACTTCCTGAATCAAGGTCAGCAGTTTGCGTACCTCTTCCTTGGTGAACAACTGCGGAATGAATACGCCTCGAACTGGGCACGTGACTTGATGAAAAAATACGACGTGCAATTTCTGGCAAATCAAAGAGACTCGGTCTCACCGGAAGAAAGCTAACGCATTCGCTTTTCTCGTCTCCGTGTAGAACCTTTTCCATCAGGAAAAACAGACTTCACGACGAGTCAGAACGCATCAAATTCTCAAAACGCAAGAGGCCCAGCCAATTTTGGCTGGGCCTCTTGCAATGACAGCCGCTTCAATGTTTCTCGTGCCGGTGAACAAAACGGATTTTGTCAATGAAATGACGTCTGTCCCCGTAGCTGATCGCAAATCTGATTGCGAATACGTTTTCGAAAGCTGCTTCAGAGGCATCTGAAATGCTCAGACGCGACGCAGCCACATCACCTGATACGGTCCCAATATGACCTCTTCCGAAGTTCCGACGGTAGTTTCGGAGATGAGTTCTTCAAAGAAGCGACCGAGGCCGGCGGTCCTGACGACATTGCCTGAAACAGGTTGTTCTTCTTCAGAGAAGTTCCCGAAGACAATCACCCGCCCTTCTGCAGAGTGGCGAACGAATCCCAGAACATGCGGGTTCCCAGAGGAAATCAGTTCCATCTGTTGACCTGCAAAGGCGGGGGCCACTTTCCGCAAATGGATCAGTCGACGGATTGAGTTGTACAGGTTGGTATGAACCATCCCCCCCTGCCCGTTCGAATTCTCCGGCAGTTGAAGATCCTGCAGATAATCCCATTTCATTTTGGGACGATGAATCCAGCGGGTGTCACTCGATTTTGCCGGGTCTTGTACAAAATCGTAGTCATTCAGAAGCCCCCACTCTTCTCCGATGTACAGCAACGGAATGCCGCCGATGCTCAGAGTAATTCCATGAAGTAACAAGATTCGATTCACAGCCAACTCTTTCAGCGTGTCATCGTTCCTGCTGAACGCCTGTTCGAGCCCAGCCAGCGAGGCCATTGTCCCCGAGATACGCATGTCTCCGGTATCAGCGTTGTACTGAAACGGAACTCCACGAGCGAAAGATTCTGGATACTGACCGGTGTAAAATTTATTCAGAAACTGCCGATGGTCGTATCCGTTGATTCCAACAGCGGCGGCATCGCCATCATCGAACGTCCAGCCAATATCATCATGACATCGCAGGTAATTGACCCACGCCGTTCCACTGGGAATTTTGTGACGATGAGACAGCGAGCGATTGAGGAGTTTGACTTCGCGCGTTGCCAGCGACTCCCACAACAACGCCATCAATGTTGGATTGTAGGAAAGCTGACACTCCTGAGGTGAGACATACGTGAGGACGTCATCGGGCGCGACGATGGCTTCCGATTTGAAGACCATCCCTGGACAAACAAGATGAACGATGGCGTTGTACGCCTGAATGAGAATGTGCGCTTCCGGGAGGTTTTCGCAACTTGTGCCCATCTGCTTCCAGATAAATGCCACCGCATCCAAACGCAGAATATCGACGCCCATGTTCGCCAGAAAGAGCATCTCTTCCAGCATCGAACAGAACACCGCCGGGTTATGGTAATTCAGATCCCATTGAAAGCTGTTGAATGTCGTCCAGACCCAACGCTGCATCCCGTCATGCCAGGTGAAATTCCCTCGCGATTCGGTCGGGAAGATTTCTCGCAAGGTCTGTTCGTATTGATCTGGCAGAGTACGGTCTTCGAAGAGGTAGTAGTATTGTTGAAACTCTCGAACACCGGCCTGTGCCTGCTTTGCCCATTCGTGGTCATCGGCGGTATGGTTGAAAACGAAATCGAGCGCAAGTGCGATCCCTGACTCGTGAAGTTCACTGGCGAGAAGTTGCAGATCTTCAATTGTTCCAAGCCGTGGATCGACAGAACGGTAGTTGCTGATCGCGTATCCGCCATCATTGTTCCCGGGACGCACCGCAAAAAGTGGCATCAGGTGCAGATAAGTCACACCCAGCTTCTTGAAGTAATCAATACTTTGACGGAGCTTGCCGAGGTTCTCGCTGAACAGATCGACATAGAGTGCGCCTCCGACCATTTGCTCAGACTGAAACCAGGAATCGTCGTAGATCCGCGCCTGATCTGTCTTTAACAAATGAGCAGGGCGATCTGCCCAGGCCTGCGCAGCAACGCGCGCGATATCTTCCAGGTGATAGAAGAAATCGTACCGAGTTCCATATAATCGGTAAGCAAGATCGAAGATTCGAGGCCAGGAGTTCCTGAACCGCTCCTCAAAAGCACGGCGGTCAGCAGGCTCATGCCCCGCTTGCTCCCAAATGGAACAAACGCGAGGCCAAATTCTTTGGAGGCTGAGTTCGGCTTCAAGCTTGAGATCTTCGATCCCGGGGACGTTATTCGAGATCGTCATTCGGAATTGTGATGTGGTCTAAGAAATTGTAGTACTGAATGCCTTCTATGATACCATGCGCGTGTTCAGCTTTTGCAAAGTAGATTCGAGGCAATTTTTTAAGTTTGTTAAGTTCAGGGCTGTGATTACCGACGACAACACCCAATGTCCTGCCCTTGAGCATCCCTTCGTCGTTACCAGAGTCCCCAGCGACTAAAACCTGTTCCGGTGCAAACCCCCATTTGTAAAGTAAGTGTCGCAAAGTATTGCCACTTCCTCCCCGGACAGGAATCACATCCAAATACATCCCCAATGAAAAAATGAGGTTTGCTCGCAGCTTGGCTTGACGAAGAATTTTCCGAATGACTGCCGCTTTGGGAGCCAATGCCGTATCGATTTCAAAGCTGATTTTGAAATCAGATTGATTTTCAGCAGATTGCAGAATGAGACCGGGGACATCCTCCAGCACCTTCCGAATTTCGTCAGGCTTCCAGTTGAAATCAATTTGCCGTCGCCAGCTGCTGTCCTCGATTTGATCCTCTCCATAATGCAAGGCAGTCCCCACTGATGTGTCCAAGACATCGGGCATTGGGAGTTTGAGTTTGTGAATCAATTCAAGGGCGTTCGATAATGTCCGTCCCGTAGCGATTCCGAATCCGATCTTGTCGTTCTCCTCAAGAATTTTCGTGAACTCTCGGACTGCCTCTTCATCTCCAGTGAGTGTGTTATCCAGATCGGTGATAATGAGGCGATCAAATGTTGGAAGTCGTCGCTTTGGGAATGATGATGCGAGAACCGGTTTTTCTGAATACTTCAAAATGTCCTTAAGATCTCGCAGGTATCGGTCTGCGTGATTGGACCATGAATAATGCTTGTGAGCTCCCGCAATTCCCTGTTTCGAAAACTCCTCCCACTGCTCGGAATCTGTCAAAATTCGCAGCAGAGCATGTTCGATATCCTCTTCATCGAGCGGGTCAATGAGCAGTCCGTTTTGACAATTTTCAATAATATCGCGTGGCCCTCCGTCGTTGGTTGCGACAATAGGAAGCCCAGTTCCGGCAGCCTCTAAAAGAGTGAGACCGAACGGTTCGGTGAGTGCAGGGTTTACAAACACGCCTTGAGTTGAAGCTGCAAGACGATAGAACTCCGGAACTTCTCCGGGAGCAAGTGTCTTCGGATAAGCAATGCTCCCGTAGAGGTCGTAGTCGTCAATCAGAGAGAGAACATTGTCGAAGATTCGACGCTCTGGCTTTGTTAAATTAGCGAGCTTTTCCCGAGTCCCCAAGACGACGACCAGGTTCGCCACTTCTCGCAATCGTTCACTTTGACCAAACACACGAACCAGTGTTTCGAGATTCTTGCGTTCATCCAGACGTGCAATCGTCAAAATGATCGGTTTCTCCAGGTCACTCAAAAATCGTCCGACCTTGGTACGAACGCTTCCGACTGAAGAGTTTGCCGTGGGAGAAAAGTTCGTCAGATCCACTCCGGGCGGAATCACTTCCATGCGACTGGGATCATACTGTTCGTAAAGTTTGTACTGTTCTTCAACTTCCTGTGACGTACTGGTCACCACCATCGTTGCGGTTTCCAGAGCGACCTCTTCTGCTTCGATTCGTGTAGAGATGTTGTATTTTTTCTCGATCGTCTCTGGGTTCGAACCTTTCGCCAAGAGTCTCTCTTTCTTGACGCGACCAAGTGAATGACCGGTAAAGATGTAGGGAATGTGCAGCAATCGAGCGAGACGCGCACCGGCCAAGCCCGCATCTGCGTAGTGACCATGAATAATGTCGGGCAATCCAGTGCGTTTGAAGTAGCTGAGGGTTTGGTCAGTAAAAACTTCAATGTACGGCCACAGAAGTTCCTTGCGCAAGTATTTTTTTGGTCCAAATGGGATACGCACAATCTTGGCGTTTTCTGCGATTTGCTCCTCGAGTTGTGCATAATCCGAGCTGACTTTGTCATCGACGATCTGTCGGGTCAGCAGTTCAACCTCGCGGACATCAGGGTGTTTTGCAAGTTCACGTGCTAACTCCAACACATAGATGACCTGACCGCCAGTGTCGGCATCTCTGCCGAGTTCTGGGTTGTCCCCTCGAATAAGACCATGTAGGCTGATCAAAGTGATCTTTGATTTCTGAGAATCGTTTGAAGACTTCGTGTTTGAATTTTTATTCATGATTCTTCATTAAGAGCTGATCCGAAAACCTGGACTGAGCCTCTCGTACAATGAGAAAGCGATTCATGACAGTGGTTTGCGGAGAGGAACTCAACCTCACTATGGGAACTGATCTAACAACGGAAACTGATCTATCAACCTGGCTTCTCAAGCGCTGAGAAGCTCCATATTGAGAAAGATCACTTCACTGGACGTGATCTCGGAGATGATCTCTCATTGATTCGGTTCTCCAAAAGGTTCTTATTGCCTCCTTGATAAAATTTGCCTGATTCTTAACTTGATGAGTGCACGAGGCAGAGCCAGACATTCTCTACCACGGGACATTCTCAACTCAGCCTGACTCAAATAAGCCTGATCAAGTAGGCCGAAGAAAACATTCAACGAC
Source organism: Thalassoglobus polymorphus (assembly GCF_007744255.1). GTDB lineage: Bacteria > Planctomycetota > Planctomycetia > Planctomycetales > Planctomycetaceae > Thalassoglobus > Thalassoglobus polymorphus. The sequence goes on along the minus strand of NZ_CP036267.1, from coordinate 534,955 downwards.
CTTCCTCTTCTAATAATGCAGAATTTGACTCATGAAACAAGCCCTGGCGACGGATCTTGATGGAACATTGATTCCACTGCAGGGTCATCAGGAGAACCTCCGAGACCTTCAATTACTGAAAAATGAGCTGGATCGCACTCAGATTGAACTGCTTTATGTCACAGGCCGGCACTTCGAATCGGTGACTGATGCCATCGAATCTTACCAACTGCCTCTCCCGAATTGGGTAATCTGTGATGTCGGGACAACCGTGATGCAACGGACCCCTGAGGGGACTTTCGAACAGCAAGCTGACTACCGAAAACAATTGTTTTCCCTGACGCAATCTTTGCCTCTAGGTGCACTTGATTCGCTCTTGAAAGATCTCCCCGGACTTCGCCGGCAGGAAGATGAGAAACAGGGTGAGTTCAAGCTGAGTTATTATTGTGATGATGCAAACCGAATCGAGATCTCTGAACAAATCAGGCAACTGCTGAGAGAGTCGTCGGCCCCCTACTCATTAATATCGAGTGCCGACCCTTTTAATGGTGACGGACTGATTGACCTGTTGCCGCAGAATGTCTCGAAAGCGTACGCCCTCGATTGGTGGACACAGTTTTTCGACTACCCCAAAGAGTCCGTTCTTTTCGCTGGAGATTCCGGAAACGATCTCGCCGCCCTGACCGCTGGGTATCGCTCAATTCTTGTTGGAAATGCAGCTCGCGAGGTTGTTGAAGAGGTCATTCAAATCAACAAAGAACTGGGGTTCCACGATCGCCTGTTCCTTGCAGAATCTTCAGCAACCAGTGGAGTCCTCAACGGTTGCCATCACTTTGAAATCTTCAGCAAGAGATCCGATTTAAACACAAAGAATCCATAATCCAACCGTCTCACACACCAGTCTTATCGAACAGGTTGGCGGGTGTTGATATCGAGGTGTCAACAGTTGATCTCCACAACATGAAATCAGGCTGAATCATCATCGATAGCGTTCTGAGACCATTCTGTGAGCAAAGAAAGATCCGGATGCTCAAGCATTCCAAACGGCGATTTCAGTAGCGAGTCAATCTCGAGATGCCCCGCTTGTGGGTGAACTGCGATTAGACCAGATTCTATTTGATGAAAGAGATCTGCATGATTTCTCAGCGATTGTTCCTGGAGTTGTCTCGGAAAGATGCTGAGGCCGGCGAAATAGTGATGTCCATTTCGTTCCACGTGTTCAATCCCCAGACACGCTGCCATCGTAAGGTCCTGCAATAAAGCGACCGGTCCAAGATTCGCCAAATCTTCTCCCGATAAAATCGCACACCGTCCCTCAAGCTTCGCCTTGTGAATCGTGGCAGCGTTCAACAATCCTTTCGTGATCCCTTTGCAATTTTTGTGACTGGCTCCTGAGTAACCCAGTCTCAACGCGGTCGGCAAGCTGCTGAGATCGGCGTCCGATTCATCAATAATCATTGGAGGAGCATCGGTCCAATTCTGGAGCGCTGCCTGTACATCTTCATTGAGTGACCAATCACGATGAAGCGGTTGCTCGACAAACAAAAGCCCTTGCTGAAAGAACGTCGAAAGACGCGAGTCGCTCAAATGAAATTCGTAGTCATCACGAAAATGATTGATGTCTCGATAGTTCTCGTTTCCGTCCATCGTGAACTGAAATGGACCTCTCAACTCGTCTTGAAGAATTGATGCGATCGCCAGCAGTCGCTCTCGATCTTGCTCGCGATTCCCGGAGAGTTTGATCTTGAAAGAGCTAAGACCGTAGCAGCGCAGGGCGGCGACGAGTGAGTGCGGCAGACCATCGTCGACACGATCATCATCGAGGATTTCGGAGTCCGTCAGTGGATCGCCCATTCCGATAGTATGCCGGAGCTGAATCGTTTTTGAGGGTTCATCGGCAACTATGTCGCGTGGAGAGAGTCCCTGCAACTCAGGCCGAATTGCTGCTAAATCGATTTCCAGACGGTTTGAAATCAGCAGTTGATGCAGTGTCAACTCGGTAGCGCGACAGACCGCATCAATGACAGCACGTTCGATCAGACTGACGCCAAAATTTGCCAGAAGAGGAGCAATCCCCTGCTCTTTCGCCCAGCTATTTTGTGAAGCATAAAGCTGTTGCCACCACTCGAAAAACGAAGGGACCGAATCGATCTCCATTGCACACTTCGCAGCATGTGCAATGACGTTGAGCATTTCCGGAAGATCTTCAGTCTCGTAATCGCTTTCGGGGTTCTTTGTGAACCACTTTGGCGGCAGCAGGTCCGCGCTCATCCCGGTTGAACGTTTGCCTGCGAAATCAATCTCTACCTTCACAAACAGATGCGGAACCTCCGTCATGCTGGCAATCCCGTATCGGAACGGAAATCGCGTTTTCAGTTCATGTCGATTAAATCGAACGGACTGGACTTTGAGCATGTTCGGATTCCAATTGTCAGTCAGCGAGTCCCCAGCAAAGCGAGCGGTACGAAATCAGTGCCCGTCGCTCGGCACTTTGAGTGCGAGAGACGAGCGCTGATCAATTCTCATACAGCTCACTCAAATGAGCAGCGGGATTAAAATTCTGCCAGCGGTCGCTGCCAGATCGCTTTGAGTTCGTCGATTTTCTCGTCGATGAGAGTGTTGCCTGCGGAGTCTTTTACGATGACTGCGGAGGAATCAGTCACAGTTCCCAGATGCGTTGGCGTTGGTAGCCCACGATCCGTGAATGCCTGATTGATCTTGGCAACGTTTTCTTCGGCGACTTCGATCACGAAGCGAGTGTTACTTTCTGAGAAGAGTGCGATGGTCGCCTCATCTCCAGAACTGTCGAGTTTGACATCGACGCCCAGTCCTCCAGCGAAGGCCATCTCTGCAACGGAAACCGCAACGCCACCTTCACTGACATCGTGGCAACTTCGAATGGCTCCAGCGGTCACGCAATGATGAACGGCAGCAAAAACTTTCGGAGCCGTTTCAAGATCGACCTTCGGAACAATTCCGTTTTGATTTCCAGTGACGACATTGAAGTGAGAACCACCAATTTCATCTTGAGTTTCACCAACCAGAAGCAGGACGTTTCCGGATGCTTTCAGGTCCATGGTGATGCACTGCTCGATGTTTTCCACTTGCCCCAAAGCTGTGATAAGCAGCGAGGACGGAATCGAAATCGTCTTCTGGTTGCCTTCATCTTCGTAGCTGAATTCGTTGTTGAGCGAATCTTTCCCACTGACAAACGGAGCCGAATACGCAATGGCAACGTCGTGGCAGGCGAGTGCCGCTCGAACAAGTGAACCGAGAGTTTCCGGTCGTTCGGTGTTGCCCCAACAGAAGTTGTCGAGAATGGCGATGCGATTCGGATCGGCCCCGACAGCAACACAATTTCGGAACGCTTCATCAATCGCAGAAGCAGCCATCCAATATGGATCACAGTCACCCAGGAAGGGATTCATCCCGCACGAGATAACGAGTCCTCGTTGCGTGGTCAGATCAGGCCGAACAACAGCGGCATCCGAAGGGCCATCGTTCGCAACCCCGACCAACGGTTTGACGACGCTGCCCGCCTGAACCTCGTGGTCGTATTGCCGAATGATCGATTCCTTCGAGCAGATGTTCCAAGACCCCAGAATTTTCTTCAACACGTCACCATGTTGAAAATCCAGTCCTGTGAAATCGGTCTGCGTTTCTTCCGGAGGTTGATACCTCGCCTCTCGCACGACCGGTGGACGACCATCGTGCAACAACGACATGGGGAGATGCCCGACGACTTTGTCTTCGTACTTGAGGACAAGATCTTTCGTATCGGTGAAGCGTCCTAAGATGCTCGCCTCAACACCTTCAGAGGCACACAAATCGTGAAACGCCTGCCAGTTGTGCTCCGGAACCGACAAGACCATACGCTCTTGAGCTTCGCTGATCCAGATCTCGGTATAAGAGAGTCCGCTGTATTTCAAAGGGGCCTTTTCGAGCCAGACTTCCGCTCCGGTCTCTTCGCCCATTTCGCCAACGGCACTACTGAATCCGCCAGCTCCACAATCGGTGACAGCATTGAAAAGTCCCTGATCCCGAGCATCTAACAGGACATCCTGAACCATCTTCTCGGTGATGGGGTTTCCAATTTGAACAGCCCCGCCGGAAAGATCTTCACTTTCGTGCGTCAGTTCAGCAGAGGAGAAGGTCGCTCCGTGAATTCCATCGCGACCGGTTCGTCCGCCGATAGAAACGATGTAGTCACCGGGGATCACTTCTTTTTCGCTCATTCCTTTGGGAATCATCGCGATGTTCCCACAATAAACGAGTGGGTTTCCGAGATAGCGTTCATCGAAGTAAACCGCACCGTTGACGGTCGGGATTCCCATCCGGTTTCCGTAGTCTCTCACTCCTGCAACGACGCCGTGCATCACTGTCCGCGGATGCAACACTCCTGGTGGAAGGTGATCGAAGGGAGTATCGGGAGGAGCGAAACAGAAAACATCGGTGTTACAAACCGGGCGTGCTCCCATCCCTGTCCCGAGAGGGTCACGAATGACTCCTCCCAATCCGGTGTTGGCACCACCATAGGGCTCCAGTGCACTTGGATGGTTATGTGTCTCGACTTTAATGCAAACATCTTGCTTGTCGTCAAAGAAGACAATCCCGGCGTTATCTTTGAAAACGCTGACACACCAATCATCCGCACCTAAGTTCTTACGAATGGTTTGGGTCGCTGCGAAGACTGTCTCCTTCAACATGTTCTCAAAACGCTTCTCGCCATTCTCATCGACATAGGCAATTCGGCCTGCGAGAGTTTTGTGAGAACAATGCTCGCTCCATGTCTGAGCGATCGTTTCCAGTTCGATGTCGGTCGGGTCGCGGTCAAGCTCTTGAAACTTGGCGCGGATTGTCTGCATTTCATCGAGACTGAGATACAGCTGCCCTTCTCGACTCTGACGCATCAACGCATCGTCATCCATCTCACGAATGGCAACGTGTTTCAGTTCAAACTGATAGTCACCACCCACGGACAAGCTGTCGAGTTGAAGCGGTCCATCGAGAACACGCTCAATGGAATCGTTCGATAAAACTCGAGTCGTGAAGCGTTCCACTTCAGCAGCATCGGAATCGCCATTGATCCAGTATTTTCGACAGGTCGCAACACCTTCCGCTTGAACACCGAGGTTTTTGAGGGCGTCTAATGCTGTCCGGCCGACGTTATCTGTCACTCCGGGCTTGAAGAGGACGTTGAAAAGCCGTTCGCCGCCCTGTTTGGGGTCTGTCGGATCAGGAAGTTTGCGAATGACCGCTTGTTCGACAACAGCATCGCTGAGCAAACTCGCAGCTTGGGCAGCGCTGGTTTCGTCCAGTTTTCCTTCGATGAGGTACGAGCGAGCCGTTCGGATTTGACGAATGGAATTCAGATTTCGAAGTTGACATTCCACCAAAGCAAGCTGACCTTCGCGGTCAACTTCACTTCCGAGGGGCGTCATCTCAATTTCCCAAAGCATGGTGTTTCCCAGCAACAATGGTGGTTTTTAGCAACGTAAATGAGCCGTTATCAGGCATCGTAATCCATCTTGAACACGCAGCGAAGCGTGTTGAGGCTAAGCAAAATAAAATTCCGGTGTTTCTCAAGTTTTGGTTTGCAAAATAATTTTCCAATACGTGCAAGAAATGTTTTTCTTTTTTTGACATTTTCTCGAATTCAATTCATTTAATCAGGAATGTGACTGTTACAGAGATATGTTTTTGACGGTTGGATGACGCACAGATTCAGACTTGTGCGAACTCCCGAAATGGCAAACCCGTTGTGAAGCGGGGACGCAAAGCCGTGGATCTTGCAATTGAGGCAAGACAGCCTGGCTACCGAAAGATTGTTCGTACCGATCCGAAAACAAATGCCATCAGGAAACTTCTCGTCCCCTGAGAAAACGCATGCAAGTTTTCGGGTCAGCACTCAACAAAGGCTGACTCTATGAAAAGTCCTCAATGGTGGTTACGCGCCCACCCCCTTCGCGCGGTTGTACATCGAGCCAGGTTTCTACGAACCGCATCTCGAAAGGAGGATGACCCGCCCCCGCGACGCGGGGCATTCATTGTCCTGACAGCTTTCTGCCTTGTCGCCTGCTTTGCATTCGTTTCGCTGGCAATCGACATTGGTTATCTCGTTTTAACCAAAACTCAGCTGCAAAACGCTGTCGATTCCGCTGCCATCGCTGCTGCTCAGGAAATCACAGAAGCAATTAAAACGGCTCCTGAGGATGTCGAAAACATCACTCTCTATGCCGAAGAAGCTGCCCGAGAAGTGGCTCGACAGATTGCGGAACTGAACGAGACCTACATCAATAAAGAAGTCGATGTCATTTTTGGAGCCCGGATGCTCAACGAAGAGACCGGTCAATATGAAGTGAACTGGGGTGTCCATCCTTCGAATGTTGTGAAAGTCGTCGCTCGTCGAAACAACGAGGACTCCACTGCCCCGGATGGGAAGCTCGCATTATTCTTCGCGGGTGTGACAGGAGACAAATACGCGAAGCTCCAGGCTGAAGCAATCGCCTATGTCGAAGCCCGCGATATCGTTGTCGTCCATGACTTCTCTCGATCCATGAACTTCGACAGTTACTTCAACGATGAAGCAGCGGCTCACTTGAGTAAATCTCAAATTGAGAGCAACCTCGGTCTCGTTTGGTCAGACCTCGGTATTTCTCTAGGAAACATGGCATTTTCCCCGCAATACCTTTCGTTGGGAAGAACGTCGAATGGCACCACGACCGGAGTCACCTTCAAGTACGATGACTGCACTGTGACGACATCAAGTACATTGCGGAAAGTCAAAATTCGCTACACCGATGGCGGCGAACGTACTTTCAATGACCTCAGCGGGCAAACAGCAAACCTGGACGGATCGAAAGACATTGCAACTGTTTGGATCACTTCAGAAGGGCCTCCCGGAGATTTTGTTGTTTCGAATTCCGGAATCGATGTCACCTTCCCTAATGATCGCCTCTCCGCGACCACGAACTCTCCCGACCCAATCCGGGAATTGTACGTCGGCTTTACGGACGACACGGACGACTATATCTCGTTTGGAAACGGAGGGCCGCTGACATATGAGTACACATCGACCAAGACCATTGATTACGTGTACGTCGAAGTCCTGGATGGTCGCTCATTCTGGTATTACTTCGATGCTCCAGACGGGGAAAACCCTAATGTTGTCGAACGATACGACGACACCAACGCAGCGGTGAAGGAAGCCTTCGGGCTCACCGGTTCCTATCCTTATCCGGGTGGAAGTTGGGATAGTTTCATCAACCACTGCCGCAATGGCTCTGAACTGGCTGCGAATGGATACCGGGAAATGTATGGCGGTCTGACTTGGACTGACTACACTCTGCGACACCAATCGGGACACTGGGAAACACCAGATTTGTGGAAAACACGTCATTACCCTTTCCATGCAATCAAAGAAGGACACTTCCTGTTCTGCAATTTTCTCGACAAACTCGGTTTTGGTGATCAACTCGGAATGGTCAGCTACGACACAAACCATCGTCGCGAAGACTATCTCAATGATCCCGACCCCGAGATTCCAATTGTCGATATCCGACACGATCCAATCACACATAATTATCCCGCATTGAAAGACCTGATGGCGTATCGACAAGCTGCCCATTATTCCTATGCGACGAATATGGGTGGTGGACTGAAGGACGCGATCTCGCTGCTTGACGATGCCAAACGTGATGGTGCTCGACCGACGATCCTTCTGATGACCGATGGAAACACAAACACCATCGACTCAGGAGAAGACACATCCTTGCCAAGCGGTTGGAACTGGGATGAAATGCTCGACTACGACGGAGACGGGAACGCTGACTACTCAACATCAAGCAGCCAGAAGCGGTACGTACTCCGCTTGGCCTACCAGGCAGTTGAGTCCGACTACACCATCCACACGATGGCTGTGGGTATTGATGCCGACCGAGACCTGATGCGAGCGATTGCTCACATCGGCAAAGGACACTTCATTGATATCCCAGGAGGAGTGAGCGTCAATGATATGACAGCTGATGTCGAAGCAGCATTCCACAAAATTGCCTCCTTCGTCCCCTCAGCAAAACTGATGTACGTGGAAGAATAGTTTTCAATTCTCAACCATCTTCCCAAAGAGAGTCTTCGACTTGTTCGAAGGCTCTCTTTTTTGTTGGCAAAATCACTGGTAAAAAAACTTATCGTGAAAAGCGAGATAATTTAAACAATTCATTTGCAAAATAAATCACAGCACACGCTGGGCAATATTTCACAAAATTTCACGTTTTTCTGTTGCCAATCGATTTTGACGTCATCCTTCACAAAAACGAGGAGTAGGTTTTTCAATCATGTGAATTCGGACAACTGTGCATTTCTCCCCCCTCAAGGCTTCGGAAATGAAGATGTCCATGATCCTCACACTCATCAATGACGTAAGGGCCAAGTCAATTCACAAAGGGGAAAGTATGTCCATTCGACCTTGCGGTATTCTCTTCTTAATTCCCATCGTCTTGGGAGGTTTGCAGGCAAACCTGTTTGCTGAGCAAACATTTGAAGAAATCATTGAAGACGCTCCACCTATTCATCGCGTGGAAGAAGACTGGGAATTTGTGGTCGCCAATCCAGACCCGTCGCTCGATATTCCTCAAGTTGTGACAGTTTTCGGCCCCACGAATGCATCGTTCGACACACACACCGTTTTCGAATTGAACCACGGAACGCTCCCAAGTTTTGGGGAAGGTGGGATGCAACTTCAGGTATGGTTCTCGGACTATCTTCTGGGCTACTACCGACACCAGGCCCCTACGGAATTTGCCACAATTAACGAGAAGGTCACGTACACCACAGTGACATCAATTAACGGCCGCTACCTCGACATGGAGGTCATCAACGGAAACTCAATCACATTCGGGACGTTCGGGGCAGACAATTCTCTTCGGGCACGTTTGTACACAAATCGTGACGACCTGAACCCTTACCACCCAAACAACTCCATCAAACATTCACGGGTCACATTTGGTGCCAATCGGGTCTCGTACTTCAGACGTAATGAAATCCGTTTTTATGACGCAGATGGGAACCTCTACGCAAAAAGCGAAGCAGACGTCTACATCCACGAACTTCACTGACATCAAACTGAAACCACATACGACAGAGAAGTGTGCTGACTTCTCATTCATCGAATGTCCTTGAAACAATTCGGAGCAATAGATGCTGATTCGATTCCATAAATTTGTTGGCCCCCAGAATGTCGACCAGCAGAGACGCGGATCTGTGATGATCCTTTCTATTGGCTTACTGATTATGCTTTTCGCATTTACCGCATTCTCAGTAGACATTGGCTACGTTACATTAACACGCGCCCAACTTCAAAAAAGTGCTGATGCTGCAGCCTTGGCTGCCAACCTTGAGCTATTCGATGGCTGGGGAGTCAGTGCGACGAAAACACCCTCTCAAGTCGCTGCTGCCGCAAGAGCCGCCGCGGTCTCCGTGGCTGCAAGTAACGAAGCGGGGGGATTACAGTCCACGTATATTAATCCAAACACGGATGTCCGCTTGGGGCAACGTCAGTGGGATGACGTGAATGACAAGTGGATCATCTCGTGGGGTGTCGCGCCGTACAATGTCGTTGAAGTGACGACTCGACGTGACAATTTTGGTAGTACAAAAGGAGACCAGCCTCTGAACTTGTGGTTCGCTCCGGTCATCGGCCCAAGGAATGCAACTGTCTCGGTCAGTTCTATTGCTGCGCTCCAGCCAGCAACGAAGACACGCAAAATCCCTGGACGAAATGTCGACATCTTGCCTTACGCACTTGATGTACAAACCTGGGACGCCATGTTGAACGGCTCTGGGGCTGACAATTTCAGTTACAACCCCGCTACCGGAGCTGTCACCTCGGGATCTGATGGAGTCTTAGAAGTGGACCTCTATCCGTATGGGAACAAGAACCTCCCTTCAGGAAACCGCGGGACTGTCGATTTTGGTCATGCGGGAAACAGCACAGCTGACATCTCTCGGCAGATCGTTCATGGATTGAACGATGACGACCTTTCCTACTTCGGAGGAGAACTCGACTTTGAGGCGGTTCCAATGTCAATCAATGGAGACACCGGCATTAGTGCCGGAGTCAAAGACGAGTTGACATCCATTATCGGCGAACCCCGAATGATTCCGCTCTTTTCTGAGGTTTCCGGACCAGGAAACAATGCGATGTATACAATCGTCAAGTTTGTCCCAATTCGCATTGTGTATGTCAAACTGACTGGAAAGCCATCCAAAAAGAAAGTCTGGATCCAGCCCGCAATCTTCAATGATCCCACAACAGTCGCAGGCGATACCGTCATCACAGAGGATTCCATTCTGACCGGAGCAGCTATCGTTCATTAGTGCAGCTCCACTGCTTGTCGTACCTGTAAAAAATCGCTGTCTTGGCTTCATTGACTGCTCACTCGATGCAGTACGTGAACACCAACTCGAAAATTCTATAGAAAAGTGATCTCATGCAACGAACTCAACACCAGCCGTCCCGCAAGCGATCGGGAAGTGCAATTGTCGAAACGGCTTTCATGCTTCCAATCCTCCTTGGCGTCACCTTTGGTGTCGTCGAGTTTGGACGAGCATTGATGGTCTCCAACCTCATTACGAACGCCGCACGAGAAGGGGCACGTCTAGGAATCGTCAAAGATACGACAACAGCAGAAGTAAAAGAAGCTGTCGTCGACCAAATTCAAAAAACGGTCGGGACAACAATTCCAACATCAAGCGTGACTGTGACCGTCACCCCATACTCAAATAATCCCGACCCGAATAACGAAACCGCAAATGCGATGACGCGGGATTTAGTCGACATCGAAGTCAAAGTCCCTTACAACGACGTAGGGTACTTCTTCCGGTATCTGGCGAACGTTGACTTAAAGGGGCAAGCAGCCATGCGGCATGAATAAGGGAAGCTGCTTCAGGAACACCTTTCGACCAAGTGGTCAGGCTCTGCCTCATGGCGAACTGCTCTAACTGAGCCGATCCCCGTATTGCTCTTCGTAATACGACAGGTAATCTCCGGACCGAATGTTGTCGACCCACTCTTCGTTGTTGAGGTACCAGTCGATAGTTTCCTGAAGACCCTGCTCAAAAGTGACTTCGGGAGCCCAGCCCAATTCGGTTTCCGCCTTGCGACAATCGATCGCATACCGCTGATCATGCCCTGGCCGATCATTGACGTAGGTGATCAATGACTCTGGCTTGCCGAGCAGTTTCAGAAGCAATTTCGTGAGAGCGATGTTCGTCATCTCCGTGCGACCGCCGAAGTTGTAGACCTCTCCGATGCGGCCTTTTCTTAATGTCGCATCAATTCCTCGACAGTGATCCAAAACATGAATCCAGTCGCGCACATTCTCCCCCGTTCCATAAACCGGCAAAGACTGATCGTTTCTCGCATTCGAAATGAAGAGCGGAAGAAGTTTCTCCGGGAACTGATACGGACCATAGTTGTTCGAACAACGAGTGATCAGTGCCGGGAAATCGAATGTATGCACATACGACCGGACTAACATATCCGCAGCTGCTTTCGAAGCAGAATATGGGCTGTTGGGAGCAAGTGGTGTCGACTCGGTAAAGAAGCCTTCATCACCAAGAGACCCGTAGACTTCATCAGTCGAAACCTGGACAAAGCGAGTGACCTGATGCGCCCGGCAACTATCGAGCAGCGTCAAAGTGCCATTCACGTTCGTGGTCACAAATGGAGTCGAGTCGAGAATACTGCGGTCAACGTGACTCTCTGCTGCAAAGTTGATGACGGCGTCCGGTTTGGATTCCTTTAGAACAGTGTCGACAAACTCGCGGTCGCAAATGTCGCCGCGCTGAAATTGATACCGCTCATTCCCTTCCAGATCAGCCAGATTCGCAAGATTGCCCGCGTAAGTCAGCTTGTCGAGATTTGTAATCGAGAGTTCCGGGTACTCTTCGAGCATGAGTCGAATAAAATTCGAACCGATAAAACCACAGCCACCAGTCACTAGAAGTCGGTTCATTGTCATCACTTACTGAATTCGATTGAAGCCAGTCGATGACTGGCAGAGAGATGAGTCTTACAGATCAAAATCCACGCAGGGACCGCACGACTTTGTTAACGAATCAGAATTTCGATACCGTCAACGATTCCTCAATTCGCCACTGATGAATCCCCTGTGAAAGACGATTCTCCAGCCTGAGTCCCCTACTCTAGACCCTCAAGCTCGAACTCTCAACAATACTCCTATGCATATTGCAATCATTACAGCAGGTGGAGCGGGAATGTTCTGTGGGTCGTGCATGCACGACAACACTTGGGCACGCGCACTCATGCAAGCCGGTCATGAAGTTTCTCTCATTCCAACATACACCCCGATCCGGGTCGATGAGCACAATGAGAGTTCTCACCGGGTCTTCGTAGGCGGCATCAATGTTTACTTGAACAGTAAATCAGGCCTTTGGCGAGGGCTTCCCCGCTTCATGAAAAGCTGGCTCGACAGGCCAGGCGTCATCCAAATGCTCACCAAGCGAGCCATCAGCAACGATGCCAGCGAACTTGGAGAACTCGCACTTTCAATGCTCAGTGGAGACTCAGGCCCTCATCGCGACGCATTCGAAGAACTTGATCGCTATGTGAGCGACGCTCTCAAACCCGATGTCGTAATTTTCAGCAACGCCCTGCTCTCCGGGGCTGTGCGTCAACTCAAAGAACGGTTCTCCGGGCCAGTTCTTTGCGTCCTGCAGGGTGACGATGTTTTCCTTGACGGGCTGAATGAAAAGTACCGGCAGCAAGTGATCAACGAAGTCTCCCAGCGAGCCCAGGACTTCGACGGCTTTCTCACTCACAGCCAGTTCTATCGCGACTACATGTCAAAATACCTGAGTCTTCCCATCGAAAAATTCTCAGCGTTGCCATTGGGAATTGATTTCACCGGCCACCACGGATTGCCCGAACTTCGCCAAACGGCCCCGTACACAATCGGCTACTTTGCACGCGTTGCTCCCGAAAAAGGAGTGCACCACCTCGTGAATGGATTCGTCGAACTTCGCCGAATCATCCCGGACGCTCAACTCAAGGTCGGTGGCTTCCTCGGACCTCAATTTCAAAAATACCTGAACGACGCCTTCGCCTCTGCCGGTGAGCATGCATCCGCAATCGAATACATCGGCAGCCCGCAAACTCACAAAGAGAAGGTTGAATTCCTGAACTCCGTCGATGTTCTCTCCGTCCCAACAGAGTTCCTCGAACCGAAGGGAATCTACGTCTTAGAGGCACTTGCCAACGGTGTCCCCGTCGTTCAGCCGAGACATGGTTCATTCCCCGAAATCATCGAAGCAACTGAAGGCGGACTCCTGGTCACGCCGAAAGATCCCACAGCCTTAGCTGAGGGATTAGCCGAGTTGCACGAATCGTCTCGCCGAATCAAATTCGCAAAACGCGGCTGGGAACAAGTTCGCTCAGCCTACAGTCCCGAAGCAATGGCAGCCCGAACAACAGAGATTCTGGAACAGGCTATGAGCACAAAATCGGAATAGCGTCAGATCCGACGTGCTGGCCGCAATGACGGTTGCTGTGACACACAATCTCCTCAACGCTCCCTCTCCTGTTCGGGCTGATCCGGGAGAGGCGGAATCTCTTTGAGAGATGTCATTGTTCTCTGAAATCGCTTGAATTCTTCTGGGAAACAGTGGGTGGGCAGAAATCTGATGTTTCTGCTTATTGGAATGCGTGATATTCTCCGAAAAAGACCGCTTTTCACTTGGGAACGCTCGCAACACCTCTGAAATCACCGTTCTTCTCAGGGAGAACAATCACTTTTCAGATTTGTCAGGCGAACAAATACTCATTGTCCGGTATTGCATGAAGAAATTATGTTGTCTGAAGAGATTGTTTGATGAGTCCAACTGAAATAGCCCCCCCCGAGAACACAGCTGATGAGACTGAGACCGCCTCCCAACAAAAAGGTTCACTTTCATCCGTAAGCTTTATCAGCTTGATGGTGACACAATTCCTGGGAGCATTCAACGACAATTGTTTTCGCTGGCTGGGCGTGGCGATTGCTGCCTCAGTGATGGACAAATCCCGCGCAATCGGGATTGGAACGATCTGCCTGACAGTTCCATATCTGATCTTTACACCAACTGCAGGTTGGCTGGCGGACCGGTTCCGAAAACGATCTGTGATCATTGGATTCAAGATCGCGGAAATCTTCATCATGCTGTTTGGACTGCTTTCGATTCTCTACGGAAACGTCTGGATGTTGTTTGCGACGACGACGCTTCTGGGCGTCCAAAGCTCGTTGTTCGGCCCGTCGAAGTTTGGAACAATTGCTGAGATTTTGCCCACGCGACTCCTTTCCAAAGGGAACGGATTGATGGCGATGATGACCATCGTCGCTGTCGGAACGGGAACGTTTTGCGGGTTCGCGTTATTCGGATTGAGTCAGCCGGTGCTCGGTTCTGGAGATTTTTCAAAACTGACACTCATCTCAGCGGTCATGCTCGGCTGTGCGATTGTGGGGACCCTCTCCAGCCTGTTGATCGAATCGGTTCGCCCCGCTGATCCAACTCGCAAACCGTCATTAAACCCCGTCGTTGATATCGTCCCGGCTTTGCAATCGCTGTTTGCCGACCCCCGACTCATTCGGACATCAATGGGGATCGCCTTCTTCATGTTTCTGGCATCTTTGGCGCAACAAAACATTTTGCCTTACGGCGAGTTAGTGTTAATGCTCGAGCCAATCGATGTCGGAATTCTGTTTGGAATTCTCATCGCCGGAGTCGCCTGCGGAAGTGTACTCGCAGGAGTTTGGTCGGAAGGAAAAGTTGAGTTGGGGATTGTTCCGATTGGAGCCTTCGGCATCATCGGCAGTACACTTCTGGTCTTCATTGCTGGCAGCTTTTTCGAACCAGGATTGGAGCACCCCAAGCAGCAGTTTGCGTATTGGGGTTCGTGCATCGGACTGTTCCTGCTGGGAGCCAGTGCCGGACTGTATGATGTTCCGCTAGAAGCGTATCTCCAGTTTCGCAGCACGCGAAAAAATCGTGGAACGGTTCTCGCCGGGAGCTATTTTATTTCGTACGTCTTTATCGTTTTTTCCGCAGGACTGTTCATGCTAATGAACAATGTCTTCGGAATGACGCCGTCACAGATCTTTCTGTTTTGTGGCCTGATCACAGTTCCGGTCGTCATTTACATTCTCTACCTGTTACCCGATTTAGCATTCCGGTTTGGAATGTGGTTATTCACTCACACTCTATATAAGCTTCGAGTGTTCGGTAGAGAGAACCTTCCCGGAAAAGGAGCTGGATTGATCGTCGCGAATCATGTCTCGTTCGTCGATGGCGTACTGATGATGATTACTTCGTCACGGATGATTCGCTTCATCATTTACGCAGACTTCACCGAGATGCCGCTCTTGCGGCGGCTCGGACAGATTATGAGAGTCATCCCCATCGATGCCAGCAGAGGACCAAAGGAACTGGTCCGTTCGATTCGAACAGCGAAGGACGCGATCAAAAATGGAGAGCTTGTCTGTATCTTCGCGGAAGGGCAACTGACAAGAACCGGACAGATCCAACCATTTCAGCGAGGAATGATGAAAATCATTCAGGGAAGCGACGCCCCGGTGATCCCGGCATACCTTCATGGGCTCTGGGGAAGTATTTTCAGTTGGCGGGGCGGAAAATTATTTTGGAAATGGCCCAAAAGATGGAGACTTCCTGTTGATGTCCATTTTGGAGCCCCCATGCACAATGTCAAAGGACCTGTCGAAGTTCGGCAAGCAGTTGAACAACTTGGAGCAGAAGCAGTGAAAATGGACAGCGAACGTCATCCCATCCCAGCGCAGCGATTTATTCGTCACTGCAAATCTCACAAGGGTGCGATCAAAGCGGTTGACTCGGCAAAGACGAGCCTCACAGGTGGCAAGTTATTGGCAGCCGCACTCGCATTTCGTCGTATCCTTAAACGAAAAATCCTTGACAAGGATGAAAAGAATGTCGGCTTGCTGCTCCCCCCCTCAGTCGGCGGAGCTCTTGCGAATATGGCCGTCGCTCTAAATGGCCGCGTCGGTGTGAACCTCAACTACACACTCTCTGAAGACGTGCTGAATTTCTGCGTAAAGAAAGCAGGCCTGAAGCACGTCCTCACCAGCCGAAAATTCCTGGAGAAGAAACCCTATACGCTCGAAGGCGCAGAGTTTGTTTTTCTGGAGGATCTCAAGGAGCAGATCACCACGAAAGACAGGTTGCTCGCTGCAGCCGCGGCATATGTGATGCCTGCAAAGATGCTTGAATCGATCCTGGGACTGAACAAAATTGATCCGCAGGAAACACTGACAATCGTCTTTACTTCCGGATCAACCGGCGAGCCGAAGGGCGTTGTCCTCTCGCATGCCAACGTAGGTTCCAACATCGAAGCGGTCGATCATCTCCTCAACTTGAATGAGAAAGATGCCATCATCGGCGTGCTGCCATTCTTTCATTCGTTCGGCTATACCGCCTGCATGTGGTTACCGATGTGCTACAACGTGCGAGGCGTTTATCACTTCAATCCACTCGACGCGAAAGTGGTCGGTCGGCTCTGCCAGGAAAATCAGGCAACAATCCTGATGGCCACGCCGACGTTCTTGAAGATGTATCTCAGACGCTGCGAGAAAGAAGAACTCCAGACACTCGATTTAATTGTGGTCGGTGCCGAAAAACTTCCGCTCGAACTGGCGACGCAGTTCGAAGCAAAATTTGGGGTATTGCCGACCGAAGGATACGGAACCACAGAACTCTCCCCCGTCGCCGCGGTGAACATTCCCGACCACAGGTCTCAAGATATTTACCAGCAAGGGACCAAGCTCGGAACTGTCGGCCGACCGCTCCCCGGAGTGACAGCCAAGGTGGTCAATCCCGACACTCGAGAAGACCTCGGCATCGAGAAAGAAGGTCTACTTCTCATCAAAGGCCCGAACGTCATGTGCGGGTATCTGGATGATCCTGAAAAGACAGCTGAGGCCATTCACGACGGCTGGTACAACACCGGCGACTTTGCTTCCATCGATAACGAAGGGTTTGTTTCAATCACCGGACGGCAAAGCCGATTTTCAAAAATCGGTGGAGAAATGGTCCCGCATATTAAAATCGAAGAGGAACTCTCGCACATTTGCGAAATGGGCGTCGAATGTGAAGGAGAAATTCTTCTAGCGGTCACATCAATCCCCGACGAACGCAAGGGAGAACGCCTGATCGTACTGCATCGGAGATTGAACAAACCAGTTGAAGAGGTACTGAAGGAGCTTGCAACGAAAGGACTTCCGAACATCTGGTTGCCGAACAAAGCAAGTTTCCTTGAAGTCGAAAACATCCCAATCCTCGGAACGGGCAAGCTCGATTTACGAGGAATCAAAACGGTGGCAGAACAAAAATTCTGTTCCCACGATTCAGAATGAGTCACACCGCAACGACCAGAATCCACGTTGTCATCCCAGCTGCCGGAGTCAGTCGCAGAATGGGACAACCGAAACTGTTGATGCAGCTGAACGGCGAGACGCTCATCGAGCGTCTTGTCCGACAGCTCTCAATGTTTCAATTCGCCTCGATTTCGGTACTCGCTCGAAAGTCTGATGAATTACTTCATCGTGCCATTCTCAGATCCCAGGCACGGCTGGTGCTCCCGGACCATGATCCTGCTGAGATGCGAGAAAGCGTTGAACTCCTCATCCAAGACTTACAGGACAGCTTTGCACCGAGCGACAATGATGGTTGGCTGCTGATCCCCGCAGACCATCCCATCCTCGAACCGCATACCTTGACGCAGCTCATTGCTCATTGTGCTGCGTCTCCAGATCAGATCGTGCTCCCGACTCACCAGGGACGACGCGGCCACCCGACCCTCTTCCCATGGTCGGCTGCGAGTTGTCTCGCGAAGATCCCTCACGACCAGGGACTCAACTGGCTCACGCGGCATAGCGATTTCACCGTTCAGGAGGTCGCCTGCGAAGAGGAATCCATCCTTTGGGACATTGATACGCCTGAAGATTTTGAAAGAATTTGCGGAATTCTCAAAGATTGACTGAAGTTCCGACAGCTGGAAAGTTCCTCAAAGTTCTTACGATCCTCTTCAACGTTCTTGGTCGATAAGAAGAATGAAGCTTAGCTTCGCGACGACCTGAACTGGAGATTCCTGATGATTTCCAGAGGGAGAGACAGGGTCGTCGACTGCCCAGCGGTTCGCATTTATTCAATGTGTGAGAATGAGTGCGAATGTGTGAGACTGAGCAACGACCGGTGACCAACAAATTTGAAACGTTCCGCGAAACTATGCGGCATGATCATAACGTGGCAGGATGCACGAGATGGATACGATAGGAACAATTCGCCCCTCAGTAATTTCTCCTCAGCCAGCGAGTCAACGGGCAGAAGCTCTCGAACGGATGAGATACCTTGCATTACAGCGACGCTGCGGCGTCCTCTATGGATCGAGAGGCTCCGGCAAGACCGACCTGCTGAATCGTCTCGATGACGAACTCAGCCGCGAGGCGATTCAAGTTTCGCGCATCAATCTCGCCGGAATGCTGCCGGAAGAAATTCCATTTCAACTCGGTGGAGAACTTGGTCTGGGATTACCGAGCCATACACCCCTGATCCATTCCTGGAGTCTTATTCAAGATTTCACCCAAGCCTGCTCGCGTTCAGGAGAACACCATGTCTTAATGTTCGATCAGCTCGACCGAGCTGATCAGTCGATCGCTCCGACGCTGGAACGACTCTTGACGTTGGTCAACGGAACATTCTCGTGCTTGTTTGCGTCACGCCCGAAACCTGAACGTGCGTTTCGCTCTTTTATTAAGAACCAAAGCTGGATGGAAGTGAAGCTGGAACGGCTTTCGAATGAGGATGTCTCACAAGTTTTCGCTCAGGAAATTTCATCAAAATCACAAGCACTGAATCTTTCCAGTGACGCAACCAGCGCAGCGAAAGAGGTCACCAAGGGACGGCTCGATAAACTCAAACGCCTCGCTGAACTCGCCACACTGGCAGCAGAAGCTGAAGAAATCCACGAGATCAATGCCGAAATTATTCGAGCACTTCAAGGAGAAGTGATCGTCAAATCGTAAATTGACAGCTTCACTCATTGCGAATCAACTCTCGGCGTCAGCAAACCGGTTCGGCAATTCAAGACACCGTCTCTGCTTTTTAGAGCATTTCCAATGCTTCTCTTGTCCGCGAAGTACGTTATCACAAGTCCATACGCTGATGCCACGAGACAGTACTGTTAAGACGAATTTTAGATTTGCTCTTGAGCATCTTTCGAATTGGTTAGCAGGTTCTGCCTCGTGCCGGACAGCTATTTCACTGGTGTGAACACATCGAGCAGATCATAAAAAAAGCCGCTCACCAAGTTGGTGAACGGCTCTTATTTTTAGATCTGGTCCTGAAACCTGGTATTGCTCTCTCAAACGTTGAGACAAGCGGCTATTCCAGAGCTTTTCGGACTGGTTCTAGATCAGTTGATCGATGAGATTCAGCGAACTTTGAATAGTTCAACTTCGAAGTGTAAAGTTGCACCTCCGGGAATGATTGGGGGTTGCCCTTTTGCCCCGTAACCAAGTTCCGAAGGAATTTCGAGTTCGATCTTCCCACCCTCTTGAATCAGTTGCAAACCTTCCGTCCAACCCTGGATGACTCCGTTGAGCGGGAATGTTGCAGCTTTCTTTCCGTAAGAGCTATCAAATTCTTTTCCGTTATCGAGCCAACCACGATAGTGACAGGTGACAGTCGAATTCTTGTTGGGCTTACGACCTTTCCCCGTACGAATGACACGATACTTCAATCCGGAACTGGTTGTTCGGAAGTCCGCGTTCCCTTCGATTTTCACATTGGCGGTTTGCACAATCTCAGATGACTCGGCATTCTGAGCGGCGATTTGAGATGAATCTGCTTCCGTTGAGGACGCGCTGGTGAAATCATCAGGTCCAGCGATACAGCCGCAACAAAAAACAACGGACAAGAGTCCCCAACAGATTTTCATAGTTTTGCTCACTTCGTGCGAGAATTTTCGTGATCGTGAAAACGATTTAACGAATTATTTTACTTCGAGCAATTCCACTTCGAAATGGAGGGTCGCTCCACCGGGAATAACCGGCGGAAATCCCCGGTCGCCATAACCGAGATCGGAAGGAATTTCGAGTTCGATCTTCCCACCCTCTTTGATGAGCTGCAAACCTTCGGTCCAACCACGAATCACACCGTTGAGAGGGAATGTCGCAGGCTGTCCACGGTCGTAAGAACTGTCAAAGGTCTCGCCATTATCGAGCCAGCCTTTGTAATGGCAAACAACGGTATTTGCGGGAACTGGGGCTTTCCCATCCCCTTCTTTGATAATTTTGTACTTCAAACCAGAATTTGTTGCTTTGAACTCTGTCTCTTTTTCAGTCGTCATAGGTTCGTCTTTCTTCATTGCTTTATCGCTTTTTTCACGGTCGAAATCGCCCGCTGCGATAACGAGATAATGATTCAGGTCGAGGCGTTTCTTGACAGCAGCATTGACGTCATCGACAGTCAACTTCTGGATGGCTGCTTCCTGCTCCGAGTAATACTCCATGGTCCGCCCCAGATAGGCAGTATTTGTCAGCAGATTGACGAGTTGGTCATCGCTTGAACGATTGACGAGTTGTTTTTCCAGGTAGCCTTTTTTGGCGGTAGCCAATTCCTCGTCAGTGACTCCTTTATCAATCAGGAGTTCAAGTTCTTCGCGAATCGCGGTTTCAACTTTGGGCATGTTGTCCGGATTGGCAATCGCATACACCATTAGTGTCGTGCGAGGGTCCAGCGGAGAGGAACGCATGAAGGAACCAACGCCGTACGAAAGCCCTTCCTGTTGACGGACCCGGTCTCCTAAGCGAGACGAAAGTCCGCTACTTCCGAGCACATAATTCCCCATCATCAACCCAATGTAGTCCGGGTTCGATTCCTTCATCGGGAACACGGTCCCTGCCAGGTAGGTGGCGTTTTCTTTACCAGGCGTGAGGATCTTCTCTGTCTTCCCTTTGATGTCGACATCTCCCGAACGTGGATTGCGAGAGAACTCAATATCAGAGGTCCAGTCAGTCAGGATCGATTCAACAAGTGGCTGAATTTCCGAGATCTCAAAATCTCCGACGATGGCAACTTCACCGTTGGTTCCATTGAGATACTCATTGAAGAGTTTCGTAACGTCATCATGAGAGACGTTTTTCCAGCTCTCAATTTTCTCCTCGATGGTCTCCGCATATCGCACATCGTCTCGGGGATATTTTTCACTCGTCGCGACGACTAGTGCAGTTTGTGCAAGAGCCATCGGATCTGTGAGTTGCTGTTCGTATCCTGTGAGACGCTTGTTGCGAATCAGTTCCAGTTCATCGGGACTTAACGTCGGCTCCCGCAACACCTGTCGAAGCACATCCAGAACTTCTGGCAAGTATTCTTTGCGTGTTTGGATGTCAAAGCTGGCTAATCCAGCGGTACCAGATGCTGCCAGTTTGGCTTTTTTCTGATTCAGCAAATCCTGCAATTGCTGGCGGGACAGATCTTTGGTGCCGCGTGTCATCAACGTCGGGAGAAGATCACAGGCAGTCGAAAGCCCCTTGAGAGCCTCGCTGTTTCCATATCGCAAATTGACTTGAACAACGACTGATTCTCCACGAGTCTTCTTGGGCAGGAATGCCGCCTTGACTCCACTCGGCAAGGTGAGACGAGTCGTTCGCGATTCGATGTTTTCTGGTGAGACGTCAAATGCTTCACCCATCGCGACCGCTTCACGACCTTTGTAATCGCCAATCATTTCTGCAAGATCGGGCGTCTCAGGAATGGTGACACGATCAGGCTCTTTTGTGGGAATGAATAATCCTGCAGTCCGGTTACTCTGCCGAACGTACTTCTTCGCGGCTCGGTCCACATCTTCAGGGGTGACAGCTTCTAAACGATCCCGGTACATAAACATCAATCGCCAGTCGCCTTGTGCAGCCCACTCGCTGAGCTGAACTGCAAGCTTACTACTGTCTGCGAATGACATCTCCCAGGTCTTCATCCAATACGTTTTCGCCCGTTCGACCTCTTCCTCAGTCACTCCATCTTCGCCAGCGGTTTCAACAATTTCGAGCATCTTGGAAAGGACATCGCGTGGATCGACTCCGGGAGATGCTTCCGCCATGAAGCGAAGCATGCCTGGATCGTGCAACGAGTAGGCGGCTCCGGAAACACTGGCTGCCAGTTTCGATTCAACAAGCCCCTTATACAACCGCCCCGACGGAGATGCCGTCATGATGTGCTCGAAAACATCGATGGCAACATAGTCTGGATGAGCTCCTGCACTAATATGGTATAACGCAGCGGCAAGCCCGACATCACCGACACGTCGCAGGGTCACCATTCGTTCGCCGTCTTGAGCAGGTTCTTCAGTGTAAGTCCCTTCCAATACACGATCCGGACGTGGAATCCCACCAAAGTGTGCGTTGATTTCAGCCAGGGCAAATTCAGGATCGAACGCTCCTGCTACGATGACCATGACATTATCGGGTTGATAATACTTCTTGTAAAAACGACGCAATGATTCGACGGGAACTCGTTCGATATCGGCACGGTTTCCGATGGTCGATTGACCGTAGTTGTGCCACTCATAAGCGGCCGATGTGACACGTTGACCAAGAATACGCGAAGGCGAGTTTTCGCCCCGTTCGAATTCGCTTCGAACGACACTCATCTCCGATTCGAGATCTTCCCCTTTTACGTAACTGTTGATGAGGCGGTCCGCTTCCAGTTTCAGCGCCATGCTGAGGTTCTCAGGACTTGCAGGCAACGTTTCGTAATAGTTCGTCCGGTCCAGCCAAGTGGTTCCGTTGAAGCTGGCTCCACTCTCCTGAAGGAGTTTCGGAATATTGGGATGAGTCGGCGTTCCTTTGAACAGCATGTGTTCCAGCAAGTGAGCCATCCCTGCTTCGCCGTACCCTTCATGTCGTGAACCAACAAAGACAGTCATGTTGACTGTCACTTGCGGTTTTGATGGGTCCGGAAACAGAAGAACGCGGACTCCGTTTTCGAGTTGATACTCTGTGATCCCTTCGACAGAGGTCACCTCTTCAGCGGCAATTGCTTGTGACGCTCCCGTCATATTCAACACTATCCCTGCGGCAAAAAGAAAGAATCCATATCGGAACATTTTCGTATTCCCCACTCCATGATTGGCTAGCACAAGTCAAGCAATGCGCAGCCGTGTTCTTGTAATCCGTTTCAAAACCATGCGTCAGATACTAACAGCGATCCCGTGGATTGAAAACTCTTGAGGATTGGAGAAATTGCAGAACGTTCCTTCCCAAATGCCCTGAAAGACAGCATCAATCACGCTTCTGGAAGCTCAACTTTCATCCGAATTCACTTGATCATCTAGCAGGAGAATCTCAGCCAATTGAAGAAAGAGAGTTTCAAGCTGGCGGTAGTAGTCGGCTTCATCAAGGCTATTTTTCTCGAGACGCAGCAACTCGATTTTACGTTCGAGTTCATTTCGTTGAGCAATTTGCTCCGGGGAAAGACTTTGTTCCGCATCATTGGGAATGAGGTGAAGCTGATGGGCCCGAAAGCCATCCAACAAAATTCCATCCTCTTCCGGTTTGGCGATAGCCCGAACACCTTGAAAAGCAGTAGCACGCGTCCCTTTGCCATCGCCGTTATCATCGAGTAAAGCATTTTCAGTAGGGATTCGCCCATCCGATTCATAGAACTCCAATGTCTTACGTGAAGCGCTGAGAAACGCTTCGAGCAAAGAAGTCTGCTTGTCCTTATCAAGGTCGGAAGCGGTCTCGCCGATCGCTTGAGAAATATATTCACCGAATCGTGAAAAGTTCACTTGCTCGCCGCTGCGGGTGGAGGTCAGGATGATGCGATTCTCCTGTGACAACGCATCAAGAAACGGAGCACTCGAGGAAGAGCAATTGATAATCACAGTTGTGCGCGTGACGTTCGCCAGCATTCTGTCCAACTCTTTAGCTGACAGGTCCTCACCCGCCAGATTGAACTTGGCCTCCCGACCATTAAACGTCCCGTGTCCGATCATCACGACCCACAGTGGGAGAGTTGTTTCGTCCTCGAAAGTCTCCAAGATTTTCGAAACCGCAACCTTCTGCTTTTCTTCCAGATCAGGAGAGCTGACGACAATTCGAAACCGTCCTCGTTCGGCGGCGGACTGCCAACGCTGAGACCAGGTAGAAAACAGCTTGCCGTACTCCTCTTCACCGGGAGACCCTTGAATGATCAACAGGTCACCCCGTAGAGGTTCATCAGATGCAGCAACAATCGAACACGCAAAAAGAGTCGTCGAGACAAACGTCCAAACAATAGAATTCATGGCATCCCTCGCCATCGTCGGAGTCCCCACTCGGCAGCGAAACAGGCAAGTGCAAGCAGTAAGATCAACGGAGAATGCCAAAGCGGTGTCGTCTTGATTTCCTGAACCGGCATCTCTTTTTGTGGAAGTTCTCGAACAAAACCTGACAAGTCCGCAAACGAAACGACCTCTCCTTGTGAGCGATCCGCTAATGATTCGAGAACGTCATAATTTATCTCGATCTGGCGAAACTCTTTTTCGTCAGGTTGACTTGTCCAGCCAACTTTCATCCGGGAAGTCAATTCGGTTTCATCTTTGACATGCACGTCCGCGAGATAAGCACCTGTGTCGCGAGGAATATAAGTCGCCTCGAACAGCCCCGGCTCAGAGAGACTCGGCTCTGCATCGAGTTGAATGGCATCTCCAAATGGCGGTTGAACAGAGATCGAAACGACCGCGTTTTCTTTTGGTTGATACTCTTCATTCCGCAGACGAACATTCAACTTCACCCCCGGCACGGATCCAATTTCCGTCCATTCCAACTCTGTTTCAAGTTGCCCGGGGACTTCCGCGACGAGCCAGCGAATAATTTGCCGCCAGCTCTGTGCAAGGTCATCTTTCTCGTCTTCTTGTCGCTGAATCGACCAGCGCCATAAATCACCAATCAGAACTGCCACCGAGCGTCCTTGCCCATATTGGTGTGCAACCACAGACGGGAATCGCTCCCCCTGTTCATCTTGCACCTCAGCGAACACGCGAGCCCCCGGCTTTGTTTCACGTGCCGAGTTGAGTATCTGAAGCTTGGGAACTTCTTCTAATCTTGTTTTTTCCTCGTTCTCTGTGGGCCGAACTCTCATCCAGGGTTCCAGCCAACCTTCTCTCGTCAGATCCCACTTGAGTTCTCCGTGCGGTGCTCTCCCTGCTCGATCCAGATAGATCGGGGCGACATCCCGAAGCGGAGTTTTGTGCCATTGACCATGTCGATACGAGTCTCGCCCGCCGAGCATCATCAGCCCACCCCCTCGTTCAGAGACAAACCTTTCCAGTAAAGCTTGCTGATCAGGAGTGAAGAACGCCGCTTCGATATCGTCCAAAATGACGGCATCGTATTTGTAAAGTTCTTCTTTCGCTTTGGGGAAACCGTCACTCAGTTCAGAGTTATCGAGAGTGTTCAAGCGGATGATCACAGCCTCATCATACGATTCTGTCTCTTCATCTGCTTCACGATCCTGCCCGCGAAATAATGAATTGCCTGTCTCTCCCACGCGTCCTCGAAAGTCAAATTTTGCCTCTTTCCGAGCAATGCGAATTAAACTAACAAGCTTCACTTCCCGATCTTCAGCGACAGCTCGATTGAAGAACTTGTACTCCCAGTTCGGCCGACCACCTACATAAAGAATACGTTTTTTGAATTCGCCACGGTCCACAGTGAGGAGCCGTTCGTTGTTCGCTAAAGTCGCTTCGGAACTCTTTTCGGGATGTTCAAAAACATCATGTTCATGGTCTGGCTGAACTCGCAATCGGTAAAAGGCAACTCCCTTGTGCGTCGGCTTCAATTTAAAACGAACGATTGCAGGCTTGCCAACTGGTACAAGGATCGCCTTCTCATACTGAGGTAATTCCCGATTTCCAGCATCAATCTCAAGATCAGAATTCGAAGAGCCCTCTATAGACGCCGCCTCTTCAGTCTCCATATTTTCAGAGGCTGTATTTTCTTGCGTCGCTTCCTGACCGAGTGTGACAAGCACCTTCAACTCTTCTTGAGCAGTCGACGAAACCGTCGCTGCCACTTCCAGAGGAGCATCCTCGAAAGGACTTTCCGAAACAGAGACCTGATCAATCGCGACGTCAAAAACGTTGTTCGCTTTTTCGTTTCGCTTCAGTGGATAAACAGGAACTTCGAGATCAACTTCGCGTAATCGTTCGAGATCGCTGGCGTTCCCGTCAGTCAGTAACACAATTCCAGAGAGAGGTTGATTTCGAAAACGTTGCTGGATTGATTCAATTGCGGCAGCAAGTTGGCTTCGGCGACCACGAAAATCAAGCGATGAAAAGTTCTCGAACTGATTGACCCTTTCATCGAACGAATATTTGCGTAGATCAAAATCCTGGGTGAGCCGCGTCAGCCATTCGTCGTCATCTTTATTGAGCACTTCCGCAAACTGATCGGAGCGAGAGACTCCCGATTCGTCGAGAATCTGCATACTGGAACTGTTGTCTGCCAGCAGGACAATAATATTCTCGCCCGGTCGAAACTGGCTGCGAACAAGAGTCGGGTTGAGCAAGCAGAGTGCGAGCAGTCCAATACCGCATGCTTTGAGTAAAATCAAAACGGCCTTCAGCCCCAGTGATTGCTTCGCCGTCGAGTAACTGAGAACCAACAATCCAAGGCTGGCAATCAAGACAGTCACGACAGGCAAGAGCCATTGCTGGCTGCCAATTTCAATGGCTCCAAGAATTGAACCGTTGCTGACCAAACAGAACTCCATAAGAAGTTGTGAACGACAATACCGCCGCGCGAGCACAACTACGATACGACTCTGCTCGGACAACAGCAAGCGGGCACGCCATCAAACTGGTTCGCTTCGAGCTTCACACAACTCGAAATGAGTACAAGTCGTCTGTTTTCAACGAGCTCTCAGTCCTTGCTGAGCTTCCGAACCAGCTCAATCGCCTGCTCTTTCGTCTCAATCTGTTCGTTGAGTTGCGCATCACGGACAGCTCCCAGCAAATGCTTAAACTGTTCTCCCGGTCGAAAGCCAAGCTCGATGAGTTCTCGGCCATTGAGAAGGTCCGGAGGCGCAAGTTTTCCGACCGGAACTTCATTGCGAAACCTCTCGACCATTTCGAAGGAAGCATCTGATCTCTTCTCGACACTCGCTGCTGTTCTCTCCATGATGAACAGGTCATCGAAGCGCTCAGAGACAACGAGACGTTTTTTCTCAGCCAATGTGAAGTCAGCAAATTGATCAAAGATGCCACGCTTCCGCACCAGCCACTCGATCGTTTCCACTTCCTGATTCGAAAGTTTCAACCGCTTTAACACCGCACGAACAGTTCCAGACTCCGACTTCTGCCGAGGGTGCCTTTGTGGAGCAGGAACGTCTCGAAGCAAAGCTGCCATGGCGACTTCAAAGGAGTTCGTTGGCAGCTGATGCAAGAACTCAATCCGTTGTTGCCAACGTTCGAGAGAATACTCAATTGTTTTCTCAACAACCTCTGGGAGAAACACCGGCAAGAGATCCAGCTGTTCACAGAGTGACATCGCCAGCCCACGATTTTCGTGAGTCAGCATCTTCTTCAGCTCTTGAGCAATTCGCTCGGCGCTCACGACCACCAGTTGATGCGCCATCCCACGAACGGCATCCGCAGTGGTCGGATCGAGGTCGAAGTTCAACGCAGCTGTGAATCGGACCGCTCGCAGCAGGCGAAGCTTGTCCTCTTCCATTCTATCATGTGGATCGCCAATCGCCCGAACCACTCGCTTTCTGAGATCCTCTTGCCCTTGGACAAAGTCATGAACCGTCTCGCTGATCGGATCATAGAACATCCCGTTGATTGTAAAGTCACGTCGTTGCGCATCTTCTTCAGGCGTACAAAAGGCGACACTCTCCGGTCGGCGGCCATCGAGATATTCCCCCTCACTGCGAAACGTTGCAACTTCGACCTGCCCGGCAGATTTTGGCCCGAGCACAATCATGACTCCGAAACTTTCACCAACGGGGATTGAGCGCTGATGCCCAAAGATTTCACGAACCGTTTGTGGATCTGCATCGGTGGCTACATCAAAATCATGCGGTTCTTTGCCAAGCAGCAAATCACGCACGCAGCCTCCCGCCCAATACGCAAGATATCCTGCGTCAGTGAGTTGTTGAATGACGTCGATAGAAAATTCGCGTGGCGTCAACGTGATTCCAGGGTTATCAGTTTCACGAACTTCTCTTTAGCAGCAGTGAAGGAGTTCCTTAAAACTTCCCTCAGGAGATTGATTCGCTTTTGAACTTTTGCGGAACAGGGAATCCCACTAAGTATACTCGATACCATCAAGTTCAAAAAGGTGACGAATCGGCTGTCACAAATCCTAGAGCAGTTAAAAAAATGTACACGAATTGTGTCGTGGAACTGACTAATTCACCACATGAGAAACTCTCAGTGTACCGTCCAGCGGGAAGTACTGAATGTTTAGTGATTGAGTCTTTACTGAGTGGTGTAGTTATTGAGTGCTTGTTGTGATGGCTCTTTTATTTCTCGCCAGAGACGACTTCAGCGATGTTATGAGCATGGTCCCGCACACGTGAGTACGCATTCAACGATGCCAGAAATGCGACATTTACTAACGGGGCTATCGTCCCGTTGGACAAGTCTTGCAGATGTTTTCTGCGGAGCTGTTTCACATCACTGCGAATTCGCTGTGACATAGCTTGGGTTTTGATCAAGACATTTCGATTCTTTAACTCAAGCGCTTCGTTAATTTCATTGATATAATCTGCAATTTTCCGATTCAAATCTCGGAGACCCTCTCGCTGTTCTTCCGTGAAGCGATACCCATCACGACGGAGCTTCCGATCGAATTTATCCAGATTGGCAATGTAGTCGCTCACCGATTCGTATTCATCAGCCAGACGCAACTGTTGTCGAGCTTCCTCGGCAACTGCAAATTGAACATTCTCTGCAAGTAAGTTTGTAATAAACTCTGAAACTTCATCCTGAATGGAGTCCAAGACACGTTCGCGATGTTTCAAACGGTCAGCCAGCGCCTTATCAGGGTCGTCTTGCTGCATCAGTTCGAGTAGCCAGTCCATCATTTTTGAACAGCCATCGCTCATGCGTTCGATCTCTTTTCGTGACTGACTAATCGCGAGAGCCGGAGTTTCCAGGATACGGAGATCCAGATCTGTGAGACGCGCCTTCTCCTTGAACTCTTTGTCAGGCACCAACTTTTCAAGTACCTGCACGAAATATGGCAAGAACGGGAGAAACATCAGCGTGTTGACAATATTGAAAACACTATGCGTGGCAGCAATTGCAGCCGTGGTTCGCGGAAATGTTTCCAAGCCTTTTACGACGACAGCCTCGCTCACGTTCCCTCCGAACATCCACTGAATCAGTCCAATGTACCAGTGAAAAATCAGGGTGATCCAAAAGACCCCGACGAGGTTAAAGACAACATGAAAATAGGCAGCCCGACGAGCATTAGTTGTGGCTCCCAACGATGCCAGAAACGCAGTGATTGTAGTCCCGATGTTCTCACCCAAAACGAGCGCGGCTGCAGTTTCGAACGAAATGACTCCCTGACTCGCCAGGGAAATCGTAATCCCCAATGTCGCAGAAGAAGATTGAACCAGTGTTGTGAGAACACATCCAACAAGAGCACACTTCAAGACACCAAAATAACTGTCCGCTTGAAAGCGTTGGAACCATGCCTCAAAGTCGGGAAGATCTTTGATGATCCCGCATGCATCCTTCATGATTTCCAGGCCGAAGAAGACCATCCCTGCTCCCATCAAGGACATCGCTAAGAAACGCCAGCGATCCCTTTTTGAGAAAAGGTAAACGAACGCAGAGACCCCCAGAAGCGGCAGGCCGTACTTCCCGATCTTCAAGACAAGAATCCAGCCCGTAATCGTTGTCCCGATATTGGCCCCCATGATCACGCCGAGAGCCTGCGATAACCCCATCACGCCACTGTTGACGAAGCCAATAACCATGACAGTCGTAATCGAACTGGACTGAACGACGACTGTAACGATCACACCGACAACCGTCGCCAACAGACGACGTGTCGTAACCAGGTTGATCAAGCTTCGCAGACTTTTCCCCGCTACTGCCTGCATCCCCTCGGACATGTTTTTCATGCCGAGAAGGAAAATTCCCAATCCACCAACAAGTTCGCAAACCAGTGTGACAAGTGTTGAGAGTTCCAAATTGCACCATTTCAGGCTAAAAAAATTAAGGACTTGCTCAGAGGCGCGCATTCTAGGGACTCGCCAGTCTGAATCAACAGGCTTAATCTACCCCATTTATTAACAGAATTTTAATAAAACCAAGACTTTCTCCTCGCCCAGGATCTCAGCCTCGCCTTTTCCCCTGAGCCCAAAATGCTCTCCCGAATTCGAATTTGTCAGAAAAGACAACCGGATTCTCAAGAGTGACAAGACATCTGAACCTCATTCATCTCCCTGCAACCTTGAATACAACTCAACTCTATGTGACTATTCATAAAGAGTTGAGAAAAATTCACCCAGATTGCAGCCTCGCTGTTTGAGAAGACGAAAACAAGATATGGCATCAGCAACATCACATCCGAAGCAGGCCGCCACTTTTGTCAAAGATCTGGACCGTGCCCACTGGCACGATCGAGCACTCTGGTTTGTACGGGCCAAACGCGATAAAGCAGCTACGGCCATTCCCGAATGGGAAGAACTCCGAGAACGCGCTTCGCAAATTAAAATGTACACGATGACACATCTGGGCGAGATGCTGACCCAGTTTGAAGAACAGGCCCAGGCCCGGGGAATCCAGGTCCACTGGGCAAAAGATGCCGCAGAACACAATCAGATCGTCCTCGATCTCTTGCAGAAGAACGATGTCAAGAAAGTCGTCAAAAGCAAGTCAATGCTCACCGAAGAGTGTCACCTCAACCCATATCTGGAACGTCACGATATCGAAGTTGTTGACACCGATCTTGGAGAGTGGATCGTCCAACTTCGAGAAGAGCCACCCAGCCATATCGTCATGCCCGCGATCCATACCAAGCGGGAAGAGATTGGCGAATTGTTTCACGAAAAAATCGGCACTAAGAAAGGGGCGACAGATCCGCAGTACCTGACCGAAGCTGCACGACAGGAGTTGCGACAGAAGTTTCTCTCCGCAGAGGCGGGGATTACTGGCGTCAATTTTGCAATTGCCGAATCAGGCGGAATCGTTGTCTGCACGAACGAAGGCAACGCCGACTTGGGAACGTCACTTCCGAAGTTGCATATCGCTTGCATGGGGATCGAGAAAATCATTCCCCGAGTCAAAGACCTCGGAGTCTTCCTGAGATTGCTCGCCCGCTCTGCAACCGGTCAGCCGATCACCACCTACTCCACTCACTTCCACGGGCCACGCGATAAAGACTGCCAGATGCACATCGTCCTCGTCGACAATGGTCGCAGCGAACTCCTTGCCAGTGACGACTTCCGCCGCTCACTCAATTGCATTCGCTGTGGAGCGTGTATGAACACTTGCCCCGTCTACCGTCGCAGTGGAGGCCACAGTTACAACAACACCGTTCCCGGCCCAATTGGCTCAATCCTCGGCCCAGCCAGCGACCCGGCAAAGCATTCAACACTCCCGTATGCCTGTTCGCTGTGCGGCTCTTGTTCAGATGTTTGCCCCGTCAAAATCAACATCCATGAACAGCTCTATACTTGGCGCAGCAAGATTGTTCTCAAAGGACTTCTGCCGACTTCAAAACGACTCAGCATGAAGTTCGCATCAGCCGTTCTACTACGTCCCTGGCTGTACCAGTTTGCTGGAAAGATGGCGAGATTCTGGCTGCCGAAGCTTCCTCGTTTCCTGACCTATAACAAACTGAACAAATGGGGCTGGCAAAGAGAACTCCCTGATGCCCCCAAGAAAAGTTTTCGAGAGATGTATCGCCAGCGCCAGAAACCCCAAGGCAAATGATGGGTGAAGAAACCTCGAAAGAAGTCGCGAATCCGCAACACAGACACGACAAGCATTGAAAAAATCTAGAGCAGTTTAGTCTACCGCAGATCTAATATTCGTCGAAACAGTTCTGTCTCGTGGCACCAGCGCATAGATTTGTGAAAACGTACTTCGCGGACAAGAGAAGCATTGGGAATGCTCTAGCGATATTTGCGGCTGGATTCGTTGAGAAAGTCCCGCTCTTCCGAAGTCAGACTCGCTTCGCCAGAACGGCTGATCTTCTCTAGAAGCTCATCAACTCGCTGCGCAACATGAGCGGGGATTGGTTGAGGCTCCTTCGGGACTACAATTTCCGCAGAGGAAACAGGCCGATGTATTTTCAGTTTCGGTTTCCGTTTGAAGCTCAGTATCTTTTTCAACGAGAACCCTTTGGGAACATAAGAGCTGAACGTCCACTTCTGTCGGAAGTATAGAAAACCGAAGAGCATCCCACCGATGTGAGCTGAGTGAGCGATATTATCTGTTCGTCCCCCTCCGCCAAGTTGAATCAACATTGGAAACAGGTCCAGCCCAGCCGAGATCAGCACTAGCAGCATCGCCGGCACCGGAATGATTCCATAAATATACCAGCGATGGTGTGGCCAGTTCATCGCATACAGCACCAATATCGCCGAGACAGCACCGGACGCCCCAACCGCAGCGACGGCTTCACGATTGATGGCTCCCCAGACAATATAGAAGACCGCCGAAAAGACACCGGCAATCAAATAGAACCAGAGAAACTCTCGGTGACCGTATTTATCTGCAACAGGTTTGCCAGCCAGATACAACAGCCACATATTAAAAAAGATATGCCAGATACTCTCGGTCGAATGCAGAAAGTCGTAAGTCGTCAGCCGCCAGATTTGACCTTGAAAAACTTTCGTAGAGTCCAGCGTAAACCATTGGTTGAGCAACGGCTCTTCAGGGAGTCGACCGGCAGCTTTCACTTCCAGATAGGCCTCTTGAATCTGCTCCTGCGAGGCACCATTTGTATTGTAGTACCTCGGGAAGTCCGAGACGCTGATCGGCGCTTGAAGCAGGTTCTGCGCGATGAACACAAGCACGTTGACGATCACCAACGTTTTGACAATGTTCTGCATCGCAGGACTTCCCCCACGATAGTGGCTGGAAGTGCCGTCTCGCATATATTCGCGATTTTCGATGCCCATAGAAGCAGAAGTCAGCTAAAAATTAAAAATAAGAGCGTGCCAGCATCCAGCGCGGCACATGTTCAGCAAACAATCATAGCTCACTATTCAGCGGAGACCAATGGACGATTTCATCCAGCAGACAACGGAACTCTTCGTGCTGCCGGATTCCCGCCAGTAGCGAGTAAAACGGTGTCTGGCGGTTGCGGAGTTCCGTTTGAAGCATCGGCAGAATCGCATTTTGAAAATACGCCTGCTGACGTTTCTTCATCCAATACAAGGCTCCATAGAGCACCGGGATCGAACAGCCGGGAATCAAATACCAGCGATCCCACCCAACTCCGAGCAGTCCATGAACCACAATCGCCAACCAAACCAGAGCAATGCCCGCTACCCAAAGCGGCATAGTCCCGACTGAGTTCAATCGCTCATTGGCCTGAACGAGCATTCCATAGAGTTGCGAGTCGTGAATCCCCTCTCGAAGGTCATCTTGGCTCCAGGGTTTGCAAATAAGCTCACCCGATTCGCGCACAACCAGAACCGCCTCCCCCTCTTCAGGGAGATAGTCAGAGAGATATTCAAGCTCCTCGTAAGGACTGAACAAAGAAACACTCTCCTCGTCAAGATGGATGGATAAAACAGGTCTATTGAATCTTATGCGATTCCTTGAATCACTTCCATGATTTTTTCAAAGTCATTCTCGACCGGGATCGGAGCATTCTGAAATTCAGGAGCCGGTTGCCCGGAATGATAGTTCACGGTTGCATTCGGATCTTTGAGTTGATGCCCGGTTAATATGCAAACCACACGATCACTGGGAGCAATGATTCCCTGCTCACGCAGCAACTTCGCCCCGGCAACGCTCGCTCCACTGGCCGGTTCACACCCAAACCCTCCCGCTCCGACTTGCGACTTTCCATCAAGAATTTCGTCGTCACTCACTTCTCGCACGACACCATCACAAAAATCGAGAGCCCGCAAGCACTTCTTCAAGTTCACGGGACGATTGATCTCAATCGCACTGGCAAGTGTACTGGCCCGCCGATCTTCATCATCCATCTTTTGATAGAACGACTTGATGAGTTCAGCATCCGGTTTCCCTCCGTTCCAGCATAAGCCATGTTTCTCATGCAGTTCGTACAGCGTGTTCGCTCCTTGAGCGTTAATGACAGCCAATCGAGGAACACGATCAATCAGGCCGAGTTCTTTCAACTCCATGAACGCCTTTCCGAACGCACTTGAATTCCCCAGATTCCCACCAGGAACAACGATCCAGTCAGGAACTTCCCAATTGAGTCCTTCAAGAACGCGATACATAATTGTCTTCTGCCCTTCGAGACGAAACGGATTCACGCTGTTGCACAAGTAAATCCCAGCCGTTTTACAGACCTCGCGGACCTGTTTGAGAGCGTCGTCAAAATCCCCTTGAATCTGAAGAGTTGTGGCTCCATAGTCGAGCGCTTGAGAAAGTTTTCCGTAAGCGATTTTCCCACTTCCAACAAAGACAATCACCTTGAAATGCTTCGTCGTCCCCGCATAGATTGCCAGTGATGCACTCGTATTCCCGGTCGATGCACAGGCCGCCATCTTCGCCCCAACCATCCGGGCATGAGTCGAAGCAGCCGTCATCCCATTATCTTTGAAACTGCCAGACGGATTGAGTCCTTCATACTGGAGGTACAATTGCCCTTCGTTCAGCCCGACATACTTCGCGACGCTATTAGATTGTTGCAGTAATGTCTGCCCTTCTCCGATCGTCACGATTTGATCGTCAGGAGCAAACGGCAGCAGTTGACGAAAACGCCAGACACCGCTGTAGTCAAGCGGACAATTTCGATTTGCCCAGCGAGCTTCGAAGTCTTTCAACGAAGAGGGAACTTCCACACGATCCCAATCGTATTGAATATCCAGCAACTCTCCCGTTTCAGGACAGGCGGTCAGGACTTCGTCTAGCCCGTATGTACTCGAATGATCAGGAGAAATACTGGACTGGTACGCTAAATCGGTGGACATAAAAACGGCTCAGGGATTCAAAAACAGTGACAATTCGACAACGAGCTTCGAAACGAGAGTCAACGTCACGCACGAAGGTTCGCCACAACGCTGATTTCCAGATCTGGTGGAATTGAATGATACTCGCAGTCGATCCAGACACAAACCAAGTTTCCGAGATTCGCAAAAGCAACAGACTCAGAACCAGTCCGAAGACCTCTGAATTAGACACTTTTGCCCATCTCCGAAAGAACATATTCAGACTTCAGGATCAGGCCAAAAAGTAGGCAGTTCGGGAATCCAGAAAGCTGACACCATCAGTCACATTATTCGAAACGATCTCCATTCAGCATCGGGAACTGGCTCGACAAGCATTGAAGATGCTCAAAGTGCATAAAGAAAGCCGAAGTGCTGCAGGGGCAACACTTCGGCTTTTCAATTATTGGAAAGCACCACCGAATTGAAAATGGCTCTCAAATCCGGCTGATCCTCTCGAAGACTTACTCCTCTGAAGCCTGATCGCCTTCAGCGGTTGCTGCTCCGACAGCTTCCAGGTTTTCTTCGCTGGGGGCTTCTCTGTATTCCCCTTCAAAGTCGAGTTGCGTCTCATCACCAACTTTCCGGACGCCAACTTTGATGACGTTCTTTCCATCAAACTGGCCTCGCAGCAACTCCTCAGCCAGCGGATCTTCCACATAAACTTCGACAGCGCGTCGCAATGGACGAGCCCCGTAGTCTGTGTGATCTCGATCGCCTTGTTCGGACTTACTTTTGTCAATGACGTGTTGCTTCGCCTCATCAGCCAATTCAAGAATCAAACCACGTTCCTTGAGTCGTTCACGAACTTTCTTCAGTTCAAACTCAACGATGTGCTTCAGATCCTCGTCAGCCAGTTTGTGGAAGACAACAACTTCGTCCAGTCGCCCGATGAACTCAGGCTTGAAGCGTTTACTGACTTCCGCCATGACGTTCTTCTTCATGTCATCATGAGCGGTCTCCACATTCTGGTTTCCGAAACCAAACGAGGCATTGGCAATCGCCTTGGCACCGACGTTGGTTGTCATAATCAAAATGACGTTCTTGAAGTCGACCTTACGGCCGAAGCTATCCGTCAAATGCCCTTCTTCCATAATCTGCAACAGCATGTTGTAGATGTCCGGGTGGGCTTTTTCGATTTCGTCTAGCAGCACAACCGCATACGGACGACGGCGGATTTTCTCAGTAAGTTGTCCACCTTCTTCATAGCCGACATATCCCGGAGGAGCTCCGATCAATCGGCTGATATTGTGCCGTTCCTGATATTCACTCATGTCGATTTGCACAAGTGCTTCTTCATCACCGAACATGAACTCAGCGAGCGTTTTGGCAAGTAATGTTTTCCCGACCCCGGTTGGACCAGAGAACAGGAACGTTGCCGTTGGACGCTTCGGATCTTTGAGTCCACTGCGCGAACGACGAACCGCTTTACAAACCAGCTTGATTGCTTCGTCCTGACTGACGACACGTTTGTGCATCACGCTTTCCATTTCCAGCAGACGTACAGTATCTTCGCTGGAAAGGCGTGTGAGCGGAACGCCCGTCATTTTGGCGACAACCTCGGAGATCACTTCGGCATCGACGACCCCATCAGTCTCCTGTGACTTCTGACGCCATTCACTCGTGATCGACTCTTTCTTCTTCTTCAACTGATCCGCTTTATCACGCAGATTGGCTGCCTTCTCAAAGTCCTGATTCGCAACTGCCTCTTCTTTCTGAGTATTGAATCGCTCGATGTCTTCTTCGAGCTCTTTGAGATCTGGAGGTCGAACCATCGATTTCAGACGAATTCTCGCACCTGCTTCGTCGATGACATCAATCGCTTTGTCCGGGAGGCAACGACCAGTGATATAACGACTGGAAAGCTCCACAGACTTTTCAAGAGCATCATCGGTGTACTGAACTTTATGATGAGACTCATACCGATCGCGAAGTCCTTTGAGGATTTCGACTGTTTGATCTTTGCTCGGTGGGTCGACAAGCACCATTTGAAAGCGTCGTTCCAAAGCGGCGTCTTTCTCGATGTACTTTCGGTACTCATCGAGAGTCGTCGCTCCGATACATTGCAACTCACCTCGACTCAATGCAGGTTTCAGAACGTTCGAAGCGTCAATCGCTCCTTCCGCTCCACCAGCACCGACAAGTGTGTGCAATTCGTCAATGAACAGAATTACGTTCTTCGCACGCCGCACTTCGTTCATGACCGCTTTAATACGCTCTTCGAACTGACCACGGTATTTCGTTCCCGCAACCATCATCGCCAGGTCGAGGACGACGATCCGTCGCTCACGCAGCAAGTCTGGCACGCTGCCATCGACAACCAGCTGGGCGAACCCTTCGACGATGGCGGTTTTTCCGACCCCTGCTTCACCAAGCAATACCGGGTTATTTTTTTGACGTCGACAAAGAACCTGTGTGATTCGTTCAATTTCTTCAGAACGCCCGATCACAGGATCAAGCTTTCCTTGACGAGCCAGTTCTGTCAGATCGCGACCGAAACTGTCGAGAGCTGGCGTTTTGCTTTTTCCAGCCTTTCCTGACGGAGCTCCGCCACGCTCGGACTGTTCAGCCCCTTCAAGTCCATGACCGAGAAGATTTAAGACTTCTTCGCGGACGTCTTCCAGCTTCAGTCCGAGATTCATCAAAACCTGAGCGGCAACGCCTTCTTGTTCACGCAGCAACCCCAGCAATAAGTGCTCGGTCCCAACGTAATTATGATTCAGATTGCGAGCTTCCTCCATCGCATACTCAATCACTTTCTTAGCGCGGGGAGTCTGCGGAAGTTTGCCCATGGTCACCAAATCTGGGCCAGATTGCACAATCTTTTCGACTTCGAGTCGAATCTTGCGAAGGTCGACGTCGAGATTCTTCAAGACATTCGCTGCAACACCAGACCCTTCTTTAACAAGCCCCAGAAGGATGTGCTCTGTTCCGATATATTCGTGATTAAACCGTTGAGCTTCCTGATTGGCCAATTGCATGACCTTCCGGGCTCGATCGGTAAAGCGTTCGTACATTCTCTGACTCCTGTTTGCGTGAATTTAATTCGCTAGTGAACAGCCCAGAGAAACAATCTCCGTGCGATGAAACTCACATCGCCTTTCGATTCAGCCATCCTGCCGAATCAATCAAAACAATCGATGTGGGGCCTCAGTAATGATGAGGGAATAAATTCACCTAACCAGATTCTAGCCCTGAACACCAAACGGGACAAGATTTGCTCAGCAATCTCAGCCAAGTTGAAGTAATTTCCACGAAGAATTTTGCTCAGATCTCAACAAACAGTACGAATCTGACATCAAACCGAGTTTGCATCCGCCTGAACCATCGGAATAGTGCAGACTTTCATCCGAAACTGGTGTGAAAGACCTTCTCCACGAAACACCAGAAATTTTAATCTTCACGACCAATCTTAACACGAGCGGCCACTCAAGACAGGAACTGATCACACGGGCACGGCAAGCACAGAGACGACTCCTAATACTGCCGGATCACCCCAACCAAAACGCCCAGAATCTGGACATCCTGGCTATAAATCGGCTCCATTGTTGAGTTCGCAGGCTCCAAACGATAGCGGTCTTCTTCACGATAGAACCGCTTGAGCGTTGCGTCTTCCCCATCGACTAAAGCAGCAACGATCTCGCCGGGACTTGCAGTCGACTGCCTGTGAATAATGGCGAAGTCGCCATCTGCAATGTGGTCTTCAATCATTGACTCACCACTGACTTTCAAGCAGAAATGCTCTTCATCAGCGAACAGGTCACCGAAATCGACCTCTTCGAGCTGCTCAACCGCCAACGTCGGTGCCCCAGCAGCGATCTGCCCCGCCATTGGCAATGATGTTTTACCACGACTGAGTGACTCTGTGAGTTGAATCGCACGTGACATATTCTGCTCGCGTGTGATCAGCCCTTTTTTCTCCAGCGCCTTGAGATGGCACATGACTCCGTTGGGAGATTTAATTTCAAAGTTCGCCCCAATTTCCCGAACCGTCGGCCCATACCCTCGGTTCACGATACGATCTTTGATGAATTCGTAGATCGCCTGTTGTCGTTTCGTCAACTTTGGTGGGTCGGTCATCGATTCACTCCTCAAACATGTTTTAGAAACACTAGAACTGATCCTGAAACTTAAAATTGCTCTCTCAATCATTGAGAAAAGCAGCTATCCCAGAGGCTTCCGGACCGTTCTCGCAATGACTTCTGAAATCGTTGCCATCCAATAGACTCACGATCATGCACTCAGGCTTTGTATGAGCGACATTAAACGAAGTCGCAAACACAAGAACTTCCGTTCACAATATACCTCTGTTCACGGTTCATGTGTACCCTAGTTTTGACGATCCATGCGGAAACTTCAATGTCTCCCTGTAAATTACTCGAAAATGAGCAGTTCCTCTCGCATGTTTGAGCAAGAAAAACGCCCGCTTCAATCTCCGCCTCATTGACAGAATTCTGCGACTCCACACAAAGCGACGTGCCACCACTTCAACGATATGCATTCCACGATTTAGATCGGCTTTGCAGAATCCAGGATGCCAAAAAGAGATGCAAGGAGCCTCGGCGCACCAGCCTGACAGCAGCTTTCGAATAAGCCGTCTCAGATGGATGTTCGCGTTCAGCCTCGTGGCAAGCAGCCTATGAACTGGTGATGAAAGCAGGCTTCACGGGCAGGATGAAGATTGAAAACACTTTAAGGGCGTACGCGAGCTGGTTCTTTAGACGTCACTTGAACCGGCTCCAAAACTTTTGCTGCTCTTGGAGTCTCCTGCGACTCGCTCTTCGTTTTGATATCGATATCTGAATCGACAAGTTTTGAGGTCAGTGCCAGATACGAGACTGCCCCGACTAATAACGACCCGCTGACAAAATAAAACATCGCAAAGAAGCCGAAGTGGTCGATAATCCACCCGAGAACCGGCGCGGTGAGAATCGTCCCGCTGTCGATCGCTGCCAGCGTCACCGTGGTTCCTGTGCCGCGATACTGCTCCGGAAATGCACCGGCTCCCATCGAGACGACACACGGAAACAATAGTGCATGACCAAACCCCAGACACATCGCAGGAGGAATGAATTGCCAATCGGTCGTCACAAAAGTCATCAGCAAGTGTCCGATCGCATGACCGAGCAGGCCCATACAAATCAAGCGATGCCGTCCCACGGTGCGACTCCATTGCCTCGCCACAAGCCGCACTGTGAAAGCGGTGACGGCATAGGCTGTGAAGAAGGTTCGGATTCCGCTGAGCCCCAATTCGGTCGAGTAGCGAGTCAGAAACGTCATCGTGACCGCAAACCCCATCCCCATCATGAATGTGACCAGAAAGACTCGATGTGGCCAATACCGCATCATCAGCTTATGAATCGGTGGCGTGAACGACGGAGTTTCGTGACGTTCGCTCCTTGTTAACCAAATCGCCAGGCACATGTGAAGAACACTTGCCAACAGGGAGATGCCGAACAAAACGTGGTAAAGCTGACGACTTTCCGGATAGAGATGAAAGATCAAATCACCCAGATTCGTTCCACAGATCATCCCGACAAAGCCACTCGCCCCGAATGTCCCGATCACTTCTGTGCGCCGGCTCAGGGGAGCGAGATGCTGAATATGCGAAACCGAAGAGGCGAACATCCCGGAGAGCCCGATCACAAAGATGATTCTCGCAGCGTAGATTTGAATCCCGACATCAGGAGCCGTTAAAACGAGCGCTGAACCAGTAATGTTGATCAGCGAGCATACAATCCAGATCTTTCGGATTCCTAACTGATCAAGCGCCTGTCCCAGAAAAGCGCGAAAGAAGAGCGACCCGACAAGGCCAACACTCACAATCACACCGGTTGTCTCTTCACTTCCACCGAGAAATCGAACAAACTCAGCAAACCGAAACGTCAGCGCATTCGCAGTCACAAGCATGACATTCGCAGCGAATGCCAACCAAAATCGTCGTGTATAAATTCGCTCCGATTCCTCGGGACGACGTCCGTGACTCATGTC
The DNA here is from genome assembly GCF_007744255.1 of Thalassoglobus polymorphus. Taxonomy (GTDB): domain Bacteria; phylum Planctomycetota; class Planctomycetia; order Planctomycetales; family Planctomycetaceae; genus Thalassoglobus; species Thalassoglobus polymorphus. Next base: position 493,771 of record NZ_CP036267.1, on the reverse strand, counting down.
CGTTAACTTTGCCTTAAAGGTTAACTTTGCCTTAAAGAGTGAGAACGTTTAGAACTCGACTCAAACATCGCGTCTGAATGAGCACTAACGATGGGTCGAGAATGACAGCCCTGCAGAATTCGTCAAACGACACTTCAACTCCTGCCGATGGATTCACCCAACACCTGACGCCACAAGGGACGCGGTGAAGGCGAGTTCGAATGTTATCACAATCTCGGTCAGCGACCACCCGATTTCACAGGTCTCAATTGCCGAGACATTGAAAACTGACTGAAAGTTCACATCATCAATCAATTTTCTTATTCTCCGGATTCAAATTTGTCTCAGCTTTTTTCATTGGACACTTGCAAGACTCCGGCAAACCAGCTGTTTCGACAGAAAACCTTTCAGGGACTGCAATCTTTTGCAGCAGTTGCTTTCTCCCACTTTTGAATCCGCCTAAACTTCCAAGCCTCAATCGCTTCAACATGCAATGAACGACGAACAAAAAAACATGACCCAGGACGATGCGGCTGCGAAGAAAATCCCCTCAAGTGAGGACCTTGCTCAGCTGGGGCGAGGTGTGTTAATGGGAGGAGCAGATGTGATCCCCGGGGTTTCGGGAGGCACCGTCGCGCTCATTCTAGGAATTTACGAGAGACTCATCAGCGCAGTCAGCCATGTTGACGCGACGCTCATGTCATTCGTCTCTCAACGAAAATTCCGCGACGCCGCCAAGCATATTGACTTGCGATTTATCATCCCACTCGGGATGGGCATTCTCGTCGGCATCGTATTGCTCGGATCGGTGATGCATACGTTGCTGGAAGATTACCGACAGTACACGATGGCAGCCTTCTTCGGCATGATCGGAGCGAGTTGCTTACTGGTTGCCAAGCTTGTGACACGTTGGCGCGCTCTGGAATATGGACTCTTAACAGGCGGAGCAGTCTTTGCAGTCTGGCTCGTCTCTCAACCGGCACTGGCAAATCCACCCGATCACCTCTGGTATATCTTCCTGTGCGGAGCCATCGCGATCTGTGCAATGATTCTCCCCGGAATCAGCGGCTCGTTTATCTTGCTAATCCTTGGCAAGTACCACGAAATCACCGGCATCATCAAAGATGTCATCAAGCTCAAACTCTCAACAGAATCAATCTTTCTCGTTCTCACGTTTGCTTGCGGTTGTCTGGTCGGACTGATTTCATTTGCCAAACTCCTGCGATGGCTCCTCGCCAACTACGCTGCACAAACGATGTCCTTATTGTGTGGATTCATGATTGGCTCGCTGTACAAAATCTGGCCTTTCCAGGTTGACACAACTCCTGAGGTCGAAGAGTTCAAGCACAAGGTTTTCGAGATCGTTCCGTTTTCAAAAATTGAATTCAATGGCGAGTTCGCACTGACTATTCTGGTTGCCATTGTCGCAGCTGTCCTTGTCTTTGGACTTGATCACCTTGGATCACCAGAACAAGCTCTTGAAGAGGTCACAGCAGAATAGCCCGATCATCGCAAATGTTGAGTCTTACTACTCCGCCCGACGCTATCGAGTCAACGCACCGGGCTGAAATAAAAAAAATCTTCCGAACGCGCGACATCAGCTGTTAACAGACGATCGCTGCGTACGTTTATTGACCTCAGGAACATTTTCGTGTTTCTTGTGCCCGTGAAGAACGTATTTCTCTGGTAAAAACGCTGTTCGCCACGAGGCAGAGCCTGCAAACCAATTCGAAAGACGCAATAGTCAAATTACTGTCGGACAAAAACCTGCGCGAACCTTTTCATGAAAGTCTGGAGCCATGCCTGTTCGAATCTTTGCAACGATTCTTGTCTTATCAATTGCAAGTTCCACCCACGCACAAATTCATAGTGGTGGTGGATTCGGCGGAGGAGGTGGGCTTGATAACGAAACTTTTCGTTCAAGCCTGCAGGCGTCGTCGGCTCCGTATGTCGAGACTGACAATATTTTGATTACGATTTCAAAAACGGGAAAAACAGTGACTGCATTCTCTGCTCTCACGGGCAAAACAGCGTCACTAAGTTTCGAGGAAAAGGTTGAACCATTTGTACCAATTGTCTCAGGCAATCTTGCCTGCTTCGCTCACAACAAATCTGCCTACGCGTTCATCGCAACGACCGGGAAATGGCAAGCTGTCAAAACAAAAACTAAAAATGCTCAGTTCATTCATTCGGGAACGATGGCTTGCTTTGTCGAGGGAAAGACTGCTTACGCGATCGGTGATCAAACCGGAAAGTGGCTCCAGATTGATGCAGAGGAAGTCCCTATTCCCAGTTTCACAACCACGATGGTTAAATTCCAAGTCAAATCCAAAATCTACATTTGCTCAGCAACTTCGAAAGAATGGCAGGTGATCGACTTAGAAAGCGATGGAAAATAGATGGCCATCCCCTTTGGTCGTAAGTTTCACCGCTGCCCCGCTTCAATGTCAGCCACAAAGAATCTATGGTAGATCAATCCTCATACACAGATTCTCACCATTTCCGGAACAGACATGTCGAGCATCCCCGAAGTCGGTAAACGAGCCCCAGCCTTCACCCTGCCAGCGATCCCAGAGGGAAAAATCAGACTCAGCCAATTCAAAGGCGAGAAGAATGTTGTGCTCTATTTCTACCCGCGCGATAACACGCCTGGTTGTACCACTGAAGCGTGTGACTTTCGTGACAACCTTGGGCAGTTTGAAAGTGCTGAGACCGTCGTCCTTGGGATCAGCGGAGACAGCCTGAAGTCGCACGAAAAGTTTGCAACCAAATTTGAATTGCCGTTCCCTCTGCTATCCGACGAGGACCACGCGATTGCAGAAAAGTATGGGGTCTGGGTTGAAAAAAAGAATTACGGGAAGACCTACATGGGCATTCAGCGAGCAACATTCCTCATCGACAAGGAAGGCAAAATTGCAGCCGTTTGGCCTAAAGTGAAGGTCAAAGGGCATGTCGATGAAGTTCGCGAGAAACTCTCTGAGATTTCCAAGTAGAGAGCCGCCAACAGAGTATGACCAAGATTTAAACACTGATCGCGTCCGTGAAGGTCATGAAAGTGAGCTTCACGGATACTGTAATCATTGAAACTGGTCCAAGGCCCGCTAAGCCTTCTTTTTCAACTCTTCCAACTGACGATGAATTTCTCGGATCATCGTCAGTTGCATCACTTGCAACCGCTCCAGACCTTCAACGTCTGAAAGCGCCTGTTGGATTTGGGCCCCGTCATGAGATTCTAACTGCTTGGATTTTTTTGATTTATTTGCACTTCGTTTCTTCATTGTTTGTGACAACACTGCCCGCGTGCCAGAAAAACAAGCCACTTCCGCAATCCCTGAACGTGTGATTGAAAAGCGAGAGAATCATAACGACTCCACTACGATTTCAAAACAAAATCCAGGCCAACAACAGGATTGCACCACTCAATAAATTCTTCTTCTCCCGAAATTATAGATGACGTTGCGAAAGAAAATGTGGAGAATCAACTGGAAGATTCTCTTTGGACATTACTATAAAAGAAATTCCAAAGAGTCGGGTCAAGAACGCGTAATTCTACGACAGATAGCAAGATCTCACTGCCCCGTAAAGCTTTGAGAGTGAGACAGCAATCCGCCAACATTGACTTGTTTCGTTGACTTGTTTCGCGGCGGAACTCGTTCAGCGAGGCGGCACTCAAAAGTGTGCGGACTACTATTCCACATTCGTTTTACGGTCGGCGAAATTTGTGACCACTTCGCCGACGAACTCTGTATCTGGAATCGTTGCGAGAAGGTACGTATTCCGACCATCTTCAACTTGAACGGTGAGCCCTTCGGACTGCCCGACTCTCTTGCCACCCTGAAGTGGTTTCAATTCGAATTGATGTTCGCCCGCCGGAAGTTCGATTCGAAGCACTTGAATCTGATCCGGCAACAGGCCCCAACAGCGGGTGTCTGCATTTTCAGCAGCTTCCCAGGCAATGCCTGCCACAGTCAAAGCAATATCAGCCACAGGGGAGCTCTGGGCATTCACTTTGCTTTTCACGGCGTAGGCTGCAGCCTTCTTCAACGTCCTGCGAACCACTGCTCTCGCCAGCACTTCGGATCGATTTGCTTCCGACTGCTGAACCGCAAATTCACTCACGTTTGTGATCGTCGCTGTCGTCCCAATGTCTTCTCCATCGACGATGACCCCCACGTTGGAGATGACAGAACGCCCTGGTTTGACGACCGGTATTTTCACAGGAGCGATCGTCGGAGTGAGCGTTTGGTCTAAAACCTCGCTGAGAATCTGATCAACGATCAGCATCGAAACTTGAGTCGGGAGCTCATTTGCCTCCACTTTGTACGGCCCACGGCCAACAAGACAAAACAGATAGACAACTCCATTTCCTGGCTCAGAATGCCGACCATGCCGCGCTCGCTGGAGGTCGTCTTTGCCATCTCGAAACCCTTCCTCCCAGCTAACAACCTTCAAGCGAGAACGTTCAATGTCGTCATAGTTAGAATGCCGCTCCTCGGTCATTGCAGCGTGGATGTACGGCCCCAAGGCAATGCGTTTGAAGTCCAGTTCCGCTTCTTCGGGACGGCGTTTCTGCTCCATTTTGGCAATAATTTGATTCTGCTTTTCATCAACTTGAAGAGCATACGCGCCAGCGTCATCACCGCCGTTCATCAAGTTGGAAATTGCTAAAAACGTCCGCACGAGAACCTTCTCATAGTCCTCGCCGGACCAGGAGAGACTTTGATCATCCCGAATCATGGAAAGAGCCTGTTCACCAGCATCTTTCTGCTCAAGGTAGTCAAGCTGATCTCGCACCTGTCGCAGGGTTTGCTCTGCCCGATCGGGGTGGCCAGATGTCAGCTCAACGATTGCTCGATCCAGCTTGAGAGCATCTGACTCTTTGGTCTCCTTCGCAAGCAACTGATCAATCGCCTTCGCAGACTTATCGAGATGACCGGAGTAATAGTCATCTCGAATTCCTTCCAGCTGATGAGCATGCGTCGCGCAGCCAGAAACGCCTACCAGCAACACAAATGTCACGGCAATCGCGATTGCTCGCACGCTGTCATGAAGGTCAATTTGACGAAAGATCAACATACTGATCGCTGCTTAGAGGAGAGACGTGGGCGGCGACATTTCGATTTCGAGCAAGTCCGTTGAGAATTCACCCTCACCGCAACAGTCGGATCAACAACAGAGAAACCGCCCGGACGCTGCACAACATCTACATGAGAGATTTCTTGTACATCTTCCGGAGAGTCGCTGACTCTTTCGTGAATTCACCGGTGTTGATGTCCACCATTTCCAGTGTCAGCAAGTAATCTCGTTGATACTTCTTGTTGTCACGCGTCGTGCCAGATGTAATCTTCGCAAACAGCATGTAGTCGAATGGCTGATTCATCTTTTCCATGGTCTGCGTGAAGAGCTGCTGATGCTTTGGCATGAACAGGTCGTCAGGACGCAATCGTGCGTCGCGCAAGCCCGCCTCGACATATCGTCGGCTGATCGAACCAAAGAGTTCCGAATTGGAAAGCAAGGTATCGATATGTTCGTAGATTTGTTCCTTGAAGTCGCCAATTTCCTCGGCACTGCGGTTTTCGACTCCAATAAAGCAGATCCGTTTTTTCCCGGACGGCATGCCGACAGCTGAAGCCTGCTGAATCTCCTGTATTTGCCGACCAGTCAAACGACCGACCGCTTCGTCAATCAGCGGTTTCCAGGTCTCCGCGCCAGCTTCATGGCTGGCTATTGCATCTGCATCAGTCGGATCAAGAACCGTCGCTTTTTGTGTTCCTCGACAACCAAAGGCTGAAGTAAACAAAACGATTGATGATGTAGAAAGAAAGTTTCGCCGATCCATGGCAATTCCGTATCGTGAGTCATTCGAACAGGCCGCATTCCAGTATCGAACCGCGAATGCTAAAACCTTATCGAAAACTACCCCAGACCAGATTGAATTGAACCGTTGACATGGCCCACTGGCGGCACTATCCGCCGAAGAGACGGCAGAATGCGCAAACCTGAGAATCTTGACAGGAAAGAGAGCCCGCTACGCCCTGCGGTTTCTCAATTTCGATTGTCGTACATTTCAGTCAAGTTTTAGAGCAGCTTGCTCGACGGCTTGCCCGGCTGTGTCCCCGTGAAGGACGCGTTTCTCAAATAAAATTGCCATTCGCCACGAGGCAGAATCTGAACACCTATTCAAAAGACGCTTCAGGATTTAGGTGCTTCAGGCTTTCATCAATTTCCGTAATTCTTGCGTTCTCGTCAACGGAATCTTCCCGGACGAACCCTTGTTTCGCAGACTTCATTTAGAGGTCACAGGCTTATTTTTCCTGACCGACTTGCTTGTACTCGTTGACGACCTTTCCGTGAACGTCATGATGACGGAACGCGATCACCGGGCTCCCTTTTTCCCGGAGAACATTCACAGTCAGAAAGCCTCCTTTGACACGGTGGAACGGTTGAACCTCAAAATCCTGTCCGGGAGTCCCTCCAGCGTGCTGGTCACTCGCAGGCCCGCATGAGAACTCTTTCAGTTTTGTCTTGGGGTCGATCGAGTAATATTGCCAGTGTCGATCTCCACAACAGACAAAGAAGTTGTCCAACTTCTGCTCTGCCGTCCAGTCGCGAAACAGGTTCCCTTCGTAAGCAAAAACTTTGTTCGCATGGTTATCTTTTTTGCCACTGCGATCCGGACCAACAATTGGAGTTGGACTGACGAGAACTTTGAAGTCGGCATCACTTTCAAGAATCGACTTCATTAACCACTCTCTCTGCTCTTTCCCCCAGATCGTTTTCTCTGGCCCATCTGGACTGTTGTTCGGCGAGCGATACAAACGTCCTTCGACCATCCAGATCTGCAACCCTTTCCCATAGCGAACAGTGCGATGAGTCGGCTGCGTTCCCAAAGGGACTTGCTCACGAAATGTGGCGTAGCCCTGCTCGAACGTCAGTGGCAGCATGAACTTTGGGTTCTTTGTGGGCCAGCAATCATCGCTCAACGCATCATGATCATCGACTTCCCAGTACCCTGGAATCGTCTGATGGAATTCTATGTGACGCGGCAGCGAGTACATGCGATGCCAATGATAGCGCGCCAATTCAAGAGTGTTTGCGCGAGGAGTTTCGTTATCGTAATAAACTGTGTCTCCCGTCGGGACGATGAAATCAACGCCAACTTTCTTCATGGCTGGATAAATGTGAAACCCTTCCCGATGGTCCAGATCTTTGTACATTTGCCCCGTGACAACAGCGAACGAAGCATCCTGCCATTGGTCAGCTTCAACTGGAGTGCTGAAGGAACCCGTTGCCGTCGCAGAGACAGCAGCATCCTCGGCATCTTTCGCATCAATCCTCAGAAAATACTTCGTCCCCGGGGTCAACTCATTGATTTCAAATTGATGGACAAAATCTCCAGAAGCCTCCGCTGCCACCCATTTCGTGACGTTTGCATCTTCGAATGTATCGTTTGTCGACCAGGAGAGCCTCAGCAATCCGGGGGCGCCAGTGATCTCACCTTCCAGATCCGGCACCGGAATCTTCGAAATCTCGACCTTTCGATTCTTTGATCGCAACGGCGGTGCAACAATTCCGTCCCAATTGCGCTCTTTCGTTTTCGTAATTCGGGTCCAAACGACCGCCGAGTTCTGTGTCACCTCGCCAACACGCAACCCCATTCCCAACTCAGCGGCAACCGCTACGGTCGCTTCCATGTTCCCAACGAGAAAGAGGGCTAAAGCAATGAAACCACGAAGACCAAGCATTTGACGCCTCACAAGCAACAGAAAGAGAGTTTAAAACATGACTTTATGAAGTTTTCTCGCAGATGTGAAACAGAAGAAGAAGCAACTTCAAAGGCCGTCGAAATTCTTATCTCAGACACTTTTCGCATTATTCGCATTACTTGTTGTCAAAAACATTCCAATGGTTATACTACGAGGAGCAGGGACGGTTAAATTTGTCAGGCGAAGCAGATGTCACGCGACCAATCAGATCATGAATTTCTCAGCGCGTTGCAGCGACAATCGCCCGCAACCGTGCAGAGCATGTGCGATGCCATCGGCGTGACTGCGACCGCTGTTCGTCAAAAACTGATGCGGTTCCAGGCTGAAGGTTTTGTGAGCCGAAAAGTCTCACGACAGGACCGCGGCCGCCCATGCCACACATATCATCTTACAGAGTCCGGCCTTAAAGAGCTCGGAGACGACCATGCAGAGATCGCAGCCATCTTGTGGCGGCAATTGATGTTGATCGAGGATCCAGAAGTTCGACAGACCGTCTTGAGCGGGGTTCAAGCAGCACTTGTAGAACGATTTGGTGATTTTACCTACGGAACCAGCCTCGCCAGCCGGTTACAGTTATTAACGTCCAAAATGGCTGAGCAGGGTTTTGATTTAGAATACGAAGCCGGAGAATCCCCTTCAGACTTACTAATCCTGCGAGAGCACAACTGTCCGTATCATGAATTGGCTGCAGAGGATGCGTCAATTTGCGACCTCGAACAATCGGTCTTTTCGGAACTTTTGGGAGTCCCGGTTGAGTTATCGTCGTGCCGATTAGACGGTCATCAATGTTGCGAATTCCAAGTCGGCTGACCAGGCACCTCTCTGTCCAACGAAAAGTGTCTGAAAAAACGTTATTATTGAGTGTTGAACGTCACCAGTTTTGAGAGTTCATTTTCGAGAGTTGTTTTCGTCACAAAGACTCTCTACTAATGGTTTTGAGTTCGATTCTCCGGGGTGTGGACCGGTCGAAGATTACAAATGACGACAGCTGGCACATGCAACGTGCCTGCAGCAGGCTTCCAGGAAGTAAATTATGACGTGGATTGAAGGCAAATTTGAAGAAAATGTCATCACGACAACACTCGAACAGGCAATGAACTGGGCGAAGCAGTCTAGCGTCTGGCCGATGACGTTCGGTTTGGCATGCTGTGCGATTGAAATGATGGCCACAGGAGCCAGCCGCTACGACATCGACCGTTTCGGAGCTGGTGCGTTCCGTGCCACACCTCGACAGGCAGACCTGATGATCGTCGCTGGCACAGTGACACATAAAATGGCATCACGAGTTCGTCGACTTTACGAACAGATGCCCGACCCCAAGTATGTGATTGCCATGGGTGCTTGCACCGTTGGTGGTGGTCCTTACTTCAAACATGGTTACCACGTTGTCAAAGGTGTTGACCTCGTCGTGCCAGTCGACGTTTACGTCCCAGGTTGCCCTCCTCGACCAGAAGCGCTGCTCGAAGGGGTCATGCGAATTCAAGACAAAATCCGTATGAAGCGGATCACAAAAGGAAACGGGGACACACTCCCGACTCCGCACCACACAGGCTATGTCAAAGAGCCAGAAATCATCTTGGCCTAAGACCGCGAGCAAGACTCCTGAAATCATTTCGACCTCATAGAGGGTCGAGTTTCTCAAGTTTTGCGAAAGCCATCCAGCCTGTTGCAGACTTTGACATCCCCTGATTGTCACTCTGCTCAGAGGATTTTACATGAGCAAGGATGCCAACGACCACGAATGTTACCTGTCAAGAAAAAGTGAAGTTGCAAAGAAAAAGGAAGCGTCCGTTCAGGCCAGCTAATTGAAAGACGAAGCTTCAAGAATGGAAAATGAAGCTCTATTCAAATGCACCACATCCTGAAGAATCGACGCTGAAACACATTCATCACAATGAGTTGCGAGGAAATTCGAGCAGAACACGCTCAGCAAACCACACTGCCCCGTGCAGACGTTTGATGCATAGATCTCTCTGTCATTCCTACCACTCCTAATTCCCAGTTCCGAACTTATGTCTACTTTGAAAATTGAAAACCTGCACGTTTCCGTTGGCGAGACCGAGATCCTCAAAGGGGTCAATCTCGAACTCAACAAAGGCGAGGTCCACGCACTCATGGGCCCCAATGGTTCTGGCAAAAGTACCTTAGCCTACACGCTGGTTGGTCATCCAAAGTACGAAGTGACTCAAGGTTCGATCACAATTGACGGCCAGGACATCAACGAGCTTGATCCTGCCGAGCGTGCCAGACTCGGACTGTTCCTCGCCTTCCAATACCCCGTCACAATTCCAGGTGTCAAAGTTGCAGACTTTTTGCGACACGCCATCAGCAATGTTCGTAACCCTGACCGCAAGGAAGGTGAAGAACTCATGCCGATGCGAGAGTTCCGTAAAGAACTCCGCTCCACGATGGAAGAACTGAATATCGACGCCGAGTTTGCTCGCCGATACCTGAATGACGGATTCTCCGGTGGTGAGAAAAAGCGAATGGAAATCCTCCAACTCGCAATGCTCAAGCCGAAGTTTGCAATCCTCGACGAAACCGACTCCGGCCTCGACAGCGATGCCGTTCGCGTCGTCAGTGAAGGTCTCAATAAACTCTCCGGACCGCATATGGGCGTGTTGATCATCACACACCACGAGCGACTTCTGGAATATAACGTCCCACAATTCACACACGTCATGTTGGCTGGACGTATTGTTGAAACAGGCGATGCCTCACTCGCCCGTGAACTTCACAACAACGGATACGCTGGCGTCCGAGAACGTTACCCGGAGGCTGCAGCTGAAGAAGAAGCAGCAAAAGGAGCAACGGCAACCGCCTAAAACCAATTCGTCACCGACTGCCATGAAGGGTTTCCTCAGTGCCTGAGAAGCCAAGTTCAGATCCCCGGATCAATGATCCGGAATCTACAATTTGGTTCAGAAAACGTCATCATCAGCGAACACCTTCCTGGATTATCCTGCGAAATTTAAGTTTCTCGCAATCACCCAGAGGTTCCATTTTCAGTCAGGCCCATTGCCTGAAACCGATTTATTACAACTGAAATTCACTCACTTTAGCAATCCCGACTTTCAATCGGAGAAAGCAGATATGGCTACTACAGACGCACTTCAAAACGAAGCAACGGATACCGAAAAAGCACACGTTGCAATCGGTGATTATCAATACGGATTCCACGATCCAACGGACCAGTACTCGTTTACCTCACAACGAGGTCTAAGCCGAGAGATCGTTGCCCAGATTTCAGAGATGAAGGGCGAACCGGGCTGGATGCGAGACTTCCGCCTGAAATCCTACGAAATCTTTGAATCCAAGCCGATGCCTGACTGGGGCGGAGATATGTCTGAAATGGATTTTCAGAACATCTTCTACTACGTCAAAGCCAGTGACCGTCAGGAAAAGTCCTGGGACGACGTCCCCGAAGACATTCGTAAAACTTACGATCGCCTCGGAATTCCTGAAGCAGAAAAGAAATACCTCGCCGGAGTGAAAGCTCAGTACGAATCGGAAGTGGTTTACGGTTCTCTTCAGGAAGACCTCGCCAAGCAAGGTGTCCTCTTCACTGATACCGACACCGCTCTGAAAGAACATCCGGAAATCTTCAAAGAGCACTTTGGAACAATCATTCCGCCGAGCGATAACAAGTTCGCTGCATTGAACTCCGCAGTCTGGTCGGGCGGTTCGTTTATCTATGTTCCACCGGGCGTGAATATCGAATTCCCGCTGCAAGCCTACTTCCGCATCAACACGCAAAACATGGGACAGTTCGAACGGACACTCATTGTTGTCGATGAAGGAGCCAGCGTTCATTACGTCGAAGGATGTACTGCACCAACTTACAGCTCAGATTCGCTTCACTCAGCTGTTGTCGAAATCCTTGTGAAACGAAAAGGCCGCTGCCGATACACAACAATTCAGAACTGGTCGAACAACGTCTACAACCTCGTCACTAAACGTGCGATGGCTTATGGCGATTCGCTCATGGAATGGATTGACGGAAACCTCGGCTCGAAGCTGACGATGAAGTACCCCGCAATCTACCTGATGGAACCAGGTGCCCGCGGCGAAACACTGTCAATCGCTTTCGCCAGCGAGGGACAGCACCAAGATGCCGGAGCCAAAATGGTTCACTGTGCCTCGAACACATCAAGCCGGATCATCTCGAAGTCCATCAGTAAAGATGGCGGACGGAGCAGCTATCGTGGATTGGCAAAAGTCGCCAAAGGTGCCACGAACTGCCGAAGCAACGTTGTGTGCGACGCCCTGATCCTTGACTCAGATAGCCGAAGCGATACCTATCCCTACATCGAAGTCGAAGAAGACGATGTCGCGATGGAACACGAAGCATCTGTTTCGAAGATTGCTGAAGAACAGTTGCTCTACCTGATGAGCCGCGGCCTGACTGAGGCAGAAGCATCTGCCATGGTCGTGACCGGTTTCATCGAGCCACTCGTCAAAGAACTTCCAATGGAATACGCAGTCGAAATGAACCGACTCATCGAACTCCAAATGGAAGGGAGCGTTGGATAAGTTCATCTCATCCAAACCCATCGACCAATAGAAAAAGCTCTGCCATATTCGGCAGAGCTTTTTTTGTCTACCTGCTCGACTTCAAATCCTGAAGTCACCCCAATATTAATCTTGAACTTCTGCCTCGTCGTGAGCCTCCCACTGGACTGACTGGACTCGCTCCCCATCAGAGTCCGCTGCCTGGAAACACTCTTCAGCCTCAAACAAAATATGAACACCTCATTTTGAATCAGTCCACTCCGATGTAACGTCTTGATCTGATACACTTCGAGTGAACTGGACACCAGAGTTTTTTCGCGTTTACCCTCTCTGCAAATGAAACGGGTTTCGTCGATTGAAGAGGCTGGTGCTCACAGGGAAAACCGCGAAGACGAATTCAACAACGCTCTCCAAGGCTGCGATGAATCGATGCTTCCCTATCACGGACTTCAAAGACTGGAGGCTCCCATGGACAGCAATTCAAAAAGCACCCGCCGTCAGCTACTTGGTATGGGAGTCCCGGTGCTCGCTGCCGCCGCGCTGGCTCCACATCAACAGAGTTCAGCAGATGACTCGCAAGTCCGTGCAGGTTCTCCAGAAAAGCCCGAGAAAATGCCGTGGCCGAAAGAACGAAAAATCATCGAGCGTAAATGGCTCGATCTGCTCGGGGACTTTCCCAAAGAGATTCCGGACCTAAAGGTCGAAATGAAGGAGGTCGCTAAGGAAGAGGGCATCACGCGATACCACGTCAGCTTTCAATCTGAGTCTGACGACCGGGTCACCGCCTGGTTGCTCGTCCCAGATGCCGCTCGAAAGAAACCGACACCAGCGATCATCTGCCTCCACAGCACCACGTGGGGTTCTGGTAAAGATCAGGTAATTGGCTTATCTGGTAAACGCCCGATCGATCCGCCACCCGATCCAAAAGCGGGGCGAGACTACGGACGAACCCATGCACAACATGGTTTCATCACACTGAGCATTGACACGATCACCGACGGCGAGCGAATCGAGCCGAAGCGACGAGTGATGGATACTCGAGTCTTCTACGAGAAGCATCCCGAATGGTCCATTGTGGGGAAAAACACGTGGGACTGCATGCGAAGTGTCGACTTTCTACAGACCCTCGATTTTGTCGACCACGCACATATCGGAATCACCGGGCTTTCGATGGGTGGGCATTTGGCGCTGTTTGCGGCAGCCTTCGAACCTCGAATCACAGCGACTGTCAGCAATGGCGGAGTACTCGACTGGTACCGTCATGCCAGTGCCTGGTCACGAGTCCCACCGAATAACAACTGGCGTCCCTGGGAAGAAGGTGTCGACGCTCCGACCAGCAGTAAAGAACTGGAGCGACGATTCGGTTTTAAATCAAACAGCGGCCCGTTCATCTATATCAAAAAATTCCGACCGTACATCGAGGACTCAAATTTGCCGTTACCGGTCGACTTCGATGACCTCATGGCGATGATCGCGCCACGACCACAATTGATCATCTCTACGGAACAGGAACTCTACCGGCACAAATTCTTTCAGAAAGTCCCAAAGGTTCTGGACGTCTACATCAACTGGCGCGACACCCCTGACCTGCCAAGTGTTTTAAAAGCCCGACAAGAGCGACTCGGTTTTGAAGAAACGTTGGAGTACTACGAAACCCAGCACCGGATGAGTGAATCGAAGATCGTAAAACAGTTCAGCGAATTCGGCGCCGGAGACTGCTTCAGCTGGTTCTCATTCCCCGGCGGCCACGGACTCCCCGGAGTCGCACGCCGCATGAGCCTTGCCTGGTTCGACCGCTGGCTAGGCCGAACACTCCATTAATCACCCCAAAACATCTGCTCTGACACGTTCACCGCACGGCTTTTAGCGACCGGTTGAACAGCATTGAGCCGGTCGGCAGCTTCGGCGCATGACTTCATTGAGGCGAGTTGCTTGCGAAGCGTTGAAAGCGGTCTTCACTGGAACAACAAGCGTTGAAAACGCCTGTCGCATTTTCGAATTCGAAGTCGGCCTCGTCGGGAACAGCAATTCCACTGGTGAAACGCATTTGACACAGCTATGCCGTTTCCCAAATCCCCCCAGAAATCGTCGTTCAAGCGGAATACGTTGCGCAGGAGTGAGAGGTTTCCCAGAGTTTGACTTCCACGACTGGCAAGCCTTTGCGTTGGGCTTCTTCAAAAATGAGCCTGGCGATATTCTCAGCTGTGGGGTTCGAATCGATGATATAGAGTGCTTCACCCATTTCCCGAAGCGTGGGCAGGACGGGATCACTTTCGCAAAGAATCATGCGATGATCCAGATTGTCTTCGATCCAGCAGCGAATTTTCTTCTTCACATCAGTGAAATCGATGAGCATGCCCCGGTCGTCAAGCTCCAACCCTTCCAGAACGAGCACTGCCTTCCCGTTGTGTCCATGTAAGTGCCGACACTTGCCATCGTAGTTCAGCAAACGGTGGCCGTAACAGAATTCGATTTCCTGGGTAACGCGATACATTCGAAAGAGCCGTTAGTCGTAGAACAACAAACATCCATTGTAGACATCGAGACACGCCGCGAAAATGATCGTGCCGACGTCTTCATCAAGAGTTTACAATATTCCCCCGAAGAAGAGTACAGGCTGCCACCGTAAGAGGCAGCAATCCGAGGTCTCTGAATTGAGGGAAAGCGATTCAGAGCCAGAAAAACAGTGCCTGCGTGAGCCAGATTGTCGACGCCCTTTCCGAAGACGCAACCGTCGACTTTCGCCGCTCTGGAGCTTCGACAAAGTGAAATTCGCCGGGTTCGGAAACCCGGCGAAAGCGGCCTTGGTACGTGGCTCGATCTTTGATTCAAATTGCCTGACAGCAAAGCCTGCAACTGAATTGCAGTTTCCAGTGCGATAGCCGCTGCTCGCTGCTCGATCTTGTTTTACGATTGGCTCTCGGCGTACTCAGCGAGGAATCGCAAGAACCTGAGCCGTGCTTTGTGTTCCTGATGTTCTGTATCGATCCGGAACTGCTTCTGCCGTTTTTCGGAGATTTCCGGCGACCAGTGAGCGCGGATCATACGGCACTCTTCTTCGATTTGCTCCGGAGTGGGATTGATAGCTGTCTCTTTGATTCGATTGATGTGAGGCATCTCAAAGTCATCCTGATAAAGGGATTTACGAGTCGTTCCTCGAGATCAAATGTCCGTTGACTTTCAACTCAAGGCGCGCCAGTGAGTGAGCGTGCACATTGATTGAAAACAAATAACATCCGAGGCTCGAAAGAGCTGGCTCTAACTAAACCTGACCAAGGAATCGAAGTGCCGGTCAACGACAACGATTCCGTAAAGGTTTGCAGCAAGGCAAGGGGAATGCATTCTGCAACTCCCAATCTTTAGGTCATCATTTCGGAGTTGTCGGATTTTTCTGGTGTTCCGTTTCAAAAAAACAACAATTCGTCACGAGCACCCCATCCCCACCCAACCTCACCCATCAACCTGTAGGAATTGAATCGATTTTGCGACTTGTTACAGCGGCTTGATATGACAGTCCTCTTTCGAATCGTTTATGATTATTGAAGCCCCACTAAATAGAATCGATCTCACTTAGATAAAGAGCAAATTGTGAATCAAGAACAAATCGGCCCAGTACTCGGACGCATCCCCAGCGGAGTCCTTATCCTCACAGCGAGAAGTTCAGAAAATGACGAGACCGGAATGCTCGCCAGTTGGGTTCAGCAGGCGTCGTTTGAACCTCCTATGGTAACTGTCGCTGTGAACACGAAACGGTATCTCAACGATTGGCTGAAAGATGGTGTTTCAGTCGCCTTAAGCCTCGTCGGAGAGACTCAAAAGAAACTGATGGGACATTTCGGGAAAGGCTTTGAACCGGGCGAGCCAGCGTTTGAAGGGCTTTCCACGGAAGAAACCCCAACCGGATTGACGGTATTGAGTGACGCGATGGGCTGGCTGGAAGGGACTGTTCGGAGTTCATTACAAAGTGGCGACCACACGGTCTATCTTGTTGAAATCACTTCGGGAAAACCGAGCGAGGAGATCGCGACTGAAAAGCCGTACGTTCACATCCGCAAGAATGGATTTGGCTATTGATCGCCAATCTGGCTCTCACTGAGAAGTTCACAAAAACGGTGAAGCTCACAAAAAACAATGAGCGAGAGACATCAGAATGTGGCCCCTCGACACAGCTTTGTTTTCGGGGTGAGCCACTCAATAAGTGCGTCAGCCAATCCGCTATGGCTCGATTTAGAACCAGCCAAAAACCTCTGAAATAGCCGCTTTTCTCAACGTTTGAGGGAACAATCTCGCGATTGGTCTGCAGGCATATCGCTGCATCTTGAGTGGTCGTTGACCTCTCCCCCGGTGCCTCACTGGGGGCGATCTCGACACCGAAGACCAATTCGAAAGATGCTCCGGAGCAAACAATCTCGCTTTGAAGCCTCGCTTTGAAGCAAATAAACTCGCCCTCGAAGCGAATATGACTCTGGAACACGAACCGGCGAAGCCGACAGTTGACAGAGTCGCAGAGCTTGCGGGCAGAATGAGCAGTTCTTTGCCCCCTGAGTGAAGTCGCGGCTTCCAGAGGATGTTGCAAAAACGAAACGAACGTTTCAGCTGCAACACGCACGTTGAATCCAGTCAACACGCTGCGACTTGGCCGATGTTAAATTTTACGGGATGGGTACTCTGCAACATGTTACCCCTTTTGGGTTTGCGTAATTTTTGCGTTGTTTGAAAAAAACACTATTGTGAACAGGCATGAGCTTTGCCAGATTGAAGCATCATGATTAAGTTCTCCTCAAAATCACTTCCGTTCTCAGAACGCATTTACATTGCGTTCCGAATTGCCTTCCTTGAAACCCAAGAGCGATTGGCACTGGCCGAGCAATTAGAGCTCGATTCGCATCGCACGTTTGGGTATTTAACGCATGTCCCTTTTCTGAAAGGGGTCCCGGCACAAGTGCAACTCGACTTGTTGCTCGACCTGTGGGACAAGCATCTGTCGAAAGAGACTTTTTCTTCCACGTATCTCGACGAAGCAATTGTCTACGCCGTGTGCGAAACAGCTGCCAATCTCATTCGCAGCGAACCGAAACATGCTCAGCGATGCATTGAATCGGGACCATTAAAAAGTGCTGCGAGGATTAACCACGCCTTCGCTGAAGAGCTTCAACAACTTCACCTCGACTACGCGGGGGATGGCCACTATCTGCTACTTAGCCAGTTTCAGGACTTCCCCCCCGAAGCAGCCAACAATCACAAAGATCAGTACGGAATCATCGCTGAAAAAGCTGATAGCCTCTTTGATGCTCTTTCACGCTGGAACGTCCTTCCGGGCTATGAAGAGCGTGCCAGTGGATTGTTGACAGATGAAGAAATCGAGCAACTCAGTTCGATGATCGACTTCACACGCCTTGCGGGCAAAATGAAAAATGGTTCGTAATGTTGGGATCGTTGTATAGAATTATTGCAGAGACCCGGCTCAGGCTTTTAATTTCACACTTGAGACAGACTCTCAACCGATCAAAACCTGCTCATTCGAAATTGACACCAGAGAACCTGAGTGGTACTCTAAGAAACGACTCGAAAACCTGAGTTTGAGTTCTCAAACATTGAGAAATCCCTTCACGATACAGGTTGCCCAAGGGTTCAAAGATCTCGTCTTACTCCTCGGGTTACTAACTTCGAACTTAAAAGTTTCTAAACTTTCACTTCATCGTCAATATTCATTGCGACTTCATATTAAACTCAAAGCATCTTTAGAATTGAGATTCGGTTGTGAATCAACCAAGAATCATCACCAGAAATTCAAATCCTTGGGGTTGGTTTCATCCCTTAGAAACCATAAAATTCTGAGTGAGATCTCTGGGCCAGTTTCAACTTCCTACCCGGATATCTTTGCATTGAAGGATTTTCCTGGAGTCTGAGATACAAATTCAGGCTTTCGGATTTGCTTTTAGAGTTTTTGAATCGATTTCAGCTAAGGTTGGATCAACATGCTGCAAGCGGAACTACGTGTCCTATCTGGAAAACATGCCGGCAGCACAATCCCGTTACCAGTTGGGAAATTTCTGATTGGCCGTGAAGAAGATTGCCATCTTCGCCCCAACAGTGACTTGGTGAGCCGTCATCACTGTGTCTTCACGCTCGATGAATACGGATTACGATTCCGTGATTTGGGCAGCACAAACGGTTCGTTCGTGAACAGGGAACAGATTCGTGGTGCTGTTGTCCTGAATCCGGGTGATTCAGTCTCTGTTGGGAAACTTGAGTTTCAAGTGATCCTCGGTGACCCGATCACAGATGAAACACGGACAAATCTCGCCAACGATATGCCGACGGAAATCATCTCTCCAACTGGTGAACCGAGTGACGCCCCCGCTGAGGCCGATCCTTCATCGAGTTCAGAATTTGAGACGGCTCCCGACCAAACTCTTCATGACTCAGAACTCAACGACGCTCCTGCTTCCGATACTCTCATCAACATTCCAACTCAACCAATGCCCCCGGAAGGCCAAGTTCAACCACCCACCGGGGATACGCAATTCTACCCTCAACCAGGTGGAATGCCGCCACAAATGCCTGTCGGATACCCTCCACAAATGGGTTATCCACAAGGGATGATGCCTTACGGCTATCCGGGATACCCGCAGCAAATGGGCTACCCGCCACAGCAAATGGGTTATCCCCCAAACATGTACCCGCAGCAGCAGCAGCAACAACAACAGCAGCAGCAGCAGCAATACCCGCCTCAACAACCGGGACAACAAGGACAGCCTGAAGCTGCTCCACCGCAAGAGGAAGCAGCTGCCGAGTCGGGAGCAGAGCTGCCCTTTCGCTTGCCAGACCCCTCTGAAACAGGTGTCAAAGCTCCTCCTCCAGCCCCTCCGGCCGCTGAAGATCAAGCCGAAAAGGAAGACGGACGAACTGCAGATCAAAAAGCAAAAGAAGAAGCCCCCAGCGCGGCAGCCGATGCCATTCAGCAGTACCTGCAACGCCGTCCCAAGACCAACGGATAACGTCCAAGACCATCGCGCACTGCCCCTCGCAAGATCATGTAAGTTTTTCACGAGCATGATCAGCGAGCGAACTTCATAACGCTTCTCTTACCCAGAATGCTCGCTCTACGACAGGGCATCTCGGTGATGGAAATTCGCTGCGAGACAGGCTGAAGATCCTGAGGGCCGGTTTCTATCATGCCCTCAGGCGATCAGAGGTCAACGACAGCCTCTCTCAAGCCTCTTTATCAAGCTCTTCGAACACGGCTCTCATCAGCAGTGGCCAAACAGCTGTGGCGTCGCAGTGGACTTCGGCGTATCGCCCACCCTCACTCGGCGCGACAAACTTTCCCCAGCTGACCCCTTCGGAGTACGTACATCCAGACAAACCTCCCCAGTGAACCGGTTCCGGACAGATGCGGACTGCGTACTGGAAACGTGGAGGCTGGAAGGTCGTGCCAACCCGGTCATTGGTAATGTCGATATAAGGAGCGACTTGCTGAGCCCAGTTACGAGGAACGCCTCCTCCAATTGTGAAGATCCCCAGTTTTTTGGCTTTGCCTGCCAGGCGTGCATATTCTTGTAGATCATGGAACGGGTTGAATGGAGGAATCGCCTGCAGAGCTTCATCGTGAGTCAGTTCAGCGATGTTTTTGCCAGCGAGGGCCTTTCTCATCGCCCACGTCGAGACGTCTAAACCGACTTCGCTGTCGGTGAATGCTGGAATGAAAACCGGGACATCTTGTTGAAAGGCACTTTTCAGAATGCCTCTCCCCTCGCCCACTTCATTCAACTTCCGTCCGATTTCGCGACAAAGGCGGGCAGAACTCCAGCAGCCTTCGGGAGGATCGGTCTCCTCGAGAACCATTCGGATCAGTTTTTCGACATCATTCAAGTTCGATTCCATCTCCAAAGTGTCATAAACTCTGTTGTACCCCTGATTAAAGAGAGTTTCATCGTTTTTCGTTGGATCATATTGGTAATGTGCCAATCCGATCGATTCTGTGAGGCCATGTGCCATCAGCGCACCCGTTGAGACGACCGCATCGACCAGTTTTCTGTCAATCATTTCGCAAATGACTGTCCCCATTTTGGCAACAGTCATTGCTCCTGAAAGGGTCAAGATCACCTTACAATCCGGGTCTCGGGCCATCTCCAGAAAAACATCGAGTGCAGATCCGAGCTGTCGCCCGGCAAAGGCAGTCTTCGACATGCTCCGGAGCAAGTCCGCAAAGCTGTTCACTGACCCTAAGTCTAATGACTCTAATGGGATAAGACCGTCTGAACGGCCGTCGTGAAGTTCTCGATGTGACACGCTACTTCCTTTTTAATTAAACGCCCGTTGATATCAATTCAGCGGAACGTGGTAAACTTTGCGGATTCTTGTGGTTTTAACTCATGTGCCAGTTATTGGATGACGATGTCAATTGTGTGTCTGAATGGATTCCTTTTCAAGGGTTCGTTCACACTCACTTTCGGAACAACTACTTGACAGTAAGTCGCTGTTGCACTTAAAGTTGAGTCATTCTCAATACTGCAACCTCGCGATGCTTGTCATCGGTTAGCCGGGAGTAGAGAGTCGTGACAAAGAAAGAAATCGTCAAGACAATCTCCGAAGAGTGTGGCCTGACTCAACTCAAAACAAAAGAAATCGTTCAGAAAACTTTTGAAGCGATTATCGATACGTTAGTTGCTGAAGGTCGCATCGAACTGCGGAACTTTGGTGTCTTTGAAGTGAAGAAGCGTGCTGCGCGAAAGGCACGTAATCCTCGCTCTGGAGATCGTGTTGATGTCCCTGAAAAATTTGTTGTGACATTCAAACCCGGTAAGGAGATGGAAGAACGGGTCTTGCAGATCCCGGTCGAGTCAGCTGAGCCGCATCAACCTGTTAAGCAGGAAGATACGGGAATCTCATCGCCTCCTCCTCAGGCAAGTCCACCCATTCGACCTTCCCCAACGCCAGAGTCACAAACACCTTCAGTTGGAATCCCGCCTTCACCGGCCTCACCAACACCCCACACTCCAGCGTCACCATATCCTCCTCCGGGAGGACAGCCTTAGGATCACTCCAGCGATCCTGAGGTCATCAAGATAGATACTTGTTGCAGACTTTCTGCATATTCCATAGATGAAATCAGGATTGTCGTCAGCCCAATTGGGGCTGGCAGTCTCTCCACGTTGATTCAAGAAGAATCTCCGAGGAGTCAAGGAGGATACCGATGCGGAAACTGTTGCTGCTGATCGTGTTAACGACCACTCTGACGGTCTCATCCGGCTGTGTAGTTCCTATCTGGTCAGCGACACCAGACGAACGCGTTCGCCAATTGATTTATCAATCAGAGAACTATCGACACGTTCCAAATATCTGGGATCGCATCTGGGGCTTCGATATGCCCGATTTAGCCACCCCATTTAGAACACACGGCGGCGTCATCTAGAGCAGTTTGCTCTACCCTGTGCCCGTGAAGAACGCATTTCTCTAATAATGCTGTTCGCCACGAGGCAGATCCGGCAAACTAATTCGAAAGATGCTCTAGAGCGGTTCGTGTTGCTTCTCGGTTCGTGAACAAGCCATTCACGTGAGCAAGCCATTCAGATGTTGAATAGCTTGCTTCCCAGAGATTGAACGCGAACGTCGTTTTCAAAGTGACATTCACGCGTACACACGTGTAGAGCAAACTGCCCTACCGTAAGAGAGACGACGTATTCAACAAACCCCGCGCTGCGATCAATCGCAGTGCGGGGTTTGTCGTTATTCCGTGCTCCAACTCGGCCCTGTGAAGTTTTGCATATTGAGGCACACTTCTTCACCTCTTCACTTCGAGGCACAAATTCGAGACGAGACTCGGGCGTCACTTATAAAGAATATCGCCCATGTTGTTTTTGTAAGCCTCAACACCAGGTTGGCCATAGGGATTCGTCCCGACGAGGCGGCCTTCGATGGCAGTGGCGAGCATGAACAGTTGCAATAACTGTCCCATGCCGTAGGCATCCAACTTTGGAAGCACCATGTCGGTCGTCGGCCGCTTGTCGTCAGCATAGGCCTTGTTGGTTCCCTGAATCGCGGCTTGCAGAAGTTCCGGGATCGTCTTCCCTGCAATTCGGTTCAGCTGATCCTGGTCGACGCCTGCGGCAACCTCTGGAATCGAGAGTGGTTCGCTGGCGAATTCGGAGATCGTCAGGTTGTTGATGACTCGATCCCGCTTCCCTTCCTGATGCTGCTGACCACGGCTGTGCAGATCACGTGTATTCACCACGGTCAACGGAGTGGCTCCTCGTTCGTGCTTCCCAAGGCTTTCTGCCAGAAGTTGATCGTACCAAAAGCCCGTCGCTTCAAGTCGATTTCCCCAGGTTGAAAGAACACGCATATCCATGCCGTGATCACGCTCTAAAAGATGACACGCCGCCACGTAATCAAGAACCGGGTTCTCGCCAAGCGGCTTTGTTCGACAGATCTCGGTGATATCGGCAGCTCCCCGAAGTATCGCTCGAATGTCCATCCCGAGAACAGCAGCCGGGAACAGGCCAACCGCAGTGAAGACCGAAAATCGCCCGCCGACACCATCGGGAATAGGAAACGTATGCTCGTACCCCAATGCATTCGATAAGTCTCTCAGTTTGCCAGTCTCTCCCGTGACAGGAACCACCAGTTCCTGCGCGAGGTGAGATTGGTGGCCGTAGTATTCTCCCAACGCATCACGAAACATCCGAAACGCGGCAGCTGTCTCCAGTGTTCCGCCCGACTTACTAATCACAACAATGCCCCAGCGTTCGGCAAGTTCCTGAGGACGCACGCACTGTGTTTTCAACATCTTCAGCAGCGACGACATCGTATCGTTGTCGAGGTTGTTGCCTTCGAAATAGAGTCTGGGAACGTCTCCGCGATCATCGCGGGAGAGTTCGTTGTGATACGGATCGCACAAGGCTTCAAACAAAGCTCGCAGTCCCATGTAGGACCCACCAATCCCCAGCACAACGAGTCGATCGATCCGCGTGCGAAGTGCAGCCGCCGAAGCTAACATTTTGTCCACCAGCCCATCTTCGCCATCAAGCAACCGCTGCGGGAGATCAATGAATCCACTATCGAGCGGTTGCTTCTCAGCTGGGATCTCACCACCTGAACGGAGCAAGTCCACGTCCGCAAACGCTTCATCTCGTGCGGCATGTAATTGGTCAGTGATCTCTGAGAGTTGATCACCGATCAGAAATTGTGAGGCGTTCGAGCAAAATTTGATGGGAGTGGTCATTGGCTTAATATCTCGACAATGTGATGAGGGTTTCTGTTCGCCGGGGGGCCGCAGCACGCTTCAAGTATGAGTTGCCAGAGCAATTTGGGGAATCGTATTCACATTCCGTCTCGTGGAGTTCAGCGATTTTCCTGGGAGAAACGCTTCCCCACGGGCACAGAATGCACAATCTCCGACTCACTAAGCGGGGGGGGTAATCCCGAAGTCTTCAATCGTGAGAAGCGACTGCATGTTGTACCCCTTGCTCTTGAAGTTAGCAGCTCCCCCTTCCATGCGGTCAATAATCGTGAGGACCTGTTTCACTTCACAGCCGAATTCTTCAGCTCGCTCAATCGCCAGAAGCGAACTTCCGCCGGTGGTGACCACATCCTCAACGATGGCAACTTTCATTCCCGGTTCGACTGGCCCTTCGACAAATTTATTTGTGCCGTGGCCTTTTGACTCTTTCCTCACAAGGAATCCGTTCAAGTCTTTCCCTTTGGCAGCCGCTGCGGAAAGAACTCCTGCGACGATTGGGTCTGCTCCGATGGACATTCCGCCAACAGCGTCGATCTCATCCGTGTCGAGAAGCTCGAGCAAGCCTTCACTGACGAGTTGTAAGCCGCGTGAATGAAGAGTGATCTGCTTTCCATCCAGGTAATAAGTTGCTTTCTTTCCAGAGACGAGTGTGAAATCTCCAAATTTCAAAGCTCGTTCACGAAAAAGTTCCATCAAGGCGTTTTTATCGTACATTTTCAATCTCTCCGGTGTTTCAAAGGGCTCACTTTTTCCATGCTAACGGACGGTGAATGAATTGGAAGGAATCGAAGTGGACTCCCATCACAATTGTCCATTCTCCCAGAACTGCATCCAGCCACTTCATACACAGCGAAACTCGTCCCAGATTTTGTAAATGTTACAGAGCCTTTCAACGCCCCTCGGCAATCGTCGATACGATCTTGACCCAAAATGCCTTTTTTTTGTAAATCGGCTCTCTATTGAGTCCACATACCACTGTGAACTCGCCGCAGATGTCAATTCGTAATTTCTCGCCCCACGGATGGAGTCGAAACCATGAGTGAACTGAATCACTCTTCTGAAGAAGTCCAAAACAATCCAACAACTGAATCGGTAACCATCGAAACGGCATTGCCACCTGCAACTTCTGGCAGGTCTTGGAAAAGCTATTTGGCTGGCACTGTGGTTCTATTGGTACTAGCTGCGGTTTGCTTGCAGTTTTTCCAGGCCAACCCGGCAGTCTCCCAAACTGATGGGACAGACGCCAACACTGGTCGCGTTACAATGAACGCTGCGACTCCGGGGAAAATCTTGGCGAAAGTCAACAACCAAGGGATCACTTATGATCTCGTCGCTCGTGAATGCGTCGCAAAATATGGCGAAGAAATCCTTGAGAGCATGGTCAACCGACTGATCATTCAGCAAGAATGCGACCGCCTTGGCATCACCGTTTCACGTGGTGAAGTTGAAGCTGAAGTCGCGGAAACAGCAAAGAAATTCAACTTGCCACTCGATACCTGGTATCAAATGCTGAGTAGCGAACGAGGATTGACGAAAGAGCAGTACCAGAACGACATCATCTGGCCCATGCTGGCACTGAAAAAGCTGGCTGGCAAAGATATTCAAGTCACCGAAAAAGAAATGCAGGAAGGGTTTGAACGGGACTACGGCCCACGCGTCAAAGCCCGGATGATTCTTGTTGAAGGAAACATTCGCCAGGCAAATCAAATCTGGGAGAAGTGCATGGCAACTCCCGATGACTTTGACCGCATCGCCCGCGAAAATTCCGCCGATCCAAATTCACGACCGTTAGGTGGTGTGATTCCTCCGATCCGAAAAAATGGTGTCGACAAAGCTATCGAAGAGGCTGCATTCAAATTGCAACCAGGTGAGCTCTCGGGGCTGATTCAGGTTTCCGAAGGCCGCTACGTCATCCTGAAATGTGAAGGCCTGACTGAACCTGTTGTGGAAGACATTCGCGTTGTCTGGAACGATCTTCTGGCTCAACTGACCGAGGAGAAGACTCAAACATCTGTCGCCAAGGTCTTCGAAAAACTTCGCAAGGAAGCTCGTGTTGATAACTTCCTGACGAGAACTTCAACCGCTGGCCGCAACCCGATTCAGCAAACCGCAGGTTTCACGAACGGAGAACCTGTGAAACCACAAGTTCAACAAATCACTCGATAACAATTGCAACAGCAGAACGACATCCGTCAAAACGAGCCGTCGCCCCCAAAGGTGATGGCTCGTTTGGCGTTATTCCCTTTGAACTGTTCCCTTTGTGTTGCCGCCATTGAAATGACTTCAATGCAATTTGCCGACAACCGACTCACGTATTTTTCTCGAGCATTCTTCGAATTGGCCTCCGCCTTCCGCCTCGCTGCGAACAGCAAGTTGACGGTAAAACGCGTTCTTCACGAACGCACGGTAGAACAAACGGTTTTGGATATGTCTTTCGTGAAGTCCCCTCCCCCATCAAAAGTGAGGAATGGACTGGTCTCGACTTCAGGACGATTTCTTACTGGCAACATACGCTTCGACTTCCGGACGAAGCCGCTCCATTCCTTCATCATAAGAGATAGCCGGATTGTACCCGAAGTCGTTTTTGGCATTGTCGATGGAATATGAATGCGACTGGCTCAACTGCGATGCGAGGAATCGGGTCATCGGTGGCTCAGAGTTGATTCTGAAAAGAGTGTAGACGCCTTCCAGAGCTCTGCCGACGGTTCTTGCAAAACCGGGGGAGATATTTCTCTGCACTGGTGGAAGCCCACCCAACGCCAAGAGATCATCAACCCACTTCCAGAGCAGAATCGGTTCGGGCTCGTTAATGAAGTAAGCCTTCCCGGCACAAGAACTTGCAGGCGAGAGAGATTCGAACGCCTGCACGTGAGCAGCTGCTGCGTTTTCGACATACGCCATCGACACAACGTTTGTTCCGTCACCAACACGGACCAGCCGACCAGCCATCGCGCGGTCGATCAGTCTTGGAATCAGATGATTGTCACGCGGCCCCCAGATTAAATGTGGACGCAGGGCCACTGTCGAAAAAGTCTCCGAATTGGCAGCGAGCACCGCTTTCTCCCCCAGTGCTTTGGAATGAGGATAATGGCACAAATAACTTTCCGGATAAGAGAGAGACTCATCTCCATTCAAATGCGGCTGTCCGTCATAAACAACACTTGGTGAACTGGTATAAATGAGCTTCGGCACTCCACTGGCTCGACACGCTTCAATGACGTTCTCTGTTCCGACAGAATTGATCGAATGATATGTCTCCCACTTCCCCCAGATGCCAGGGACAGCTGCAACATGAAAGACGGCATCCACTCCCTGACAAGCTTGCCTCACAGCTGAGGCATCCCGCAGATCGCCCCGGAAAACTTCCACACCAAGTGCATCAAGTTCGGGATACTCTCCACGACAAAACGCACGCAGGCTGTGCCCTTTGGCGAGAAGCTGTTCAACGATGTAACGACCAAGGAATCCTCCCCCGCCGGTGACACAAATTTTCATAAGAATGGAATTATGAGTTAGTGTTAAGTACTGTCGCTCGATCAACCGTGCAGCGAGCTGTTTCCATCGTCTATAGTACCAGTCCGAAAACCTTTGAAACTGACGCTTCCCTCAGCGTTTGAGAGAGCAATTTCAAGTTTCAGGACCAGTTCTAAAATATCTTCGAATTGAAGTGCACGCTCTGCCTGTTGAAATGAGTGAATCAGTAAACGAAGAGCACTTCTCACAGACTGAAGAAATACGAGAGTCTTTTATTGAAATTGATCCATTTGTTCTTTAGTCAATTTCCCGCCCATTCTCCAGATGGCAGCGTTGAGTTCAACGACCCAGTCTTCAGCACCGGTCGACTTCACCTGATTGATGGCAGCATTGATATCATATTCAATTCGATGAAGAGAGACTGTTCCATCTTCGATGATGGCATAAGAGGCCCGTGGATCGCCATCCCGAGGTTGCCCGACGGAACCTGGGTTCAAGACTTGAATTCCATCGAGATCCAAATGAAACGGAATGTGTGAATGACCGACACAAACAATATCCGCGTCAACATCAGCGAGTCGCTGCTTCCATGAGACAGGGTCGGCGCTGAGGTATTCATCCATTGGATCACGTGGGGTCGCATGCACCAGCAGAATCGAGACCTCATCGACACGAAAGTGTGTGGTCACTGGAAGTCGCCCCAAAAACTTCAACTGTTTAGGACTGAGCTGTTCCCAGTGCATCGGTCGTGTCACTCTGGCCAGCCGTCGAAACCCGGTGGCTCCGACGGCGGGGACGCGCTGAGCGACTGCATGGTCATGATTTCCTCTCACCGCCGCGCTGGCATGCCTTCGAATCCATTCGACGCATGGCAGCGGATCTGTTCCGTAGTCGACGAGATCACCAGTGAACACGCAATAATCGAATTTCTCAGCGATGGCGCTCAGGGCAGCCCAGTTCGAGTGGATATCTCCGAGGACGAGAATTCGCATAGGATTTTGGAAACTGTCATTGACCGTAGGCAGGGAGAAAAGGTTACAATAAGCTTGGATGGTTCCATCCATCAATCCACGGAGTCGCACCTCAATCATTTTTTGCAAATCGTCGGAAAGTATCGCCGGAAGGAATTGTTGCGAGAAGGAGCGAACGATGATGCGAATTTCATCTCACGCTCGAAACTGACCAGCTCTAGAGCATCTTTGAAAATGATGGAAATGTTCCCATCACTCCAAATCAGTGTTCGCTATTCCAAGTGGTCGGGAGTCAACGGATCACAACCTCAATACGTCGCAATCTCAATGACTCTCCACAGGCAATGACACATCGAAATGGCTGCAGGACGATAAGAGAAGTATTCGCGTTTCCTAATTCTTTTTGAGAGTTGGTCGCCAATGAGTCAACAGCTAGAAAACATGACGCTTCGCAACAAATTGAACGAAGCAGAACGACTCATCCGCGAACTGATCCACCATATTGAACATGGGTATATCCCTAAAGCCCATCTTTTACGCAGAACCGCGAGAAAAGGAAACGCCCCGAAAGAACAGCATGAAATCACCGACATGACGGTTCGGGGTGGTGTCGAAAAAGTGCTGAAATCGGATCAATTTTCTCGACAACTTTGTCACCAGCTCCAAGGTTTCCTTGGTTCAATCGAACAAGACGTCAACAAGATCATCGGAAATTAAGTGTTGAAATGATTTCCCTCTCGTCGACATTGATATAGAAGGTAGAATACAGCAACAAAAATAGCACATCAATCTTCGCATTGACTTGAAGTTTTGGCTTCAAGTCATGACTAAAACAGTAGTTATACACTTCATCAACAATTCTCGAAGAAACAACCGAACTCGACCCGCAGTTTTCCGGTCGATGCAGGTCTACTCCGAGTCACCTTGTCACGACGTCTTCAGAAATGTCTCAATTTGGTGTCGACCAACCGGCTTCAGCTTCTGAAGGGACGGGACTGACGTTTGTCCGGCCTCTTCCACAGAGTCAGTCTGCGCACACCGAACACCGTCCACTTGCCCCCATCGCCCCACGGGATCAGGTTGAATTTGCCAGCCGCTTGTTTCCTCCACGCATTCTGGAAGACTCCGACTCGATGCCCTCGGTGACTGGACTGGAGCTCGGGCATTTTGTCATTGAAGAACGAATTGGGCGTGGCGGCATGGGAGCCGTCTTTCGTGCAATCGACAAACGTCTCGACCGAATTGTCGCTCTCAAGGTTCTCTCGCCTGACCTCTCTTCCGATCCAGAATCGGTGTTGCGCTTTCAGAATGAAGCCCGAGCTGCCGCTCGGCTCGACCACGATAATATCGCACGTGTCCATTACATCGGCGAAGAAAACGGCCTCCACTTCATCGCGTTCGAATTCGTGACCGGAACCAATGTCCGGATATTCATCTCCCAGAAGGGGCAACTCAACCCGGAGAGTGTGGTCAACTACACGCTGCAAATCGCAGAGGCACTTCGACACACCGCAGCAGCGAACGTTGTCCACCGAGACATTAAGCCGTCAAACATCATTGTCTCACCGACCGGGAGAGCAACGCTGGTCGACCTGGGATTGGCTCGCCACTACCCAGAAGATCAATCGAAAGATCTGACAGTTGCCGGGACTGCACTCGGAACATTCGACTACATCGCCCCTGAACAAGCGATCGACGCCCGCAACGTTGATGTCCGCAGCGATATCTACTCTCTCGGCTGCACGATGTATCACATGCTCACCGGTGAACCTCCGTATCCGAAAGGAACGATGTTCCAGAAGGTGATCAACCATCATGGTCCCGCTCCGCCCGAAGCCAGCCTTAAAAACCCGCGAGTCTCGCAGCAACTCTCTCGCGTGGTTCAGAAGATGATGCACAGCAACCCGGACGAACGCTATGCGACTCCGGATGCTTTAATTCATGACCTTGTCCAAATTGCAGAGAAGCTTGGCCTCGCTCCGACGTATCCAGAAGCTGTCGTCTGGACGACGCCACTGTTCAAGGCTCGGAACCCGTATTGGGATGGGAGTCGCACCTGGATGGCGGTCGCGCTAGTGCTCTTACTGTTTGTGTATCTTGTCGACCAACTGCAACCGAATCAAAGCCCAACATTGGCGTCGAATGATCCTACAGAGTCTCAAGCTGTTGATCCCCCCATGGAGATCAACTCTAAGACAACTGGGGTTGCAGAGACACAAGCTAAGGAAGTGCCCCCGCCTGAAACCGATCGTCTCGCTCAATCAAAGACTGATGAGCCGGACCTGAATGTACTCCCTTCAACAGCCACTCTCGGCTCGGACTGGCCTTCAAGTTTCATTTCGGGTGATTCGAGTAACCTCTGGAAGTCTCTTGCAGAGAACGAACTGAAGCCGACTCCCGAACCGAACACGACTCCATCCACAATCGCCAAGGTCGATTCGAAAACAACGAACGTCGAGCCTCGCCCCGCAATGGCTGAGGAGAACACCGACCGTTCGCTCCCGTTCGTAGTCACGCAATCAGCAACCGGTGAAACCAAAGCCTACGCGACATTGGCTGAAGCCTTTGCAAAAGCGGATGACAACTCAGCAATCGAAATTCAGGTTGACGGAGTTCTTGATGTCCAAAAGAAAGCGATTCAGTTTTCCGGGAAGCGGGTGATTTTGCGAGGTGCTGAGGATTTCCACCCAGTCATTCGATTCGACTTCACCGAAGAACTGCTCATCTCCGGTTCGTTGACGAAATCTGTCTCGGTCTTCGACATCGGGAAAGGGGGAGCGCTGGAGGTCTACGATGTCGACATCGAACTCCTTGTCGATCCAGACACAACTGTCGATCAATGGTCGATTGTTAAGCTCTCGCCGGGAACGGATTTTGTTGCGAGGTGGTCCTCGTTCACAATGAACAACCCAAGTCGTATTCCGGCTGCATTAATTCTCTCGCCCGATGCAGAGCCAGCAGATTTTTCAAACCTGATGCCTGAACGGATGTCCGAGCGGCCATCAATGGTCCAGATCCGTGACTCGATCTGTCGCGGTCAAATGGACATCACGAAGCAATTCAATCTCCATCCGCTGGACGTCTCTCTCGAAGAAACAGCATTAGCAATCAGCGGAACCGTCCACCGTCTCGACGGAGCAAGTTCAGATGAGGCAAACATGACGGCCGACTCCGATCCCGGAACATTCATTTCGCTGAACCACGTCACAGCGTTTGTCGGTGAAGGCATACTGAGAGCAACCACTGGAGACCACGGAACACTCGATCCAGTTTCGATCGATATCCGCAACAGCTTAATCCGCATCGAGCGACCGGATCAATCTGTCGTTTCATTGGCTGGACATCTCGACGCTGCACTACTGAAGGATAAAATTCTCTGGCAACAACATTCTGATCGGAGCTTTGTACAGTCCGAAGGTTCTCTTTTCACTGTGGAGTCGTCCGCTAATTTTCCATTAGAACCACAAGTCATCTCACCTCGAGAAATCGGTGCCAACCTGGAACAAATCACTGACGACAATATCTTCACAGTGCCGAATTCAATCTCCCGGACTTCACTGCACACCACACAACCGATCGCGTTTCAACTCCGTAATCGGGACTTCAATTTTGACAACCCTGCACTGAAATCCGCGAGCGATGGACGGAACGCAGGGGTCGATTGGACACGCTCCGGCCTGCCGGAATCCCTGCCGCTCCCGAGCCCGATGATCTCAGAAAACGAAACGATTGAGAACGACCTTCAGAACTGACCTGGGAACCAGAACTTGTTCTCTCGATCGCTGAGCAAAGCGACCACCTGATAGCGATTCCGGACGAGGCTCCAGCAAACCCAATAGGTCTACACGCTCTGACTTGTATCGAAATGTCTATAAAATCATGAAAGTGAACTTCACGGGCACGACAGACAACAGACTGAGAACGCCTTAAAACAGACCTCTCCGGCCTACTCTATTTTCATGGTGCAGGTCTCTCTTGCAGGCAGTGTTTTGTTCAAATCGCTACACTCACCAAGCTCTGATTTGCTTCTTTGAGTTGGACTCCTCTATGTTTTCCAAGCGATCTTTTTGCATTCAATTTTTCGCTCTCTCGTTTGCGTTACTGAGTCACCCGGCCTGGAGCCAAGGGACGATCCCTGACTACGAACGTGCATTTGCACTGCGAGGGGAATACGAACGAACTCTGTTTCGCGACAAGGTAAACCCACATTGGTCGAGTGATGGAGAACGCTTTGGTTACAAAGTGGAAACAGGTCGCAACCAACACGAGTTCATCATCGTCGATGCCAAAAGTGGTCAGCGAAAGTTGGCGTTCGATCATAAAGAACTTGCGGAGTTGCTGTCTCAAAAGCTCGGCAAGCCTGTCAACGATTTGAACCTGCCGATCGAGCGAATCGAACTCGCTGAGAACGTCAACGTTGGAGATGTTCACTTCATCAGCCAGGGAAAGCATTGGAAGTTTGATCAAAACGCGAAAGAACTTTCAATTCTTGAACCAGCAAGCGAAGCAAATACGAAATCAAAAGAGCAAAAGAATCAGCAGCGTCGCAATTCGCAGACTGTTTCTCCGGATGGCTTACTTCGTGCCACAATCGAGAATCACTCACTGCTGATCAAAAATGAAACGAGCGACGAAGCGCCGACAGAAATTCGCATCGCTGGCTCAAAAGAGCATGCCTTCAAAACGCACAACCTGGCGTGGGCGCCCGATTCAAAAAAACTTGTCGCCTGGAAAGTCGAAGCCGGCGAGCAACGTACGGTTCACTTTGTGGAATCCTCTCCCAAAGATCAGTTGCAACCGAAGTTGCATGCGTTCAACTACCTCAAACCGGGGGATCGTATTCCACAGCCGAGACCCCACTTGATCGACATCGAATCGAATGCCGAAATCGTGATCGACGATTCTCACTTTAAAACCCCATGGATGAACATCCCGAAAATTCATTGGTCTCCCGATTCGAGTCGATTTTATTTTGTCTACAATCAGCGTGGGCATCAGGTCTTGCGAGTCATTTCGGTCGATGCCAAAACCGGTGAAGCGAAAGTGATCGTCAACGAGGAGAGCAAGACGTTCGTCGATTACGCCTATAAGCAACACCTGCACTTTCTACATGAAACAAACGAACTGATCTGGATGTCGGAACGTGATGGCTGGAACCATTTATATCTTTACGACTCGTTGACCGGTGAGGTGAAGAACCAAATTACCCAGGGGCTTTGGGTGGTTCGTAAAGTTGTCCACGTGAACGAAGAGCAGCGCGAACTCTGGTTTGAATGTTCGGGACTTCTCCCGGAACAGAATCCCTATTATATTCAACTGGCAAAAATTCAATTTGACGGATCGAACCTGACTCGCCTCACTGATGGTGACGGCACTCACACTGTGAAACTCTCACCTGACCGCCGTTATTTGATCGACACTTATTCGAGAATCGATTCCCCTCCGCTCATCAACCTTCGCGAGACTGCAACAGGCGGGCTCGTTTGTAAGTTAGAAGAGTCGGACATCACAAAACTGAAAACGGCGGGATGGAGTCCTCCCGAACGATTCGTTGCCAAAGGTCGCGATGAAAAAACCGACATTCACGGGGTCATTTTCCGGCCGTCGAATTTTGACCCTGAGCAGAAATACCCGGTCATCGAAAAGATCTATGCCGGGCCACATGGCTCGTTCGTTCCGATCTCTTTTCGCGAGTTCCACTCCGCTCAAGAAGTCGCGGAAGTTGGCTTCATCGTTGTGCAAATTGATGGCATGGGAACGTCCAACCGTTCGAAGGCATTCCACGATGTCTGCTGGAAAAATCTCGGCGACTCTGGATTTCCCGATCGCATCGAATGGATCAAGGCTGCCGCCAAGCAGTATCCAGAATTCGACCTTACGCATGGAGTCGGCATCTACGGTGGCTCAGCGGGTGGGCAAAGTTCATTACGTGCACTACTGGCACATGGTGACTTTTACACCGTCGCCGTTTCGGACTGCGGCTGCCACGACAACCGCATGGATAAAATCTGGTGGAACGAACTCTGGATGAGTTGGCCCATCGGACCGCACTACGCTGAACAATCGAACGTCACCCAGGCTCACAAACTGACTGGAAAATTGTTTCTGACCGTTGGTGAAAAAGACACGAACGTCGATCCCGCATCGACAATGCAGGTTGTCGACGCGTTAATCAAAGCGGGGAAAGACTTCGATTTCATCATGGTCCCCGGTCGCGGACATGGTGTCGGAGAAATCCCTTACCTGCGGAAGCGGCGAATTGATTTCTTCGTGCGGCACCTTATGAAAAAAGAACCACGCGTAGAATAATCTGGAGCAGCCAGTGAAGGCCGCAGAACAAGGGGAAAAAGCCTGAAGCGTCTGCAACTTGGTGGCGAAAAATTATTCGTTGCCAAGATAAGCAAACCTTGGAGTCTCGACACCATCCACGAGGACGGTCTCGCCAAACATCTCCTTCGGCCTGACCCACAATCCGCGTTCCCCATACTCCTGGCGATAGACCACGAGTTCTTCAAGCGTCTCACTGTGTCGTGCGACTTCAAGAACGGTGTACTCGTTCCCTTTGTAGTGACGATAGCGTCCTGGTTTGATTTGTCCGCTCATGTTGATTATTTCGCGTACTGAATTCCCTTGTCGTCGCTGCCGATAGCAATTTTCGCGTTACCATTGCACCCCTTCCCCTTCGAGCAGGTTCCCCCTGCAGAGAGAAGTTTGCCGTCCGGAAGTCCCACGATTCCGAGTGAGCAATTGAATTCAAAACGTCCGACCATTTTGAAGTCAGCGTCGGTCACCAGCAGGATGGCTGGGCTTCCATAACATCCGAACCACCAGCGATCATTTGCAAAGGTCGCAGTCTGAATTCCCAGTAAAGTGTGACCACTTTTTACGATGTGTTTCTTAACAAATTTAAAGTTCTGATCGTACTCGTAAACATAATTTTCCTGCACACCATCGGGCAATCCGCCGACAACAAAGAAGTTCCCGTCTTGAACTCCGATTCCCCCGGCTCCATGAAACACTTCCTGAGTTTCATGTTTTGCAACAAGCGACAAATCGCTGGCGTTGTACACATACACCCAGGAATCCGCGTTCCCTTTCGGGTCATTAAACTTCCCTAAATTTACTGCCACATACAGTTTGCCATCATGATAACAGAGATCCCCATGATGATTCGCAACCGGAATCTGCTTGAATTTTTTTCCTTCGAGATCTGTCTTCACCATCTGAGTCGTGAAGCTCCAGTAAATTGCCTCATCGTCGACACAAATCCCTTGAAGATGATGTGCGTACATTCCTTCGCATTGAACATTCTTGAATTGAGTTGCATGCGACTCTGCAGAGGCATGCATTGAGAAAACCACATTCAAAACAAAGAGGAGTGCCAATGAGATTTTTGATTTCATGATTCTTGTCGCTGAAAACCTGATTTCACTAAAAACGAGAGTCCGCTTATCCTAATTAAAAAGTCTCTCAACAGCGAGCGGAGCGTCCAGCTTGCGAAATTCAGCAAGCAACAGAATTCTTTTTCGCCACAAGTTTGTGAGGCCCCTCAACAGAGGGCTGACGCTCTTCACTTCCCGTGGTACAATGTCCAAATCAAAGCTTTTCTGCCATCTCTCTAGAACCAGTCCCAAAACCTCTGAAATCGCCTCTTTCTTCACTGTTTGAGAGTGCAAATTCAAGTTTTCAGGATCAGTTCTCAACATTTCTTGAACCGTCTGGCGGTTACGGAGAACCATGAGCGAACGTCCTTTTGCACACCTGCATTGCCACACGCATTACTCTCTTCTCGATGGGGCTAACAAAATCCCCGACTTAATCGAAAAAGTCAAAGCCCAGGGAATGAACTCATGTGCGATTACTGACCATGGTAATCTGTACGGTGCTCTCGAGTTCTATCAGACTTGCCGAAAGAATGAGATCAACCCAATTCTGGGTTATGAGGCATACATTGCTCCGGGACATCGGACAGATCGCAGTGCTTCGAGAATGAAAGAAGCTTCGTACCACCTGACGCTTCTCGCAATGAACGCCCAGGGGTTCAAGAACCTTGTCAAAATGGCATCGCGCGCGTACCTCGAAGGGTTCTATTACAAACCACGGATCGACAAAGAACTGCTGGAAGAATTCAACGAGGGGATCATCTGTTTATCAGGATGTGCATCGGGCGAACTCTCGCGGTTCCTCCTCGCAGAGGAGCGAAAAAAAGCGGAAGAGCTCACCCATTGGTACAGCAAGGTCTTCGGTGATCGCTTCTACATGGAGATCCAGAACGCGGACATTCAGATTCAAACCGATTGTGCAAATGCCACAATCGATCTTGCAAACCGCATGGGCTTACCGTTGGTGGCGACGAACGATGCGCACTACCTGTGCGCTGACGATGCAGACATGCACGATGTCTTGCTATGTGTGAACACCAAGTCATATCGCAGTGACGAAAACCGAATGAAGATCGGAACTGACCAACTCTTCATTCGTTCACCTGAGCAGATGTATGAATCATTTCCTGATCAAGAAGCAGCCGTTGCAAGAACACAGGAAATCGCCGACCGAGTTGACATCGATCTCGATTTGACAACACGCCACTATCCCGTCTTTACACCACCGGATGAGAAGGACGATGTGACGTATCTGCGAGAAGTTTGTGAAGCTGCCATGATTGAACGCTATGGCGTGAATCATGATCAGGTTTACAAGGATCGCCTCAACTTCGAACTCGATGTGATCGAGCGGATGGGGTATTCGAGTTACTTCTTAATCGTCTGGGACTTCGCACGCTTCGCCATCGAGCATGAAATCCCCTGCACTGCTCGTGGTTCAGCCTGCGGTGCGATTGTTGCCTATCTGCTGGGGCTTTCTGATGTCTGCCCGATCAAATACGACCTGCTCTTTGAACGATTCCTTGATCCATCACGATCGGAAGCGCCCGATATCGATATCGACTTCTGCCGAGATCGACGAGAACTGGTCATCCAGTATGTGAAGGACAAATACGGTAGCGAGAACGTTGCTCAAATCGGAACGTTTGGAACACTGAAAGCGAAGGCTGCGATTCGCGATGTGGCGCGTGCTCTCTCTGTTCCGCTCAAACGGGCAGATGAAATCGCCAAAATGATTCCGGAAACGCTCAACATCAAACTCAAAGATGCGTTGAAAGAGAGTGCGGAACTTCAAGAGGCCTACAATAACGATCCACAGGTTAAGGAACTTCTCGACTTTGCCCAAGCGATGGAAGGGCTCGCAAAATCGGCAGGAACACACGCAGCTGGCGTCGTGATCGCCGATAAACCTCTCGAAGAATATATCCCGCTCCAGAAAATCACCGGTAAAGATGACGTCCTCACTCAATGGACGGATGTGGAAACCGCTGGCTTGCTGAAGATGGACTTTCTGGGACTTCGGAACCTTTCGATTCTCGACAAGGCTGTCAAAAACGTCAAAAAACATCGTGGCGTCGACATCGTCCCCAAGGACTTGCCACTCGACGACAAAGCGACATTTGCCCTGCTTCAACGTGGTGAAACCAAAGGGATTTTTCAGTTGGAGTCGGGAGGCATGCGAGACCTCCTGTCAAAGATGAAGCCGGACAAATTCGCCGACATCATCGCGACCTCTGCTCTTTACCGACCAGGTCCACTGGAGGGTGGAATGGTCATGACGTACGTCAACGTCAAGCATGGTCGTGAACCGATTCCGAAGGTCCACCCAATCGTCGACCCCGTACTGGATGAAACCTACGGCGTGATGGTTTACCAGGAACAGGTGATGCGGATTCTCAACCGCCTGGGAGGAATCGAGCTCGCCAGTTCCTATAAATGTATTAAGGCGATCTCAAAGAAGAAACAGTCCATCATCGACAGTTTCCACGAGCAGTTCATTGAAGGTTCTCAAAAGAACGACATGAGCAAAGATCAGGCCCAGGAAATCTGGAACCTGATCGTGAAATTCGCGGGATACGGCTTCAACAAATCTCACTCCACAGCCTACGGAGCCATCGCTTACCAAACGGCATATCTCAAAGCTCACTATCCCGAAGAGTTCATGGCTGCGCTCCTTTCCTGCGGAATGGAATCGAGCGAACGGATGTCGGAGCATACCGAGGACTGTCGGCGTCAGGGAATTGAAATTTATCCCCCCGATGTCAACATGAGTGATGTCGAATTTGGTGTCGTCGTCGAAGGTGAAGGTGAGAACCAAGTTCGCAAACTGACATTCGGGCTCGGAGCCTTAAAAGGAGTTGGAGAAGCCGCGATGCAATCGATGGTGAACGAACGCCTTGAGAACGGTCCATTCAAAAATATCTTCGACCTGTGTGAACGCTGCGACACAAAAATGCTCACCAAAGGAGCCTTGGAAACACTCGTCAAAGCAGGTGCACTGGACAGTTTTGGTTACAACCGCGAGCAGCACATGCTGGTTATCGAGCGAGCCGTTCAAGCGGCAGTCTCGCAGCAAAAAGATAAAGCAAAGGGACAAATGTCGCTGTTTGGTGGACCACCCAAAGACGGGGAACCAGCCAACGACGATGATGATGTCATTTCGATGCCGCCCGCCGAAGACTGGTCGCACGGACAGAAGCTGTCAATCGAAAAAGAAGTCTTGGGATTTTACCTCACTTCTCATCCACTGACTGAGTACGCTGAACAAATTGAGTCCTTCACACAGCACACAGTGAAGGATTTAAAAGAACTCGGCGATGGGAAAGAAGTCACGCTGGGCGGGATGATTGCATCCATCAAAAAAGCACAAACAAAGAATCCTTCTCGAAACGGAAACAGTAAGTACGTCAATTTCGATCTGGAAGATGCTCAAGGAGTTGTCCGCTGCATCATGTGGCCTGACGACTTTGCGGACGCCGGAGAGAAAGTTGTCACGGATACCATCGTCGTCGTCAAAGGACGCGTCGATTTTCGTGGTCGTGAACCGAATGTGATTGTCAACAAGCTATTGACGCTGGATGAAGCTGAAAAAGAATTCACGAAACAGGTCGCCATTCGTTTTCAACGAGGGCTCCATACTGATGAAGACATGAAACGTGTCAAAGATTTGCTGAGCCGATACCCCGGAAAAACGCCGATCACAATTGTCGTCGAGACCAACGACCCGCAATCCAAAGAGACAAACGGGAAGTCCAATGGGAACGGAACGAATCACTCAGGACGTGTTCGGGCAATCCTGACGACCCAAATTCAGGTTTCTGCCCGACCTGAACTTAAAGATGACCTGCGAATAATTCTTGGCGACGGTGGCTTCCGATTCCAGGCGGTTCCTGCCAACCAAAGATAGCTTTGCGATGAGATTGCGGCACTGCAGTGTTATTGAACTGGCGATGGGTGCTGCCTCTTATCGAACAGCCATTTTACTGGAGCATCTTTCGAATTGGCCTTCAGTCTCTCTTCCCTTCGGTGAGTCACCAGGGGAAGAGAGATGACTGCCCAAAATGCAGCGATTTTACTGGCGACCAGTTGTGTCGACCAACTGTGTCGAGCAACAGTGAACATGCTCTACTGGCACCTGACCGGATTACGCTCGATTGGACACTCTACGAATAATCCAACCGAGTACCGCCAGCATCGCTGCAAAAACGACGACCATTAATTGTCCGTATCGGATAAAAATGGCTCGGAGTTCATCCATCGGAGCGACCGCTTCGGAACGTCGCTCCTGAACAATCGCTATCCAGTTCGCTGATGAAATTTCAGCAACAGCAGCCAACCACTCTCCTTGATACTTCTCATCCACATCCGCCAGCGGATCTTTGTAATTTGTAATGAACCGCTTCCCCTTGAGGGCATTCTGCATAACCTCAGTTTCTTGCTTACTGAGCTCGATCTTCTGTCTGATCATTTCGTTGTCTGAAAGTTTCGACAAATTCTGTGCCGACATCCATTGGTGATCGAGCAAGAACGGTTTCTCTTCACGCATATCAACAAGTGAAAGAAAACGATCCTGCTCCGAATGATCGTCAGTCGAATCCACACCCCGGATGCGGCGTTCCCATTGACTGAGCAGTTCAGTCAAGTGGATTGTCCGCGCCAGCACTCCGAGAACTTCGGTTCTCTCCGTATTCCAAACAGGGACGGCAACGGCAACCATGTATTGATTTGTATTACTACTTCGAAACGCAAGCGAAACACCTGCTGTTTTACGCGGTTGAACTTCTCCACCGACTCTCCGGCTCCGTTCCAGTTCCCGGCCGAGATCATGAAAGTAATCCCGATAGGCGAAGGAATGCCCAATAGAATTATCCCAAGGGTTTCGGTAAATTTGAATCCCTGCCCGGTCTGTCAAAAAAAGACTCGCATCTCGAGTCCGCTTCTGCTTCCGAAATCGGTTATCGGTCTCCTCCCTCCACTGATCCAAGAACTCGGAGTAGTCTTCCCGAAAGCCGAACAGAGAACCCTCTCCCGCTTCTTCCGGGAGCCTGGCAGCTAACCGAACGAGTTCATCAGTCCGCTCCAGCAGTTCCTGGTCAACACTGGATGCTAAAAGCCGTACCGTTGCTTCGTCACTGGTGAGCGCACGTTCAAACAGGTTCAATTCGGCTTCCTGGACAGCTTCAGGAACTGCCGTACTAGCGATCCAGGCGAGCATCAACATGAACAAAACAGGTCCGAGAAACCCCAGAAAAATGAGTGGTCTTCGGGAACGATTGATCTCTCGCTGTTCCAGCCGATCGAGGATGACCTGAGGATTGGGAACTCGTTCGGACGGGTTTCTTTTCAGGCAATCATCAATCAATGAAGCAAGGGCTCGATCGACTCCTTCGACATTGCGGTGGTCATTCGGGACTGGTGAACTCTCGATAATCTCACGGTATACCCTGAGCCGATCAGAAAGCCCAGTTGCTTTCGCAATCAGTTGTTCCGCCTCATCGGACTGATACGGAGTTGCACCTGTCAGCATGTGGTACAAAACCGCTCCCAAAGCATAGACGTCCCAACGAACACCAGGAATCGCGTCCATCGTGGCCTGCTCGGGGGCCATGTAGTAAAAAGTTCCCAATGCGGGTGACTGATCCGAAGTTAACCGGGACTGACCAAAATCGCCCAGTCGAGCTTCGTCTCCATGGTCGAGCAAAATGTTGGCCGGCTTGATATCACAATGCAGAATCCCGGCTCCATGAGCATGCACTAAAGCCCGCGCAACCGACTTTGTTATCTCAACAGCTTGGGCAACTGGTATTGGCCCTGCCTCGAGCAATGAAGCGACTGACTCACGTGGCAGGTACTCCATCACAAAGTAAGGAGGATCGTGATCCCAGCCAACGTCGATCAACCGCACGACATCGCGCGATGTATCCAAAGCTGCCAGCTTTTCGACTTCCCGTGTCAGCAGGGTCCAGTCGAGACCGCGACGGTTCGTAAAGAATTTAATGGCGACATGCCGCCCCGTCTTGCGTTCTCGAGCAAGCCAGACCATTCCAAAAGAGCCTTCCCCCAAGCATCGCAGCACATCGTAGCCGCCGACCGAATTCGGAACGCGTCCCGAGCGCAAACTCAACTGGCGAGATTCATCCAACGCTTGTTCATCTTGAACAGGAGTCATCTCCAGTGATGGTGA
Organism: Thalassoglobus polymorphus; assembly: GCF_007744255.1. Lineage (GTDB taxonomy): Bacteria > Planctomycetota > Planctomycetia > Planctomycetales > Planctomycetaceae > Thalassoglobus > Thalassoglobus polymorphus. The sequence continues at coordinate 452,258 of NZ_CP036267.1, read as the reverse complement.
ATCCGGATCTTGAGGGGAAGTCGACATGGAATGGTTCTTGAAGAAACCGGTGTTTTCCGGAAATTCGAAGCCTCCGGCGAAAAATATTCTGGAGCAGTATCTTAAGCAATCACTTCGTTCACAACCCGTCCGTGGACGTCGGTCAAACGGAAATCTCGTCCGGAATAACGGTAGGTCAGTTGTTCGTGATCGAAACCGAGGAGGTGCAACATCGTAGCATGAAGGTCGTGGACATGCATGCGGTTTTCAATCGCCTTGAAGCCGAACTCGTCGGTCGCTCCGTAAGCCATTCCCCCTTTGACACCTCCTCCAGCCATCCAGACAGTAAATCCGTGGTGGTTGTGATCACGGCCATTTTGTTTTCCCTGGTTGGCTCCCGGAGTCGGCAACTCGACAACCGGCGTCCGGCCAAACTCTCCACCCCAGAGAACAAGTGTGTCATCGAGCAGGCCACGCTGCTTGAGGTCTTTCAACAAGGCGCCGAGAGGTTGATCAAGCTGACCAGCGAGCCGACGATGCCCCGCTTCAATGTCGTCATGATTATCCCAAGGTTGACCAGCCCCGTGCCAGAGCTGAACGAAACGGACTCCGCGCTCGACCAGTCGTCGAGCCATTAGACATTGTCGTGCATGGACACCTTTTCCATACATTTCCTGAATATGTTTCGGCTCTTTGGAAGTGTCAAAGGCGTCCGAAGCCTGGATTTGCATCCGGTAGGCCAGTTCCAGTGAATGAATCCGCGACTCCAAATGAGAATCGTGGCCCCTGCGTTCCAAGTGCTGTTGATTGAGAGACTGCACCAGGTCGAGTTGGCTGCGCTGCTGTTTCAACGGAAGATTTTTATTGCGAATATTGGCAATGAGTTTATCGATGTCCTGATGCTTCGTATCCAGATAGGTCCCCTGATAGACACCTGGTAAAAAGGCAGATCGCCAGTTCGCGGTTTCGGTAATCGGATAACCACCGGGACACATCGAAATGAACCCCGGAAGGTTCTGATTTTCTGTCCCCAAACCGTATGTTGCCCAACTCCCGAAGCTGGGGCGAATCAGTCGTCCATCACCACAGTTCATCAGCATGAGTGATGGCTCATGATTCGGAACATCGGCATGCATCGAGCGGATCACGCAGATGTCGTCAATGGACTCCGCGACGTGCGAAAAGAGTTCACTCACTTCAAGGCCGGACTCGCCATACTTTTTGAACTTGAACGGAGAGCCTAAAGCAGATCCGGTTTTCCGCTCTGTCCGCAGATTTTTCGTTGGAAGTTCTTTCCCATGATATTTCGTGAGCATCGGTTTGGGATCGAAAGTGTCCACATGCGATGGTCCGCCGTTGCAAAAGATGTGAATCACATGCTTCGCTGTTCCGGGGAAGTGCGGCTTCTTGGAGTCCATTGGCGAAGTGGCAGCCGTCGCGGAACGGAGAACGCCCTCTCCACCCAACATGGCAGCTAAGCCGAGCATTCCCAGTCCTTGACCGGATCGCTGGAGAAGTTCACGTCGAGAAACTAAAGGAAGTCCGTTCATAGCTTGGTATCTTTGGTATCAAAGTTGAATATGCGCTGGCTTACTTTGTGCTGGGTCTACTTGCCACTGACAAATCAAAATGTCACACGTGATCTGCAACTGAAATTGTTCGCATTCGCGTCCAATTGTTCAAACACCTGATATTCATATAGCTCGACAGAACTGAGTGAGGAGTTGAGTTCGACAGCGCGACTTTCCAGACTGCCATGACCTTATAACCTTTGAGTGAATTGAGTTACGACGAATTCCACCTCAACTTGAACGATTATAGTAAGCTCACAGGTGAGCCTGATTGAGAAATCGTTTCCACAACTCATTCAACTTACAACCAGTCAGGAAACTTGTGGAATGGTCAATTTCCTCAGTGTTTGAGATAGCGAATTCAGGTTTCTGGACCAGCTCTATAGTGGCACTGTCCAGTTTGGTGGGATTATTGGCAGGAAGGACGGTCAAGGATTGAGGCCGTAAGGATTGAGGCCGTTACGCGTTTCGCTGGAATCACGAACGACCGTTTCAAAAAGGCACCAATCCGTCGCTCTGATTCAGTACGGAAACGATCTCGTTTTCAGGTCGTTCGAGTTAATCAAATTTGTAAATCGGCATGTTCTTCTGCTTAGCGAACTTTTCGGTCAAAATGTGAATCGTTTTGGTTTTCTCATCGATCGACATCACCATCACTTTTCCTTCTTCCTGGTAGTTGTCGAGGATCTTCTTCAACGACTGCTCAAGTGGAACGACACCGAGCTTAAATGTCTGAGGCATGTTTTTCGTGTAGCCAGCATCTTTCAAAGCGTCGCCATCGACTTCCAGCTTCAGCTCAACTTCCCCAACGAGATAACTCAAAGCAGGTTCGAGTGGAGTTCGATTGAACTCGGCATCGACGGGGATTTTCAGGCGTTCAATAATTGTGTCTGGCAGCTTGGGCTTATTATCTGCTGCAGCGATCACCACTTCGGTATTGAAGTCCGTTCGAGCCGCTTCGTTGGCAGTAAAGAGTGTCGCCAATGCCAAGTTCGGAGCCGCTTTCTGTGGTAACACTGTCGTGAGCGAAACGTAGTTTGCGGTCGTCATGCTGACTGTCGATTTCTGAATCGCTGCGACCATCGCGGGGAGACGCCCGATGAAATCTCGAAAACGAATTTCTCGAGGAGCCATCTTCAGGCAGACTTCATCCATCAACGTTTTCGGAAGTGTTTCCAGTTGTGCATTCAGTCGTTGACGCACCTTGGCAGGATTGCTTGTCGCAATCGGGTGAACGTTAATTTCCGAGTGGAAATAGGGATCGGTGTGTACCGACCAACTGACCGCTTCGACATCTTCACCAATCCAGTTGACGACCTGCTCCATCGTCTGATGAGAAGCCTCTGGCATGATTTGAGGGTAATGAAGTTGCAGATCACGGACGACTCCGACAACGGTAAAGAGTCTCTGATCATCCGTTTCTCGCATCAAATTTTCTAACGCAACGGACATGGTGAAAGGCCGCTTTTGAGACTCCTCAAGTTCCGCAGCATACATGCGAGGAGCAATGGCAATCGTTTGAGTATCGTGAATCAGGTACGCATATTTGTCATCCTGTTTCAGTTGAAGATCTGGTCGCTCCTCAAGGCTAAAGACTGACTGCCCCCTGAATTCCTCGATCAAATCGGACATCTTCGCAGGCTCTTTCAAAGTGACCACCGAGCAGATCTCCGGCTCGGTCCCGGAAGCACCCAGCAGGAAGCCAATGTAGGCCTCTTCGATTTCTTCGGGATCACGCCGACAGATTTCCTTCAGCTTCGCTGCAATCCAGTGAGTCACATCATCGGTCAAGCTCACCTTCAGTTCCTGATATTGTCGATCTTCCGACCACAAGAGAGCTGGCCTGACATGGATCAAGAAAGAGACACCTTGCGGCATCATGCGAAGTGCCAGTGGCTTTCCACTTGTTGGCTCAAACTCGTTGACGAGTTGCGGACGGTTTTCTAATCGACTTCGACTATACGGCTCATCATCGGGAACGGGTGACTCAAGATCCTCTTCGACTGCGACGGAATCGGCAGGGGTTACCGTTTTTTGCGGTTCGTACCGCATGACCAGAAACGCGACCGTCCCAATCCCTAGAAGCAAGAACGTCCCCACGATGACCGTCGGTCCCCATCCCTTCTTTCGGCGCGACCGAATCCGGTTCAGCTCGCTGCTTCCAGTTGCTTCTGCCGTAGCAGGAGCGATCAACGGTGAAGGTGACTGAGCAGGTGTCGCAGCGAAATTTGGCAAGCCAGATTCCGCAGGGGGTGTTGCCGACTGAGGATGGCTGCCCGTTGCAGGAAGCACTGGAGCATCTGGAACCCACTTGGCCGATGTTCCGACAGGCGGCTCGTCGGTGACTAATTCGAGCTGGACTTCCTCTTCCACTGGCCTTTGAGCCTGAGGTTGTTCGACTTGCTTTTGTGCAGGTGAACTCGTTGCAGAAGGAGCGGATGCAGAAGGTGCGGGCTTCGGGGCAGCTGCCTTCTCGATTGGCTTTGACGATCCCGCTTGTGGCTCCGTTGGCGGTTTCGGTTGAGGAACCTGCACCAGGAAAGGAGCTTTACACTTGGGGCACTTCACCTTCTTACCGATCAGTCGTTGATCTTCAATCTTCAACTTCTTCTGGCAATTCGGACAACGAATTGAAAACGGTTTCGAGGATGTGTCAGTCGACATGGTTTCGCCCAAATTGAGTTGCAAGGATGCGGGGCAGGTTTCTTTGACGAGCGTTCAGAGATGAACGACCTTGCTGGACGGGACCGCGATTCCGTCTGGCTCGCTTGGGAAAATGTTCCCAAAGAAGGAATTCCTGATCATCTCTCTTTTCCGCTCACCTGAATAGGATAAGTGATTTTTGCACTCTTCGCACTAGAGCAAATCTAAAATCCGTCTTAACAGCACTGTCTCGTGGCATCAGCGTATGGGCTTGTGAAAACGTACTTCGCGGACAAGAAAAGCATTGGAAATGCTCTACGACACCTGAAACATCGGGAATTTTGGATGAATCTCTTGGCTCAAAAGTCAAAACCACGCACAACGGAAAACCTCCGGAATGATGCAAAAGTGTGAAATCGCAGGAGTCTCAAGTCCTCTTTCAAATCGTCTGGCTCATCTTCTCCGCCAATCGGGCCAGTGCCGGACTAATATCATCTGGCTCAAGGTGAACATTCAAAATGCTGAAAGCGTCCTGATGCGCCAGGGCAGCCTTCATTGACTGGTGCAATTCCCCGACAGTATGAACTTCAAACCCCCAGCCATCGCCAAAGATGTCTGGCATACGATGGTAATTCCAGTTCAGGATATCGTTAAACGGTCCATCCTGAAGGAAACGTTCAGTCGTGTAGCCTTTATTATTCAGCACCACGATAATCGGATTAAAGCTGTTCCGCACAATCGTTGAGAGTTCCATGCAGGTCATCTGGAAGGCTCCATCTCCAACCAGAACGAGCGGCCGCAACTCTCGATTTGCAACCTGCACACCGAGTGCAGCTGGTATCGCAAACCCCATCGAAGTGTAGTAGGCAGGGCTGATAAATTCTGTATGTTTGTGGATCGTCAGGTCGGACGCAGCGAATAGCGAGTCCCCCACATCTGCAACGACCACCATATTGTTGTCGAGAATATCGTCGAAGTGAGAGAACAGGCTCGCGTTCGTCACAGGAGCCGATGGATCGAATTCTGGCGTCTCCAGCTCTTCTCGCTGAGGAAGTTTCAGTTGGGCCTTTGACGATCGAAGCTGCTTCTTCTGGAGTTCGCCAATAAAATCATGGAGGAGGACGTCGTGGAAGTGATGATGCCCAATTCGGAGTTGCTCACTGGTCACATAAACACAATTCCGAGGATCAAGCTGAGCAGTGTAAATCCCGAGATTGATGTCCGACATGAACGTTCCCAGCAGGAGCACACAATCGCTCTGCTCAACGAATTCAGTCACCTCTTTCCGCCCCATGGCGCCTTCATAAACTCCCAGATACAACGGGTGCTTTTCGCTAATCACCGACTTCCCCAGTAACGTCGCACACATCGGAATCTGGTTCTTCTCTGCAAGCTCCAGAACTTCCTCCCGCAATCCGAAACGATGGATTTCGACACCTGCCACAATCACCGGGGACTTTGCATGTTGAATGCGATCAGCAGCCTCATCGAGAGCAGCTTGCAACGCTCCGTTATGGCTTTGATGAACGGAACACAACGCGGTATGAGGAGCATCGGGGACCGTATGAACTCGGTCGCGAGGGAGCTCAAGATAGACCGGGCGCTTGTATCGCACGGCTGCTTCGAGGCAGCGATCAATCTCCCGAAACGCGGTGAGTGGATCGTGCAAATCGCCGACCGCAATCGTGATCTTCTCAAAGACTTCTCGCTGAGTGCTGAACTCACGAACCTTGTGATGAAGCAGCGGATCATTAAGCCGCTCTTCGACCCCCGGAGCACCACTGATCACCACGACGGGAGATTTCTCTGCGAACGCACCAGCGATCGAATTACACGTACTTAAGCCCCCCACACAATACGTCACACAGACTGCCCCCAAACCATTCACCCGCGCGTAGCCATCGGCAGCATAGCCAGCACTATCTTCACGGGTACAACCGACCACATTAATCGGCGACTCTTCCAGTAACCCGTAAAACTGCAAAACAAAGTCGCCGGGAATCCCGAAGATGTCTCGCAACCCATAATCCTGGAGCCGCTGAATCAGATAGCTCCCAATACTATGTTGACTCTCTGTCGGCGACTGAGAGCGTTTCGGCTTGGTCGATGCTTGACTCGGCATGATGTCCCCCTTGAATGGTTATAAACAACTATACGGGAAATGAACCGTTTCGAGTCAAGGATCTCTGCGGATTTCCGCTCGCAAAAATGTAACGTCTTCCCCTGAAACTGTTTGCAGTGAGACAAAAACTGGACAGCTTGACGGCATAAGATAAACTCCCCCCCCTGAGGCCGACCGCTTCGAGACAACTTCATACTCACCTTAACGCTCTCTTTATGAGCAACTTCCAACCTGGGCGACAGAGAACTCGACTCGAACTTCAGCCATTGCTTGCCTATACTGAAAACTCCTCGCAATTTAATTATATTTAGAACCAGTCCTAAAGCCTCTGGAATCGTCTCGTTTCTCAACGTTTGAGAGAGAGCAATTTCAAGTTTCAGGATCAGTTTTAGAAACTCTACTCACCCTGCAGATATCAACGGTTTTCAGTCGTTGATGTCCACTGAAATGACGATCATTCCAATGTCGATCACTTCAACAGGTCCTGTAAGAGCGAATTTGTAGTCCCAGAGGTGGAACGAACAATGTCGAGCGAAACGACGACGGAAATTGGCAGCTATTTCATTTCCAACTATCCTCCATTCTCTCAGTGGAAGAAGGAACTTACCCCGAAGTTTCATGAAGCTCTCCAGGCAGAACCGGATCGCAGCATTCCGATGGGGATGTACTTGCACATTCCGTTTTGCCGAAAGCGATGCAAGTTCTGCTACTTCCGGGTCTACACACAGCAAAATGCAGAAACGATCAAGAACTACGTCGACACCCTCGACAAAGAAGTTCAGTTGCTGTGTGATCAAACAGCGATCAAAGACCGCGTCCTGAAGTTTGTTTACTTCGGCGGCGGCACACCCTCCTACCTCAGTTCGAAACAACTGTTAATGCTTCGAGAGCGACTCAGCCAGTCCGTTTCGTGGGACAGCGCGGAAGAAGTCACCTTCGAGTGTGAACCGGGAACATTAAGCCTGGAGAAGGTAAAGACACTCAAAGAAATCGGTGTCACGCGTGTCTCACTCGGCGTTGAAAACTTCAACGACGAACTACTTGAAGAGAATGGCCGGGCGCACCTCTCACCTGAAATCCTGCGAGCCTACGAGTGGATTCAGCAAGTCGGCTTCCCAGAGGTCAACATCGACCTCATCGCAGGCATGGTTGGCGAGACTGACGAGAACTGGCAAAATTGTGTCGAGAAGGCTCTCGAAATGGAGCCGGACAACTTAACCGTCTATCAGATGGAACTTCCCTGGAATACCGTTTACTCCAAAGAAATTCTGGAAGAGGGGGTGCAATCTCCTGTAGCAGACTGGCCTACGAAACGTCGCTGGGCCAGCGAAGCCATGGACCGCTTTCTCGCAGCAGGTTACCAGATCTCCAGTGGCAACGAACTCGTCAAAAATCTCGATACAGATCGCTTTGTTTATCGGGACAACCTGTTCCGTGGGGGCGACATCGTTGCTGTCGGGGTTTCCAGTTTTGGACACCTGCAAGGCGTCCATTACCAAAACAAGGATCAGCTCGAAGACTACATTCAAACCGTCCAGTCAGGAGAATTGCCAGTCAACCGCGCGATGGTCCCGACCGAACATCAGAAACTCATCCGCGAATGGGTTCTGCAAATGAAAGAAGGTTCTATTTCCGTGCAGCCGCTTCGCGATAAATTCGGAGTCGATCCTCTCGTCGAATTCGCTGAACCTCTCAGCAATCAACAACGAGCCGGCTACCTCGAAGTCGATGGCGACACTATCCGCCTTACCAGAAAAGGCCTGTTGCAGGCCGATAGCCTGCTCACAGAATACTTCGAAGAACAGTACCGAGAAGTCCGGTACACCTAAGACACTTGGAACAACATAGGGATTGGTTGAAACTTGTCAGCACCCAACAACAAAACCACCATCGTTGATGCGTCATTAAAAATCCTCCGTCAGGCAATCCGTCCAGTTGAGTCTCCGAAACTCACCAGATCATGTTTCGGGAGTCTGGCAATCCTTATCATGACCTGGATGAGCACTGAACCGATTCGCAGCGGTTTGTGTCTCATTGCGGTACGAAAAACCTGAAAAGTGGATCTTCGTCAACACTTTTCGATCAATTCATCGTCGATTGCTTTACAGGTTTGGGCGAATTGATAAAGTGTCGCACCTCTCCGAGTGTTAAACTTTGGAAAATGGTCGAGAAATCGGCAGTTCTGTCCAGAAATTCATGAACTGGCGTATTCAAGATTGCACCCGCAGACCTGAATAATTATTCTCGCCAACCACAAACTCGGCGGTGTAGCTCAGTTGGTTAGAGCAGCGGAATCATAATCCGCGTGTCGGGGGTTCGAGTCCCTCCACCGCTATTTTTGGGCTTTCTATTAACCGCATTAATACTGTGAATTCGCAGTTTTAATGCGGTTTTTCATTTTCATGCCCAGCTGCAGACCTGGTCTGCCACGACCAAGCTTGCTCTCAAGCAGTTCGAAGTGTTCATTTGTCACTCATTCGCGTTAAGCATTGCGAATCAGGGCGCTCTCGCTCCATTCCGGTAAATCGGGCCGTTGTCATCCTCTCTGAAGACTCTGCGATTTGGCGGAGCGAAACAGAGTCAAGAACAAGACGATTTGGTCGCTTCCCTTGAAGTGGAAAGAAAGAACACTCAGACTTTCACACAAGTACTGAAGTTGAAGGGGGCGAAACAATTTCAGATTGGGCATTCCCATTCGGGAAACCACCTCTTGATGACTTCGAACAGCAGTTCTGTCTGACTTCGAAATAGGGCTATGGCATGTTGGAAGAAAACGAAGACAAGGTCAGTCTTGGCTTATTAGTGATTGGGTCTGTGATTCTTTGCTGGGCTGGGGTCTCTTCTTCCGGGGTGGAAGATGGTCTCATCATCATTCTGGTTTACGGGCTGTATACTCTATTGAGCGTGGTTGCCGGCGTGGCTGCCGCTTTTATCACAGCAGCGATCATGAAGGTTTCATTCGGCGTCATTGGATCTGCCGTCTTGCGACTTGCTGCCACGATTGTTTTCTCTACGGCGATTGCAGAGACCATCCCATTCGGTGGCCTCCTCTCACTGATCACTTACTTTGGCTTGCTGATGTGGTTCTTCGAACTGGAACTCTTTGAAGTCATCATTTTTGCAGTCATCTTGTCGATCATGCGACTTGTCGTCAGTTTCGCCCTTGCTGTGATGCCTGTCTCCATGATGGCGTAGGGAGAAGCAAAGTCTCTTAGAAATTGTTTTCCCGATAGAACCTTTTCATCGCTGGTAGTCCCCTAAGAGCAAACTTCCGCAATGAGTGAGTGAAACCGGTCGATCATTTGTTTGATGGAGAATTCGGATTCCATTTTTTGTTGACCAGCTGCGCCAATTTTCTGGGCGGCTTCGGGATCTTCGAGAAGTTTCAGTGTGTATTGAGTGAACCCAGCTGGGTCGCCGAGGTTGGCAATCCAGCCTTCTTTTCCGTGTTCTACGAGTTCTCTGTTTGGCGAGATATCACTGACGACTACGGGTTTCCCACAAGCCATGGCCTCCATCAGGCTGTTGGACATCCCTTCGAATTCGCTGGCCAACCAGAAAACATCGATCAGATGCAGCAGCGAAGCAGCATCGTCGCGATGGCCCAAAAATCTGGAATGCGTAGCGGCATCAGCATCTTGGGCGAAGTATTCCAGTTCGGATCTTTGAGGCCCCTCTCCGATCAGCAGGAAGTATGCATCAGGCCTCGAATGCCGGAGCATTTGCATCGCCCAAAGCAGGTCTTTCAATCGTTTTTGAGGAGCAAGCCGACCGACGAAGGCGATCAATTTTGACTCCGCCGGAATTCCGATTTCCTCGCAGAGTTCGGCTTTGGTGAGTTCAGGTTGAGAAGGAGAAACCACACCATTCGGAATTACACGGATGCGATCTTTCGGGAAGCCACCCGCTGCATAAAAATCAGAAACGCTTTGGGAGTTCGCTATCATCAAATCGGTTCGAGAGCGCAATCGCCGATCGAGCCAGTGCTGCCAGCTGGACTTCCAGGAGTCAACGCAGCGTTCCGAAATCAGAATTTTGGGACGTCGCGATCCCATCCCAATCGTCGCTAAGCGTGAATAAGAATTGCCAGCAAACAAACAGGAGAGCAGCACATCCGGCTCTCTCTCAATAATGAACTTTCGAAGTTTTCTTAGAGCCGTCAGATCAAAACGGTTGCGTTTCCCGAGAATCGAATAGGGCACATCAGCAGCCGCAAGGTGTGCTTCCATCGGCCCACCGCGAGTCAGAGCGACAACTTCAACTTCAATGCCCTGCTTCGACAGTCCTTCAGCCAGCAGGCAGAACTGTTTTTCTGCTCCGGAGCGGTCAAGAGTTGGAATAATCAACAGAAGTCTTGGCAACGAACTCGCCTCTTTTATCTTGCCGGCTGAGGAGAGTAAGGCTGTGGCTGCACATACTGTTGTTGCTGCTGCTGTGGCTGTGGCTGCATGTATGGCTGTGATTGCGAGTACTGCTGCGGCTGCATGACTTGCTGTTGAGGCGCATATGTTTGCTGCGGCACATATCCCTGCTGAGGATAAGCAGGTTGCCCGTACGTTTGCTGAGGATAGGGAGCCATGGATTGCGGCGCTGCGTATGGATTTGCGTTCTGCGATCTGAGCATCGCTGTGTAAAAACGGTCCTTGGCTCGCTGAGGCTCGGAACGTTGTTCGTTGAATCCGAGAGGGCGAAATCCGGTATCGGGACCAAACACTTTGTCAGGATAAGGGTCGTGAATCTGTGCCTCACGACGCTCCATTTCAGCTGGACGATGCACAACAGTTGGGGTCCGCGTGTTAAACGGGGAGACGCATCCCAAGCTTCCCAATAGAATCGCCACACAGACAAAGTGGACGTATTTCCTCCAACGTATTGTTGTGTGAGTCATGTTTGAAACAAGGGAAGAAAGTGAAATGAGGAGTCAGGAAGGGGACATTGAAGAGTCTAATCAGAATTCGGCAAATTCTGCTAGAGCAATTTTTCAATGGGTGCGCAAACTCTGACTCATGAAAACGAGCTGTAAATTTCAAGAAAAACAGAGCTGCTGTTCCATCAGATTTCAAATAAAACTGACTCGCCCTCCTCTGAATTGAGCTGATAGCATGCTTTGGTGGAGACTGCGACGTTGGAGTCAATCCCTCGCAAGGCTACGACGGTGGTCTGACGATTGTTGTTGATACTGTGCAGAGACTCCGACAGCAGAACAAGGAGGTCTTTCTTCCACTGCCCCATTCCGCGATGCCATCTGCATCCAGGCGTTTCCCAGAGAGTGCACCGAGTTCTTTCAGGAGGGACACGTTCGTGTTTTAACCTCTTTGGTGGCGTTCCAACACGCATCAGCTACGACAACAGCAAAGTGGCTGTGCGGCGGTTGAATCTCTGCCAGTTGCCTACCGTCTCCGATTTGTATTGTTCTTCGATTTTGTTTTCTCCTTAGAGCGAGCGGCTCGTTGCTGCTCCGCGTCGGTCGGATAGCGAAATGCAATCTCGTTCGGCTTCGCTGAAGCAACAATCAGTGGAATAGTATCGCCAGCCTGCTTCTCGGATGGTACATCGTTGGTATTCTGAACGGGACCAGAAATGCCCGTGGATACATGGCTTGCCTTCCAGCCACCTTTTTTCGTTTTCTCTGTGAGCAACGTCGCCTCTACGGTGCCGTCAAAGGGTTTTGGCAAGTCAAAAGACTTTTGGAGTCGTTGTTGTGATGCTGTTGTTTGAGCATTCGCTTCTCCGAAACGACCATAGCCGGCTGAAGTCTTTGCTCCGGCGCCGAGCCATTGGAGGGCTTCTTTGAGCCAGTCCTCGACGATTGGCAGGTACTCTTTTGCCGCTGGAGTTCTAGGAGCGAAAGAAAACTGGAACGGTGTCCCGGCAGCGACGACGAGAAACGGAATCGGCACCGGACTGATCCAGTCGCCGGGAGCCCCATCACCCTGATAGTAACTGCTATAGTGAGGCGTCATCACATCGGCTTCTAACTGCACCGGCTGCGTTGGCAGGGCGTCGTAGATGATGACAGCCCCGACCGAATCCTGGTTTCCCAGGACTGCGTCAATCTGTGCCAACCGCTTTTTGCGATCCTCACCTTCAACATCAATTGCCCACCAGTGACGCGCCCAAGCTCGCAATAATCCCTTGACGCTTGATCCCGACAAATACGGAACGCCGAGTGTTGGATGCCAGGCAAACCCGTTTTCCACCGGATGCTCTTGTCCCAGGCCCGTCACAAATCGACTCTCGGAATGAAGCTGTATACAAACCCCGTTCAGGTTTTTCGTCACCAAATCTTTCTGGCGATCGACGTGCTGTAAAATCAACGATTGATCGCCGATCGGTCGGTCGCAGGCAACTTGCTTGATCCACTCAACCTTTTGCTTAGCTGGAAGTGTCCAGCCTGTTTGCCATTGGTCGCAGAATTTGTCGTACCAAAGTCCAGCGTGCGAACTTCCAAACTCGAATCTTGGTGATGAATCACAGTAGAGAGGACGAACCATGTCAATCCTCCTTTTTCGAGAGATATGCTTGTGCGAACTTTTTAAGCCAGTCCAGGTAGGCCAGCGATTCGGCTTGCGCACGGATATATTGGGACTGTCCGTGGCCGATCACTGCTTCAATCAGCTCTTTCGTATCGTCTGGATACACCTTAGCTTCCGTGAGTAGCCAATCGCTCAGATGTTCATACAGGCGACGATGAGCACTATTGCTTGCATCTTTGTTTTCGGCTTTGGCCAGCAGCATCGCGCATGCTTGACCAAGACCGTTCGTGACGATCGTTGCTGAAAAGCCTTTGACGAGGGTTTGATAATCCGATTGTAGTTTGTCAGGCACTTCACGAACCTTGCTCAGGGCGTGCTGCGCTCGGCGTTGATCGCGAGTGAGGAATGGGCTTTTGTTGGTCACTGTGTACCTCCTTCCTGCGGCGCACTGAGCGCAAACCATCCGTGGCCGATGGTCTCGTTTCCGCCGACCTGAATGTACGGGCGTTTTCCAAACAGTTCATTGACCTTGCCCAAGGCGCCAGCACTTCTTTCTGCAAGCAAACAATAGAACAGCGAATCCGGAGGTAGCGTTTCCTCGTACCATAGATTCTTGCTCGTTTTGTTCTTTTCATTGAGGATGTTGCGGGCGTTCACAGGCAAGCCGTACCGCGCAAACCAAGTAAAGCTGTCATCGGAGACGACGACCAGTTGTTTACTGAGTCGAGCAGACGCTTTGTCGTGGGCGAACAGGGGAATGAGGGTCTCTATCAGCCCGTCCGGTAAATCACCAGCGCGAGCAAACTGTCGCTCTTCCAGAAAGAGTTCCCCTACATCGGGACCAAGATACTGCGGAGGCTGCTCAGCAACATCTTCAAGGACAATCGACTGAAGTTGATCGTCGCTGTCCAGAGTCCGTTTTCGGTCTCGATCGTACCGATCGATGAGATGGGGGCACGTCAGCCACATGTAGCTGGATGTCAAACTCCGCACTGGCAACAGCAAGAGCCGCGCATCCGAAACTAGCAATCCACCTGCGTTGTCATGTTTTCCAAACACATCGTTACGTTGGGATTCGTCCCAGTCGTGATCCCGTGCCATACCCAACAACGCACCTTTCATTCCCGATCCGACGATGACCGGGTAATCGGTGGCGGCTTCTCGGGCAACTGGCAGATCGACGAATCCCGTGGATTGTCCTGCTCCGGGATGGATGGGGGACTCGGCTAACAAGCCATACAACATCGTCTTCATAAGGTGTCTCCCTTGCTTGTCGGCCAAGCTCCGATCACGATTTGCCCGAAACCGTGGTCAGGCTTATCGCCGATGGTTTGTCCGTGCATTTTCAAAAGTGAATCCAGTGCATCGGGGCGAGTCAGTTCACAGAACCAGGTTGATCCGGCTGGCAGATAGGCCAGCAGCGGTTCCGGTTCTCGGTGGACAGAGTTCCAACCACCAATCCGAATCGGCTTCCCGACACAAGCCGATACGATTTTCGCCCCTGATAGACTGTGGAGCGTTTCTCCCGGCTGTGGATGTGTTTGCTGCCCTGTTGCGGTGGAAGGCAACAACATCGGCGTCAAGAGACTGACCGTAAACCGTCCGGACTCTCGGATTTTGTCGGCGGGCACTTCTGGCAATGGCCGTTCGGACTGTTCAGTTTCGCAGTGGGCAAGCCGGGACTCCCCACCAAAAGTGTTCAGATCGGGGATCGTCCAGTCATCAGGGATTCCATCCACCCAGACGGCGAGCTGAACCTCTTTGTGCAGCCGGACAAAGGAAGGGCTGTACAGTTTTCCCTCCTCGGCGGAACGGGATGCGTGATCACGCGCCAGTCCCACTCGTGATTCGGTCTTCCAGAGTTGGTCAGAATGAAACAGAGAATCCTGCTCAGGAGATTCGCCACGCAAAATCCGGCTGTAACCATCGACGGTCACCCACATCTCAGCCGGTTCTTTGAGTTGTCCTTCCTTCGGATGATTCAGCGGAACGGGAAAACGCACATTCCCCAAATCACATTCCAGAGCCGTTTCTGACGGTGCGAGGAAGGTGGTTGGTGTCCATCGCACAGCATCAGATAGCTCTCTTAGACCTCCGAGAAGATGCAACGGAACCGGAAGAAGTGTTTGTTGTTTGCGCGTTAGAAATGGTCCAGTGAAACGGAGTGCCCCGATATCGTGGGCACCGTTCCCCAGAGTGGAATGGAGATCATTATTCCAGGCGCCTCGTCCATCCCAACCTTGTCCCCGAGCTAAAGCGGCACGTACGGTTCCAATCACTGTGGGTGCGTGAGGCGGAAACAGGCTCTGTACATCGGTCTGCCCTGATTCGCCCAGGTGATAGGGGCGACCATCCCGA
The DNA here is from genome assembly GCF_007744255.1 of Thalassoglobus polymorphus. Taxonomy (GTDB): domain Bacteria; phylum Planctomycetota; class Planctomycetia; order Planctomycetales; family Planctomycetaceae; genus Thalassoglobus; species Thalassoglobus polymorphus. Next base: position 437,109 of record NZ_CP036267.1, on the reverse strand, counting down.
AAGAACCAGGCATCCACCGGACTGAATGAAATCATTCGTGTGTTCATCGTGTCGTCTCCTCTCCTTCACTGGCGAGGAAGCGAACCACCAGTGGACCGTCCATTCCTAGCGACAACTCGTTGATATGAGTTTGCTTGTCTTTGTCGCGGTAAATACGTCGACAGACCGTTGTCAATAATCCCAGCAGATCATTTCCCGCTTCTGAGGGGGAATCCGTTTGCTCATTGATCTGGCCGTGGAGATTGCTGACACGCAGATATTCCGCTCTCAGGAGAACTTCCAGGTCGATCCCTTCCGGAAGATGGCCGAAACTACCCGGCTTACTCAACGGCTGGTCTGTCAACCGCGCAAATCGCTCTCGAATCTGATACAGAAACCCTGACGACAACTCGCTGGGGCGGTCTCCCGTTCCGCGCAGATGTTCGGCAAGCAAATCCAGAATCGTCTGATTGTCCTTGCGAATCTCTTTCCACGGAGCCGACCATTGCGCGGCGAGACCGGATGATTTCATCACAGCGATCGCGAGACTGTCTCGGCCCGTTTGATCCTTGGCAACGTCATCCAGCAAGTGATGAGCCGAACTCAAGACTTCGCGGAGTGGGGCACGAAATGGACAATAGACAACTGCAGCTGAAATCGTAGCTTCTTTGGCGACACCTGAATCACAAACATTATTAAACGATTGCTGGTACAAATCCGAAAGGGCGGTCGCACAGCGAAGTGCGTTGGGTACCGGAAGCATTGCCAGCACGTCATCACCACCGCAGTAGATGGTCACTCCGTCATGCTCACACACAGTTTTCGGAACCTGATCGGCAAACTGACCAAGCGCCCGCGTCACGGCCTGCTCACTTTCTGAGGACTTCTCTCTGGCCTCGGACAGCAGCCCACCCATCGAATCGCCGTCCATCAGCAATAATGCGTAGAAGGAACTCGGACGAGACTGAACCGTTCGGTACAACTCATTGAGTTTCGTCAACAACTCGCCACGAACTCTCGCCTCATCCGCTTCGGATAACCCCAGGGGCATGTCCTTGGCGTTGGCCAGCGCCGTTTCGTGAAAGAAGTTGCCGTCCAGTTGAAAGAAGTCGCCCACATTCGGAATCGAGCTGAGAGAACGAATCTCCGCGTTCTTTTCTCCAAGCGGTCTTTCGACCTGATCCCTGATCCTCGTCGCATAGTCCTTTGCGGCGTCAGGATTCGACGCTCCAACCTTCCCCAGCCAGGGGATGGCAGCGATATACGGCGTCGATGGCCAGTTAGCCGCTTGCAAGTCCGCACCAATCACAGTTTCGGCGACGAGCGGGAACATTCTCTTGATGAGTGCAATCGCACACAGGCGTTCGTCTTTTCCCAAGTGCCGGCCGCCCAGTTTCTCCCGCAACTGCTCCCAGAACTTGTCTTGATTTTTCCTTTCCTTTGACCGGATGAATCCAGAGAGTTCCTGAAAATCGCCCATCATCGTGCAGTGGTCGCCCGGCTCGGCAGTGACCGGAGTTGTCCGCCAGTTCTTGCGTTGGGCGAGCGGATCAAACAGGTTCGACGAATCCGCCGGCGAAATTACCCAACTGATTTCCCAGAAGTTTCCGATCTGCCGCTCCCAAGTCGCTTTTGTTTGTGCTGAAGCCTGTTCGCCGAAGCACTTCTTCCAGACCGAATCGGCGATTGCCTTCCAGGTTTCGTCAATCGCCTGTTTAGCAGCAGCAGCAGCAGCGGCTGCCTTGCCATCTTCAACATCTGCAACAAAACGGTTGGGCCAGCGTCCGTGTCGTGTTCTTGACTGTGATTCCTCCTTCGCTTCATTGTCATGCTGACCGCGATAGGGAAGCACGATCCGCCCATCGGCGTCTTCAATCGCTCGCATGGCCACGCCAGCCAGATGAGAAAGCAAATAGGAACTGGCCCACAAGTCCCGCGTCCGGCGAGACTGCGCCACAAATGTCTGAACCGGACCAATCGTCAACTGAAGTCGAGTTTGTTCAGCCATGCTTCACCTCCAAGGCCGTTCCGAAAGGCTCCTTGCGCTGTCCTTGACTGAGTAACCGATCGAAGAACTTCTCGATTGGTTCCCAAAGATGCGACTCTAACTCCACACTCTTGCCACCCACGTCAATACACGGTGACTCACCCGGCAGGAAACGTGAGGGAAACAGCGTGCAAACAGCGATCGGAAGCGATCTATCTTCACTCTGATGGATATGAACAATCAGTGGACTGGCTCGCCGATCTAGTCCTGCCCCTTGTGGACCAATCCGCTGATAAGACTGATTGCCATAGTTCTGGGGAAGCCCAAATACGATTCTCTCTGGATGTGTCGTTCTCGATGACGAGTGCGCCTTCATGAGATCGTGGTCCTTTTTGAAGTTTTCCTCTCTTGGCTGATTGCCAAGCACCTTTCCATTCCTTCCCCAACTCCGGTAACGGACCATTTCTCGTCCCACGCGATCCAGTAACGCCAACGGCGTTCGATCCCGGCCATCAGGAGGCAATGCGAGAATCCGCGAAGCCGGTGAAAACGCCGTCCACTCGGGAAGATTGTCGAACACAGAAGCGTCGGCATTGCCTGCTCGAATCTGCCTCGAACCAAGCAGTTCGCTGAGTCGCTCAACAAGCTCTTGCGGGTTCTCAGGAGGCATCCAATCCTCCGCTTCCTCTTCGTCACGTTTCTGCTTGATGCGAAGTGACGTCAGCGTCAAACTGCCATAGCCTTTACGAGACTTGCTGCCCACTCCCCCCAGCAATCCCAAAACCTTGAGTGCTCGCACAACTTGATTCCGCTGTTCTTCCGACACACCTGGTTTGAATAACAACTCGACCGTGAAGCTGAACGGAGCAAGCAGGCAGGAACGAGTGAGCTGGGCTGCTTTGGTCCCCTTCTTGTGGCTGGCAAAGGCTTCCATAACGCCATATCCGAGATACCGGGCACCTTCACCCACTTCGCGATTACCATCCATCAGTTGTTCTGGAGGACAGCAGACGGTCGGCTCGGCATTCGTGGAAATGATTCTCATCAAGACCTTCGATTGACCAACGTCTTCATCACTGCTGCCGAACAGAGCCGCTTCATCCATATGAAGTTTCTTGACTTCCTGGCAGCGATCCCAGGCTAAGGCCCGCCACCAAAATCGGAGTGCCCCCTTGAAACTGGGAAGCCGCAACTCAGCCTGTTGATCCGCTCCACCAATAAACATCGGCGTTGTGACACGATAGGTCGCACTAATCGTCTGCATCAGTAATCTCCAAAGGGGTATCCAGCCATCGAACCTCTCCTTTTTCAAATGGATGTGATCGCTGTTGATCCGGAGGTCTGCGGTCCACGAGGACAAAGCGACGGCAATCGCGATTCAAAGATCTCGCAGCATCTGCCAGGTTTTGGACCGCCATCCCCATCAGCGTCGTTCCGCCTGTCAGGTTCACAAGCACGCTATCTGATTCTAGCAGCCATCGTTTCGATTCTGCCTCGAATGACATCTTCTCTTCTTCGGGATAGCCACCATGTGGGTCGGCCATCTGAATCGGTTTGATTTTCCCAGAAAAGCCTGCTTCACCTGCTGCTGACTCAATCGTCAATCGCGATTGCTCAGAACAAATCACGATACAACGAGTGACACCAGGAGCGTTTTTCAAGGCTGAAAACAGGACGCCTGGCGTTGTCCCAAGAGCTGTAAGCAATAGGTTACCATGACTGCCACCCAATGCTGGTAGGTCGGGTGCTGAAGCGTCGAACGCCTTCAGACTGTTCCAGAATGCCAAGACTTTTTTCATGTTTGGTGGACGGGATACGACAACAGGCTTCTTCATTCCATGGTGGTGAAGTTCGTTCCGGAGTTCCGTAAGCCGATTCCAAAACTCTGCCCATGCTTTCTGGTTATCATCTAGCGTAATCCCACTGGCACGTCTGCCCTCTCTGTCTCGTTGTATTGCCGCAAGTGCCCCAAGGCTTCTTTCTGCACTGGAGCGGGCACCACCCCAAGAGTTGTCTAACCACGATTCGCTTGCGCCACTCCGGAAGATAAGATACGAGACGACCCATTCCCGCATTAGTCCAAGAGCCAATGGCAACTGGTCTCGGGAAAGATACAAGTCAATCAGCTTGGCCTCGTTTTTCAGCTCGTCTTGGTCAAGCAGAATAATGGACTTCCAATGAGTCTGTTTTCCTGTTAGTTCGGTCTGCAACGACGAGCGATCATTGCGGAAGGTTCGGCAAGTGTCATTCAACAACGCTGACAACTGAGCAGATAGAGGGATCGTTGAGGAGACGGACTCGGGGAAGCCGCCAGAAAGTTCTGAGGATACGGCTCTCGAAGCCTCTGCTAACTCCAACGGAATCGCAGATTCATAGGCGAAGGACAGTTCCTCAATAGATGCGACGATGGTATCCACAGCAGCTGACGTGGAGTTTTCTTCTTTAGTACGCTGGATTGTCTTTGCCAGGGATTTCACTGAACCGGTTTCGCGAAACACTCGCACGGCGTGAAACCATTCCGGAAGCTCCAGGAGCGGTTTCAGGTCGACAATCGGTTTCGGATCGTCTGGCCCTTCGAGCATTCCGTAGTAGGCTCCACGAAGTGTGATCCCGCGTAGTGACGTTAGATACAGAGCAAGAGCATAAAGAACGAACGGGAAATGCCGAAAACCTTGCGTCACATCCAATGTTAGATGAACGTCATCGCCGAACGCTTTGGCAGCCCGTTCGATGATCTGCCGAATCTCCTCAGCATTTCGGCCATCAGGGATTTCGACCAACTCGGCCTCGATTCCCACGAGTGATTGAACGGACTCAGAGAATGTCTTCCAGGTCGAGCTTTTCGCGCCAGAAGTGACCAGGGCAACCACTCGATTCGGTCGATCCAATTCCGGCAGACATTGCAGCAGTGCGAGGGGCGTCAGCTCTGCTTCCGCTGATACACCATTCAACGAATATCGCGTCATGCGCGACTGTGCCCCCAACGCAGTCAGGAGTATGTGTTGACCCGCTCGATCATCATGACGCTTCGTCATCACGCCTTCCCTTATAGATATCCGTCAAGCGCTTCGTCGCTGTATCCATTGGCTCAACCGGCCCCCCGGAGTTCGGTGAACCTCAGTTTTTTCCAGCGTCTTCCAAGTGCACATCGTACTCTCGACATGTAGATCGCTTACTGAGCTCGCCGTTCAGGACACGACGGCGGATCTCCGCCCGCTTTTTCACATCAGTGAATATCCGCCCATCCCTGTCTGAGGTTCAGACAATTGGCCCAAAGACTAATCGTCTGAACACCTGACAACAAGTGATCATCTGGGCGATACACTTTTATTCCGAAAAACATCACTCCGACAAGCGTTACATTTTCTGACCAATGTCTATACACGCCTAATGTCCCCAAACATCGCTTCCCTACGAACCACAGCACAATTTTACAGGATCGCCCCCAACACTCGCCAACTGGTTAACTTAGCCAAAAAAATTCGTCGAGTCTCACGCTTTCGACTAACACCCGAGTGGGATAGCGAAATCGCAAAGCTATTGCTTCAAAAAAACACCTTAGCTGAGTTATAGCGTAGAGAGCATGTTCGTATAGCGGTCCTATACGGGGACGGACATTCTGGAATCTGCTTCGGCACGACTTCCCTCTTCAACTGGTCTTATCATCAGCTAGATTTCGAAAATTGACAACGTATCGACATCAATGGTTCACCAACCATGGTGACATCGCTCAGAGCGTTGGTTTTGTTGGCACTGAAAACTTCACACTTTCCTGTTTGGATCACTGGAGATAGTTCTTCGAATTCGTACGCAGGTTTTCATGCGCCATTGCTTTGGAATGTCTTCGAAAACGAATGGGTGACTCCCGGAACCAGGGTTCTGGAAAAGCGAATCACGATGCCGTGCAATCGTCTTTAAGGCTTTGCATCCTGAGCAACGTGTGTCAATAGTTCCAGCAGACCCTGTCTGATTTTGGCTTCTGCTTCCACTTCTAGAAAGCTGGAACGGGCAGGCCATGTTTCGTATCCACCAAGCGCGTGCTGTTCGGCTGGCGGCAAATAACCACCATATCCATTGGCCAGTTCGATTGTAAAAGTCTGTTTGAGGGGACTCTGTTCTTTGATCTTCAATCCGGTCTCTGCAAATACCTCACAAGGAGCCGCGGCAATGCCAATGTCTCCGATCCGAATGGCTTGCAGCATCATCGGCATCGTCGGTGGATACTTACTGAGGTGGATTGCTTCCTGCGCATACACTTTCGACCAGCGATGCGGTTGTGGTTGATCGAGATTGCTCAATAGGTCTTTGGCCCAGTCGACACGTGCCTGATCGGGGCGACGAACACTCAAGCTGAGGTCTCTCTGCTGCATCTCGAGATCAACATCAGTGCGGTGGTCGATCTTATTCAGCATGGCAATCGTATCTTGCGCCAGCATCCGACCTGCCAGAGTCAGCCATTCATAAGGCTTGTATTTTTTCCCACCAGAGCGAATGGCTCCGGTATTCCCGCTGGTGCCATTCGACATGATTCCGATAAACGGTGGATGGTCAGACTCCTTGTCGAGCTCAGTTTCAAGAGCTTGAGCATACTGACCAAAATAGTCAGCGCTCACGATGCCACGTCGGTAGCCTCCGCAGTAGTGGACACTGAAGTTTCCCAGGATAGCCAAGGGGTGTCCGTCGGTATGTCGAACTGAAAGAACAGAAAACTGAGGGTCAACAGGTCCAGCTGGTTCTATGACCGCAGTACTTTTTCCTGCAACAGATTTAATTCTTTCACCAGTTTCTCCAAATGGATTTGGTTCAACGCTCCCTGGTTCACAGAGGAATCGCCGGCAGGCAATCAGATCAGGACGGTTAAATGAGCCGCCCCCAATGCTGGCGGGTGCTAAATTCCCCTCGGCTGTTTGAACAGCTTCGGCGATCCGATTCGAAACGAGTGAGTGGTATTCGTCATCAAGAGGAGCGGTGCCAACATGGGTCAATCGAGGAGTTGCATGAGTGTGTGTGCCCGCAATCAGAATCCGTTCGATTGCAATCCCTGAGTTGTTCACGATTTGTCGCTTGGCTGCGTCGACGACATCACGACTGATCATGCATGTATCACAGACAACAATTGCCAATCGAATCTGTCCGTCATCGAGAACCAGTGCCCGCGCATGTAATGGATCGTTCACTCCAGAAACGACACCGTTCTTGCTGATCGGGCCGTCGAGTGAAACACCGAGTGCGGGTGTGATATCCACCTTTGCTGCCCCAGCACGAAAAACTCCCTTCTCCGCAGCCGCAGCATTGCTGACAATAACAGAGACAAAGAAAAGTGCCTTCAGGAATTTCAAGTCGATAAAATGATTCAGCATCAGTCTTTCCACAACATGAGGGAACGAATTCGCTCCCATCATAATTGACACTGCAGTATTTGGTACAAGCGAGTTACGTTCCCAAGAACGAAAAAAATTGTTTAGAATCAGCCCTGAAACTCTTTGCGGATAGTGAACTTCTCCCCGGGTGCCAGAACGTTTGGTGCAGGTGTATGTAGAATTCCCAGCCGGTCGTGAGTCGGCGTAAATTCTTGAGCCATACCAGCCTCTGCCCAGTTATTGTGCCCTGAAATACTTAGTGGCAATGGCGACTGAAGGAGGTTTCGCGCCTGACACGAAGAAGATCACGATCGACAAGATGAGTGGCTTTTGTGCGAGCGTTTTGAAACCAGAGTGACGATTCCAATACGGGGAAGCTGAATCGGTTCAAGCTTCGCTCATCGAGTTTTGAGAATTCTAACGTCAGGTCGGACATGCAGTGTCCCACCTGCCCCCCTTGGTTCGCTAACATTAAAATCGATCAATTGCATCTTGAAAAGGACGGTTGATTGAAAAATGAACTGCGGTTATCCTAATGGGCTTGAAATGATTTAAAGAGGGCCAAAATTGGTAAGTGCAACTAATCACCTGCAACCGTGGCTATCGCTAAATAGCTTAAGAAAAACGTGTGCAGCTTGGATCTTGAAAGAATTCCCTGAAGGATTCGGCGTCAGCCAGAAGACCGCCCGTAGCAACACTGCGCAACAGCAAAGCGCCGAATTACCCGTTGAGCAACCAGCTTGCCCCCACAGACGCAACCCGCAGCCTCGCCCATGCGACACTCCGCGCGCGAGCCTCGACCTTAAGCTTGGAAAAACAGCCAGACTCCCCCTCGGGCAAAGACTCCTGAAACCGACGACCGGAACCGCCTTACCGAGAAGAATTCCTCGCTGCTGCGAAACTCGCAACCGGCTTCGATGACGAACAAACCCTCCTCTGGAAACTCGTCGCCCTCCGCAAGAAGAAATCACTGCCCAGCGTATTGAAATAATTGAAAGGTGAATTGATGCCATCATCAATCGATTTCCGCGAGACGTTTGCAACATTGACTGACCATCCCCCGTTTCCGTGGCAGGAACGTTTGTATGAACGTTTTCTCCAAAACGACATCCCTGAAACCTGCCTGTTGCCGACGGGTCTAGGTAAGACATCTGTCATTGCCATCTGGTTGATTGCCCTCGCAAACAATCCTGATTTGCCACGACGATTAGTTTACGTAGTGAATCGTCGGACGGTTGTCGATCAGACGACTGTTGAAGTGGAAAAGATTCGTAAAAACCTTTTGAACCACCCGCAACTTTTAGGCATCTTCAATGAAATGTGTTCACTGAAGCTTGCTGACGAAGACAACAATCAGGTTCCACTTGCCATCAGCACACTGCGAGGACAATTCGCCGACAATCAAGAATGGTCGCAAGATCCTGCCCGACCAGCAGTGATCTGTGGTACGATCGACATGATCGGGAGCCGCCTGCTCTTCAGCGGTTATCGCTGTAGTTTTAAGACAAAGCCAATGCAAGCTGGCTTTCTCGGTCAGAACTCATTGTTAGCGCATGACGAGGCGCATCTTGAGCCTGCGTTTCAAAAACTGCTTGAAAAGATTCGTGCTGAACAAGTGAATTCAACTGACCAGCAGCCATTACGAGTCATGGCACTCTCTGCAACGGCTCGTGCGAGTGACACTGCCGCCTTCGAACTCGACAGTGACGACCATAAAAACCCGGTCGTCAAACAACGAATCACAGCTGAGAAGGAGTTGCATCTGCATCCTGTCGACAATGAGAAGAAGGATCTGATCGACACTCTCACTACGCTGGCCCTGAATTACCAGAAGACGGGCAAAGCGGTCCTGGTTTATGCCCGCAACGTCGAAACCGTCGAGAAAGTTTCTCAAAACATTGAGAAAGAACTACGGAAATTAAAACTCAAGAACACCGAAAGATTCGTTGCGACTCTCACCGGAACGATGCGAGGGCTAGAACGAAACCGACTCACCGAGACCGATGTTTTCAAACGTTTTCGACCGGATGTAGAGGCTAAAGAACTCAAGGATGAGACGGTTTATCTTGTCTGCACGAGTGCCGGAGAGGTCGGTGTCAACATCTCGGCAGATCATCTTATTTGTGATCTTACCAGCTATGAGAGCATGGCACAGCGACTCGGTCGTGTGAACCGTTTTGGTGCATGCAATGGAACTGAAGTTCATGTGGTTCATCCAACTGAGTTTGCCACTGAAGAGGAAACTGCAAGCAAACCAGAACTCAAGTATGACCTCTCACGCCATCGAACGCTACAACTGCTGAAAGAGCTAAATGGAAGTGCCAGCCCTGCGGCATTGGATGCGTTGGACAAAGCTGCAAAGCATTCGGCCTTTTCACCACCACCGGAGGTGCTGTACACGTCGGACATTCTTTTCGACGCTTGGGCGAATACCACCGTTCGAGACCTGCCGGGGCGTCCACCGGTAGAAGAGTATTTGCATGGAATCACTGATTGGGAACCTCCACGAACCGAAGTTGCCTGGCGTGAAGAAGTTGAGAGAATCACGCCGGAAATCCTGCAACAGAATAAACTCACAGCAGATGACCTCCTCGCTGACTATCCACTTAAACCACACGAAATTCTCAGCGATCGAAGCGAACGCATCTTTGATCGCCTGAAGAAAATTCACGAGCGCATCGAGAAAGATTTCCACAAAGAAAAGGACCATGCAGGCAAGGAATTCCCACCCATACCAGTCTGGATAACGAACAAAGACGACAAAACTGAGATCACCGACCTACTCAAAATCATTGAGGGAGACAAAAAACGGTTCTCACCGAGATTGGTGCTCTTGCCACCAAAAATCACTGACGGCCAGCTCACCATTAAAGTCGGTGGCTTAGATAAAAATGGGCTGTTCGATGCGAGTTCCGAGACAGCTAATGATATTGCGGACTTATGGCAAAACGAAGAGCAGACAGCGGGATATCATCGACGTCGTATCATGGGAAGCGAAAAGCCAGCAGGCATGCGGCTGATTCGATCATTTCAAACGAGTTCTGAGTTCTCGGATCAGGGGTTAGCCGACCACTCCGATACCCCTGATGAAAACGAGATGTGTTTTTGGAACTGGTACGTGAGCCCCAATCGTGGTGACGACGACGGTTCCAAAGCGACAGTGATAGAGCCTATTCCCTGGCCGCAGCATACTGAACAAGTCATCGAGTACGCGACCCAGATTGGCGATTCGCTTCTCTCTACTGCTCCGGAAATTCGGCACGCTCTGATTCTCGCTGCTCGTTTTCACGATTTCGGAAAGCGACGAACAGTCTGGCAGCGCAGCATCGGAAACCCGAGCCCGTCTGTTCCTTATGAAAAGTCTGGTAAAGCGAAAAACTGGGGTCAGCTGATTGAGTCAACCCGTTATCGGCACGAATTCGGATCGCTGCTTAATCTGTTGCACCCCAGTGAAGAGGATCGGCAGGAGTTCGTGACTGCCTATTCCGAATTTGTAGAGATGAATGAAGAGCAACGCGACATCGTACTGCACTTGATCGCGGTTCATCATGGGCGCGGGCGTCCTCACTTTCCGATCGACGAAGTTTTCGACCCGAAGTATTCGCAAAAACTCTCCGACGAGATAGCGAAAGAAGTGCCGCGGCGTTTTGCCCGATTGCAACGCCGATTCGGTCGCTGGGGGTTAGCGTGGCTTGAGTCGTTATTCCGGTCGGCAGACTATGCAGCGAGTGCCCGTCCAGCACCAGTTCGAGAGACAACCGACAATGAGGTGACTGCATGACTCCTGAACCAACAATTCGAATCAATGTCGATGTCACCAACCCCGGTCAATTCTTCGCCTGCTGCGGTCTGCTTGAACTCGCAGACCGTCTGTGGAACGGAGCTGAAGGCTGGTTTGATGAATCGTTATTGCACTTTTGTATTGCTACGGAAGATTCCACGGCGAATGCGGAAGGACTTTTGCAAGCATTAATCAACTGCGAGCTTCGCAACACGATGGAACCAGATAAGCTTGAAAGATACGAATTTTTAAAAACATTGACTACGAAGGAGCGTTCCAAGAGTCAGGCAGAAGAGCGGAAGCAATACGACAAACTTTGGAGAGAATTGCCCTTAGTCTTGGATGCCCCATTTCACCTGACCATGGATTGGTTTCTCGACAATCGTGCAGGTGGCAGTCGCTTCAAGACTTGGGCAGGCCAACAGTCTGTCATCAATATCGCTCTCGACATGAAGAAGCCTGTTGACGCAGGAAAATACGCCGATGTCCCTAGCGAAGACTGGCTCCAGCATACTTGCGGCGAAAGTGTCGACTTTAACTTTGACTCAGATAGTAGTGTGCAGTCTTCACCACTCGATGCTGGGTTTTCACTTGATCCATTGAAAATGAGCGGCGCCACCAGACCGTTGATGCAACTGTTCGCATTCATCGGACTTCAGCGTTTTCGCTCGTTGGCCGACACGAAAAATAACGCCTACACCTACTCCCCCTGGACCATTCCAGCTTTGCCACCTGCGGCCGCTTGTATGGCGTCCTCGGGATCTCAGGTTCCCGGTCAGCAGAAGTTGACATTCCCCCTGCTTTATCGCACGAAGTATCTCAAATCTTTTCTTCCAGCCCAATTGAACGGAGAATAACGATGTCTAAACTTGACGCTTACGACAATTACCTCGCTGACAATGGCCCCGCAGCACTTGTGATTCGCGAACCGCTGATGTCAGTGGAAGGGACCGACGGCGTAATCTTCCCAGCGACCTATGCCGCTGCAGAGAACAGTCGCGTTTTTGCTGGCGGTTACAACATCGATACTTTCGATGATGGAAGTAATATCTGCCTCATCGATAGTGTTGGATCGCAAGCCAATCGTATCGAACCAATCTTTGACGACCGTGAATGCGATGGCCGCTACGAAGAATTGGTCCCACAACTTCGGGTGCAGGCCGGTGAGAAAGAGGTCAGTATTCTCGAAGCAGGTCACCGCGCCGGAGACGCATTGGTGCGTTGCTCTGAGCTTGCAACAGAGTTGAACGCAGCCTTTCAAGCAGTGCTGAAAGGAGACTGTTTACCTCTTGCGAAATCAGCGCCGACATCATTGGTCTTCGGCGTCTGGGACTCGCGAGATACTCAAGCCAAGCTGCCACGTTTGCTGACCTCCACCATTCGCGCCTTCGATGTGCGAAAGCTCACCCGCTCAGCTCAATTCACGCCAGCAACGACTTACATCGATGATGGACTACTTGAAGACACAAAAGACAAAAAACTTCGGGATGCATATTCAGAACGTGGATTCATCCACGTTCCTGCATCCGGTTCACACGGTGGAATCATCGCCGATGGTGGGGTTCGCCGAGACGCGACATTGTCCCTGTCTGCATTGCGGCAAACATGCCGAACTACAGACCCTGAAGAGCGCAAGAAGCTTCAACGTTATATCCTGGGCCTTGCACTTGTTGCCTTCACATACCCTACAACGGGATACCTACGCCAGGGCTGCAACCTGGTTCTAAATCCCGATCAAACTCGCGAGTTCAAGGAAGTCCATGGTAATGGTGAACGCAAGGATGCCCAGATCACACATGAACAAGCTTTGGAGTTCGCACAAGCAGCTGCGAAAGATTTTGGGATCGGTGAAAGCAAGACGGTTCCGTTTGATAAAAAACTCGCCAAGGCTGACCTCAAAAAGAAAGAGAAATAATGCACTGCTTAGCCGGACATTTGAAATGTCCGGCTAAGTTCGCTTTCAGCTCCTCGAAAACACGACATCAATTTATTGTTAGAGAAATTCATGAGTAATTTCATCATTTCGGTAACGTTTCTTAACGGAACGTTTCACGGTCGCTGCGACGGCAGTTCCGCGGAGTGGCCACCCTCACCGATGCGACTGTTTCAGGCACTTGTTGCGGTCGCAGGGGCCAAGTGGCGAACAGACTTTCCCGAACGAGTGCAAGCTGCCTTCGACTGGCTCGCCTGTCAGTCTGCTCCTGATATTTACGCGCCGAATTTTCGTCTCGGCACACCGTATCAAACGTCCGTTCCCAACAACGCGATGGATATTGTCGGTCGTGCCTGGAGCAAAGGAAGCACCAGCAAAGATGCTCAAGTCGCAACCCATAAAGCGATGAAAGAGATCGCTTCAACCTATCTCCTCGGAGACGATGAGCAACATTGGCAAACTTCTGATGAGTCGAGTTGGAAAGTCTCTTATGTCTGGAAAATCGACTCTGTAGAAAAAGTGAAAGACCACATAAACGTCATCAAAGAGTTGGCGTCGTCACTGTATGAAGTTGGTTGGGGACTTGACCTCGTCGCAGGACATGCGAGTTTAGAAGCCGATTCTCCGTCGCAAGCCAACTGTTGGTCTCCCTCGAATACTGCTGGGACCGCTCTCCGCACGCCTCGCCCTCACGCTCGAGAAGCCTTACAGCAACGGCATTCCCGCTTCCTGAATCGCATCTCAGGAACGACGTTGATTCCGGTACCCCCACTCTCGCCACTCGCGTACGAGGTCGTTCAATATCGCTGTACAGACGATCCAGCGACACCAACATTTGCAGCTTTCAGTTTCATCGAAACCTCAGGAGCCAAAATGTGCAGCTTCAATTTGCTCTCCGGGATGCAGGTTGCTGGCATGCTGCGCCACGCTGCTTCCACAGTCGCAACCAACGCTGGCTGGCCCGACGAAACAGTCAATCGACTCATCTGCGGTCACGGAGAACCGAAAGAGGCCGACAAGCATGAACCGGTCGGACGAGAACGTTTTGCCTACATTCCGCTACCCAGCCTGGAACGGCGAAAAACACCCGACTTCAATTATGTTGGCATGATCCGAAGAGCGTTAGTCTACATTCCATCCGGAGGGCGAGATGTGGAGGTACACTCAATGAGACGCTTACTCTCCGGAATGGAACTTATTAGGAAGCAAGACAAAAAAGTCGAAGCTCTGATTACCGCATTACCAGCGAGTGACAGGATGGTCGGTCACTATGTTCCGCCAAAAGGTGCCAGCACGTGGTCGACTGTCACACCTGTCATTCTTCCCGGACGTGACGACCGCAAAGAGAAAAAAACCGAAAAACTGCTGCGTAAGTGCATCGTCCAGGCAGGATTTCCCGAGCACCTCGCCAACAATGCACTTCTGGATTGGAGGCGCGTTGGCTACCGGCCAGGCACAGAGCATGTGAAGAGTTATCAAGGCAAAGTTCCAAAGCATCTTAAAAAATTCCCGCTCTATCATGTAAAGATAACCTGGAGGCAAGCAAACGGACGCCCACTTGATGTACATGGACCAATTGTTTTGGGGGGCGGACGTTATTACGGAATTGGACTATTTGCCGCAGAAGATCTTAAGAAATAATTTGCAAACGGTTAATTACGGTGTTACTCTAGATTGACTCTAATGGACTTCCTATTCACACACGGATGATTCATTTTATGGTTGCGGACGGTTTGCCACTGGATCACTCCAGGGTTCCGTGACCCACGGTTGGCTTTTCTTTTTATGACGAAGTGAAGTTCAGTTTCGCTCGGTCGTTAACAAGACGTTTTGTCGCGCTGCATTGACAATTGTCAATTGCCGCAGCGATCCCCGCGGCCAGACTCAATCTTTCTTCCTCTCTAGAACCGGTCCGTAAACTTGTGAAATGATGACTTTACTCAATGATTGAGAGAGCAATTTTAAGTTTCAGGATCAGTTCTAAAGTGTGACTAAGCCAGTCAACTTCGCGAAACGGTTAAAATCCGACCGCGAAAAAGGATCAACGATGATTCAAGGGCCTGATGCACGCGCGTCGATGTCGTCGAGTTCTTCTCCGACGACATCTGTTTCCACTCTTCAGACTTCCGACAAGATCCCCGACGATGCTCTACTGCCGGTGAGAATGCTGAACGAATTCACCTACTGCCCACGCTTAGGTTATCTTGAATGGGTGCAGGGGGAATGGGCGGAGAATCTGGAGACTCGGCAAGGTTCCTTCGGACATCGCGTGGTCGATAAAGCCGACCGCAAACAGGTGAAGCCGCCAGCGAAGGTGGAACCGAAACAGCAGGCGAATTCACCTCAACCTGATGAGCCTGACGAACAAATTCATGCCCGCTCGATCATGCTTTCATCCGACAAGGAAGGACTGATCGCCAAGCTCGATCTTGTTGAACTCGAAGGGGATGTTGCAACTCCCGTCGATTATAAACGTGGCAAGGTCCCGGATGTCCCCGAAGGGGCCTACGAGCCCGAGCGCGTCCAGCTCTGTGCGCAAGGTCTCGTATTGCGAGATAACGGTTATCAATGCGACGAAGGAGTCTTGTACTTCATCGCTTCGAAACGGCGAGTGGTCATCCCATTCGATGAGGAACTCGTCACTCGTACACGTCAGCTCGTGACCGACTTCCGTGCGACTGCCGACGCCGGAATCATACCGCCTCCATTAGAAGATAGCCCGAAATGCCCACGCTGTTCTCTGGTTGGAATCTGCTTACCAGACGAAACGAACCTCCTGCAATTGGAACCACTTACAGATCAAGACAACTCCGACCCAACACGACTGCCAACGCGTTTACCAAAATCGACTGATCCACCGCGTCGACTCTTACCCGCCAAAAACAACGCACTTCCGTTATACATTTCCGAGCAGGGAGCCTTCATCGGGAAATCGGCTGAACGATTGACTATCAAGCTGAAAAAAGAGCAACTCGCAAGTGTGCGGATGCTCGACGTCTCACAAATCTGCCTGTTCGGCAGCGTCATGCTCTCAGCACAAGCGATCAGCGAGTTATCCAGACGCGGAATTCCGATCTGTCACTTCTCCTATGGAGGATGGTTTCACAGTATCACGGCCGGGTTGATTCACAAGAATATCGAGCTGCGAATTCAGCAATACTCAGCAGCTCAAGATGATGAGCGTTCACTGAAAGTTGCTAAACAGTTGATCGCTGGCAAAATCAAAAACTGCCGCACTCTTTTACGTCGCCATATCCATGACAAGAAGTCCCCCGTTCTCACGAAACTCACCGACTATCATCAGCGAGCCTTAAGAGTGACATCAAAAGAATCGTTACTTGGGCTGGAAGGAATGGCAGCTAAAGAATACTTCGCTGATTTCTTTCAACTATTCCCCAACCATCCTGCCTTGGCGGTCAATGGACGAAACCGCCGACCTCCGCGAGCCCCAGTAAACGCAGTCCTTTCGTTCCTATACAGCTTGTTATCGAAAGAATTGACTGTTGTGCTACAAGCAGTCGGGTTCGATCCGATGCTCGGCGTGTTTCATACTCCGCGATACGGTCGACCGTCGTTAGCACTGGACCTGGCTGAAGAATTCCGACCGCTTCTCGCTGACTCGGCAGCCCTCATGGTCTTCAACAACGGAGAAGTCAACGCCGATTCCTTCATTCAACGAGCTGGAGCGGTCGCCATGACGCCCGCTGGTCGCAAGAGCGTAATCGCAGCTTACGAGCGACGCATGGAAACAGAAATCACTCATCCAATTTTTGGCTACAAAATCTGCTATCGCCGCATTCTCGAAGTTCAAGCCCGACTGTTAGCCCGACACCTTCTGGGAGAAATCCCTGAGTACCCCAGCTTCGTGACCCGGTAGCTTCTTCACTTCACGTCTTAGATCAGATCTGAATTACCAGACATCTCAGCGAGTCCGCAGCCATGAGAAGCGTTTACCTTGTTGCCTATGACATTAGTTGCCCCAAGCGATATCGGAAAATTTATCCGATCATGCGTGGCTATGGCGAAGCCCTTCAGTACTCGGTGTTTCGATCTGAACTGACCGACACAGAATTACACTCCCTGAAAGAATTACTCTGGCCGCTACTCAACCATGATGAGGACCGAGTCATGATTGTCGACCTCGGCCCGATTGAAGGTCGTGGAGACAATTGCGTTGAATTTTGGGGCGATCCGATAGTTACTCCGCACGAGAGATCTGCTACAATTATTTAGACTTTTTTAGACTCGAGGGCTCCGGTGGCCTGAAAACACCTCTTAGCCCTCGCAGCCGTAAGTCGTTCTTTGGCAACCAGTAAGAAACTTGAGCCTACGATAAGATGCCTTTAGAACCCCATTTTCACCGACCCCGCGAAATCGTCGTTGCAACTCGTTTCAGTTTAGCGACTTTGAACGCGGGCGGTCCTCCGCTCTAAAAAAGAGCGGCCCCATTGAAGCAATTCACCCATCGCAGGAGCCAGTGGAGGAATCGGCGTCCTCCGCTCTAAAAAAGAGCGGCCCCATTGAAGCACGCTTGGGTTTGGTCCTGCCCCCCAGAATCCATGCGTCCTCCGCTCTAAAAAAGAGCGGCCCCATTGAAGCCTGGAGCCGAGCACTACTCGCAACCTGCAAGTCTGTCGTCCTCCGCTCTAAAAAAGAGCGGCCCCATTGAAGCCGCTTTACCGTCCTCGATGGAATCGCAGGAATGCTCGTCCTCCGCTCTAAAAAAGAGCGGCCCCATTGAAGCCCACTTCTGTTCAGCGTTGGAAAGTTCGTCGTGCTGGTCGTCCTCCGCTCTAAAAAAGAGCGGCCCCATTGAAGCCGATGTCGTGCTTCGAGTATTTCACGACGCCCCGATCGGTCCTCCGCTCTAAAAAAGAGCGGCCCCATTGAAGCGATTTGTCCAGAAAGGGGGGTTATTTATAAAGAAAGTCCTCCGCTCTAAAAAAGAGCGGCCCCATTGAAGCCCGTTTCGTATGGTGGAATTGAGATTGCTGCAGTCAGCGAGTCCTCCGCTCTAAAAAAGAGCGGCCCCATTGAAGCCGTTTTAATACGTCGGTATGACATAGCTCACCAGTTCGGTCCTCCGCTCTAAAAAAGAGCGGCCCCATTGAAGCCTGATTGAGTTCAGAGTCTGTACTGTTGTGCAAACAACGTCCTCCGCTCTAAAAAAGAGCGGCCCCATTGAAGCTCGCATGGTCAACGAACATCGTATGGGCGCGAACCCAGTCCTCCGCTCTAAAAAAGAGCGGCCCCATTGAAGCTGCTCCGTACTTTTCTACCATAAAATTCGCGTAGTAGTCCTCCGCTCTAAAAAAGAGCGGCCCCATTGAAGCCACATCGTCACACATTTGTTTACTCCGTCTAGTTGGCTGTCCTCCGCTCTAAAAAAGAGCGGCCCCATTGAAGCTTGGGGGGATTCCCAACCTTTCCCGCAAGGTGTTTGCGTCGTCCTCCGCTCTAAAAAAGAGCGGCCCCATTGAAGCGCTGCTGTGTCTCAAGATGGGGGCGTAATCCGTCACGTCCTCCGCTCTAAAAAAGAGCGGCCCCATTGAAGCATTTCATTCCCTGAGACCATGCCGCCGTTTAGCATGTCCTCCGCTCTAAAAAAGAGCGGCCCCATTGAAGCGGGCTGGAGGCGGCGGTACATCGTTTGTGTTAGATTCGTCCTCCGCTCTAAAAAAGAGCGGCCCCATTGAAGCTATGTGGACAACCCTGTGATGAGGTACAACCTCAGAAGTCCTCCGCTCTAAAAAAGAGCGGCCCCATTGAAGCGACCTGCAGCAACGACAAGCGAACCAGCAGCCGCTGTTGTCCTCCGCTCTAAAAAAGAGCGGCCCCATTGAAGCCGAACTTCTTCAGTTTTCATTACTCCCACTCCTTTTCGTCCTCCGCTCTAAAAAAGAGCGGCCCCATTGAAGCTCCTCTGGGACTCCCTCGGGATCTCCCATTGTGGACCGTGTCCTCCGCTCTAAAAAAGAGCGGCCCCATTGAAGCGTATCGTTTTCCGGGCCAACTTCGCCAGGGTTCGTAAGTCCTCCGCTCTAAAAAAGAGCGGCCCCATTGAAGCTCAACAGGGCCGGTGCGGAAGCTTTGCCGCCGTATCGGTCCTCCGCTCTAAAAAAGAGCGGCCCCATTGAAGCAACGGATGTTGACTTCGATTTATTGATCAACGGAGTCAGGTCCTCCGCTCTAAAAAAGAGCGGCCCCATTGAAGCCTTTACCATACTTTGCAAAGAGGCGCAGGCTGCCGACGTGTCCTCCGCTCTAAAAAAGAGCGGCCCCATTGAAGCGATTTGAATTCGGCAAGTTCAGCCTCGGTTGGTTCTCGTCCTCCGCTCTAAAAAAGAGCGGCCCCATTGAAGCTGTAAACACTTCCAGAGGAGTCAGATGCTTCTCGGTAAGTCCTCCGCTCTAAAAAAGAGCGGCCCCATTGAAGCGAACTTGTTCACTGGATTTTAGGGGTTGCGGCTTTGCGTCCTCCGCTCTAAAAAAGAGCGGCCCCATTGAAGCCAGTAAGGGGTAAAATAAGGGGGTGACTTGTCAGATGTCCTCCGCTCTAAAAAAGAGCGGCCCCATTGAAGCGGGTATGACAGCAAAGGAAGCTATTGCGTAGCCGTGCAGCTTCTTTGTTCTCTTTCCCACGAATCCGCTCTCCGCCTTCATCGAAGAGAGCGACTCGTTTCCTGGTGCCTGGTTCCGTGTAGTACCACGTATCCGGCTGCTTCCAGTGCCACGCAGAACCATGATGCTGACGCCGCTGTTTTCCTTTCCTTGCCATGATTATTAAATACCTTTCGAGGTTGTCCCAGTAGCCGCTGAGAATTGAACTTTTGAGGAAAAGAAGTGAGAATGCGTACGGAACCGTTTTCGGTTCCTTGCCGCCAAGGGGCCGTAATACGGGTTGCCGCCCGTGGTCTCTTGGTTTTTTATTGCGCACTCCAATGAGTGGTGGAGCACGAATTCACGAATCGCGCAGCACGCGCATCGATTGATAGAAAGACGCCATGTTCCAATTCCTTACCACCACGCAGGTCGGTTGCCGCCGATCATTCCCACGCCATTTACTACACAGAATAACTACACTGGCATTTTTGCTAACCACTGCCACCATTCCACAACTCATTTACACGCCTCAGCTTCAAGCTGATGCAAAAACGCCAAACATCATTCTGATCATGGCGGACGATATGGGGTATGAGTGTGTCGGAGCGAATGGCGGGGAGACTTACAAAACTCCTCACCTCGACGAGCTTGCTGCCAGTGGGATGCGGTTTGAGAATTGTTTCAGTCAGCCGCTCTGCACCCCGTCTCGCGTGCAGATCATGACGGGAATTTACAATAGTCGAAATTACAAAGAGTTCGGTCTGCTTCCGGAAGGTTCGGTCACATTTGGAAACGTACTCCGCGACGGTGGCTACAACACCTGTATTGTTGGGAAATGGCAATTGAAAGGGGGATTCGAAGGGCCGAACAAATTCGGGTTTGATGAATACTGCCTGTGGCAACTGACCCGCCGAGGCAATCGATATCCCAACCCCGGACTCGAAGTGAATCATCATGAGAAGGATTATAGAAACGGAGAGTACGGACCGGACATCGTCAGCGACTACGCATGTGACTACATCAAACGCAAAGCGGATGATGACAAACCGTTCTTTGTCTACTACCCGATGATTCTGCCTCACTGGCCGTTCGAACCGACTCCTGACTCTGAAGAATGGGACCCGAAGGCCAGAGTGAACGATGACACGGAAAAAGGAGCGAACAAAAAATCGAAGAAGTTCTTTATCGACATGGTTCACTATGTCGACAAGATCGTCGGCAAAATCGTCAAGCAACTTGAAGACTCTGGGGTTCGTGACGAAACCTTAATTCTCTTCACGGGAGACAACGGAACATACGAATCGATCGTCTCGCAGTTTCAAGGTCGCGACTGGCGCGGCGGCAAACGCTACATGACCGACAATGGAACACGCACAACTCTCATCGCCAGTTGGCCCAAAGGGATCACAGCCGGGACCATCAATCGAGACCTGCTCGATTTCTCTGACATCCTTCCGACCCTCGCCGAGGCTGGTGCAGCTGACATTCCAAAGAACTTGAAACTGAGCGGACGAAGCTTCTATCCTCAACTCAAAGGAGAGAAAGGAACGCCCCGTGAATGGGTTTACTGCTGGTACTTCCGAAATGGAACACCGGTTGATGGCGGCCAGAAGCACGCAGCTGGTGAGTTCGCCAGAAATGAGCGATACAAACTCTACAAAACCGGACAGTTCTATGATGTCTCGACGGACTTCTATGAACAATCTCCACTTTCGATCGACAAGCTCAGCGACGAACAAGCCAGTATTCGCAAAAAGTTGCAACAGGTCATCAAAGAACAGACTCGCGAAAACTTTGACAAAAAGAAGAGGAAGAACAACAGCTCTGGCGAGAACTGATCCAAAAGTCTTCGCGTAGAGCGAGCGAAAGAAATCAACGACCGTCAAGCGAGACTGAGTCCTCGTCTGGCTCACACAGTGCCATGCCCCAAGCGATATGTTCCTCAACATTTCATTTTCCGAATTTCACCATCCGATCAATCCTCCTGACTACGGAATCTAATACGAATGCCATTACCTAAAACCTTCCGGACTGCGATTCAATGCTCACTGATCACGGTCGCTCTGCTTTGCGTTCAAACTGCTCAAGCAGAGGAACATCCATCAATCGAAGTGTCAGAATTCGTGTTTGAAGATGTCCCCTTTCCACAATGTCACGCTTCGACCATTATTGAAAAACCAACAGGCGGCTTGATGGCCGCCTGGTTTGGTGGGACTCGCGAAAAAGATAAAGACGTCGGCATCTGGGTTTCAGAAAAAGATTCCAGCGGCAACTGGTCTGCCCCCGTTGAAGTGGCGAACGGAATTCAACACGACGATCTTCGCTACCCCTGTTGGAACCCGGTTCTAGTGAATAACCATGACGAACCGGGAAAAATTTCCTTGTACTACAAATGCGGTCCCAGCCCGAGTGAATGGTGGGGAATGCTCATGACGCACGACGAAAAAGGCTGGTCCTTTCCGAGGCGTCTTCCCGAAGGAATCGACGGTCCGGTGAAGAACAAACCGCTTCGCCTTGAAGATGGGACTCTCCTTTGTGGTTCATCGACAGAATATGATGGCTGGCGCGTCCATTTCGAAGTCACAAAAGATGACGGAAAAACCTGGAAACGAATCGGACCGATCAACGACGGCAAAGAGTTCAACATCATTCAACCAAGTATCTTGCAGCACAAAGATGGCTCGCTGCAAATCCTCTGTCGATCAAGAGAAGGAAGCGTGGTTACCAGTTGGTCAAAAGACCAAGGACAAACCTGGTCCAAGCCAGAACGGACTTCACTCCCGAATCCAAACTCTGGAACTGATGCCGTTACGCTGCAAGATGGTCGGCAGCTTATTGTCTACAACGATACCCCCAAAGGGAGATCTCCGCTCAACGTGGCGATCAGTGAAGATGGCATTCACTGGGAGAACAAGGTCACTCTGGAATCCGAGAAAGGTGAGTACTCCTACCCCGCTGTGATTCAGGCGAAGAACGGCGACATCCACATCACCTACACCTGGAAGCGTCAACGCATTAAACACGTGGCACTCGATCCAGAGAAGCTGTAGAGAAGATCCCAAATGAAATTGAGTCCGCCGGACAGTTGAAGTGCCCGGCGGACTCAACGGGCTTACCCTTGTAGCTCACCGTCGTCTTTGAAGAGTTTGTACTCAATCGCATCAACAAGCGCGAGCCAGCTGGCCTCAATGATGTTCTCGCTAACGCCGATGGTACTCCAGACGTCCTGGTCGTCCTTGCTTTCGATGACGACGCGAACACTTGCGGCGGTTCCCTCAGCAGAGTTGATGACGCGGACTTTGTAGTCGACAAGTGTCATCTCTTCGAGACCGGGATAGTATGGAATCAACGCCTTACGCAAGGCTGTGTCCAAGGCATTGACAGGACCATCTCCTTCACCGACTTCGTGGCGAACTTCTCCTCCTCCAGCGATTTTCACTTTCACGGTCGCTTCGGTCAGTGGATTTTCCTGTCTGGCAGTCTCCACATTCACTCGATAGTGTATTCGCTGAAACTTTGGCTCGTAGGTTTTCGCCAGCTTCTTCACAAGCAAGTCAAAAGAAGCCTCAGCCGCTTCGAACTGATACCCCTGACTTTCCAACTCCTGCACTTGCTCCAGAATTGTCCCCATCAGTTCTTTATCGGAATCGAGTTTAAACTTGGTTGTTAAGGCAACGATGTTTGAGCGCCCAGAAAGTTCGCTGACGAGAATTCTTCGCTCGTTCCCAACGGTTTCCGGATTGATGTGCTCGTAGCTATGGGCAATGCGGTTGACTGCATGGACATGCATGCCCCCTTTGTGAGCAAAGGCACTGCGACCAACGAACGCCTGATTGACTCGGAAGTTCATGTTCGCCATCTCGTAGACATAGCGAGACAGTTCTGTCAGGTGCGTCAACCCGGCACCAGCGGTGAGGACTTCGTAGCCTTCTTTCTTCAGAGAAAGGTTCGCTGCCACGCTCACGAGATCGGCGTTTCCGCAGCGTTCTCCGATCCCGTTGATCGTTCCCTGAACCTGTTTCGCTCCCGCATCAACACCAGCGAGTGAGTTGGCAACAGCCACGTCACAATCATTGTGACAGTGGATGCCCAGAGGAATAGAGAGTTCTTTCTGGACTTGTGCCAGGATCTCAGCGATTTGCTCGGGCAGCGTTCCGCCATTCGTATCGCAACAGACAACCATATCTGCACCGGCTTCTTGAGCAGCCCGAACGGTACTGAGTGCGTACTCGGGATTGGCGATGAATCCATCAAAGAAGTGTTCGGCATCATAAAGGACTTCGCGGCCTTCTGATTTCAAATACGAGAGTGAATCCCGAATCATCGCGATGTTCTCTTCAAGGTCCACTCGCAAGACCTCGGTGACGTGCAAATCCGATGTTTTTCCAACGACAGTACAGACTGGTGCTTTTGAGGAAGTGAGGGCCTGCATCCCGGTATCGTCTTTGGCTTCGACGCCACGTCGGCGAGTCATCCCGAAGGCACACACTTTGGCATGCTTCAAACTCAAAGACTGAACCTGCTGAAAGTATTCGAAGTCTTTTTCGTTCGAAAGTGGGTATCCACCTTCAATATAATCGAAACCCATTTCGTCCAGCTTTTTAGTGATGAGCAGCTTATCCTGGAGGGAGAAATTCACTCCTTCACCTTGGCTGCCATCGCGAAGAGTTGTGTCATAAAGTTGAACGTACATGGGAATTCCGATGTTAAGTTTCGCTAACAGGATTGTTGAAATCGCTGTCATTCACTGGAACAATATGCATTGAAACAATGGTGACTCATGCGGTTATTGCTAGTTTTTGCTAAGAGTCAGTCAATGCGGCTTAAAAATCTCTCGGATGGTGTCGGTTTCAGACTGATCCTGAAACCTGTCTTCAGCCTTCCAATTTTCAGGAAACTGAACATCCCAAAGGTGGAAGGACCGTTTCGAGATAAAAAAAGCCCCTCAGACCATTTGACCTGAGGGGCTCATGTATTGCTTGCGATCTCCTCAGCTCAATCGTCACTCATAATTGGACCACCAATAATAATGGGCGCACCGATAACCAGTTCGTCGCGAAGAATCGCGGCAGAAAAATCGATGTATGAGACGTAATCTGAAGACATTGCTCTAAAATTTCTCGTTGAGATTTCACGAAGACTATGAGACTTTGACCACCCTCGTCAATGTTGACTCACTGAAAATGTGAATTTCCTCAGAGTTTCATGCTAGAACGAATCTAATATTCGTCTTAACAGTTCTGTCTCGTGGTATCAGCGTATCGATTTGTGAAAACGGACTTCGTGGACAAGAGAAGCATTGGAAATACTCCAGAAGTGCCGAATTCCTCAAACTCCCCATTGAGTGACAAATCGTGCTTGGGTTGTCAGAATGAGACAAGAAGTTTGAGACGCCCTGAAAAGGAATGAGAAGCAATGAAAAAGAATCCAGTAAAAGTGGCTCTAAGAGCCGGTGAGCCACAAGTTGGTACCTGGCTGAGCTTTGGTGATTTGACAGCAACTCGTTTACTGGCACGGGTCGGGTTCCCCTGGCTGACGATTGACCTCGAACACTCTCCAATTGACTGGAATCAAGCGGCGATGCTCATCGGTGCCATCGCAGATGCCGGTTGTGTTCCACTGGTACGTGTTCCCGAAGGTCGACACGATCATATCAAACGCGTCCTCGATGCCGGGGCTCATGGAATCATTGTCCCAATGGTGAATACTGTTGAACAGGCGAAGGCTGCCATCGCTGCCGCAAAGTATCCTCCACAAGGAAATCGCTCAGTCGGCGGAGCAACTCATGCTTTGAATTTCGACGCCACAGCCGGGGACTATTACAAATACGCCAACGATGAGATTCTGGTCGTTTTGCAAACCGAATCCCCAGAAGGTGTCGACAATGCTGAAGAGATTTACGCTCTGGAAGGGGTGGACGCAATCT
Organism: Thalassoglobus polymorphus; assembly: GCF_007744255.1. Lineage (GTDB taxonomy): Bacteria > Planctomycetota > Planctomycetia > Planctomycetales > Planctomycetaceae > Thalassoglobus > Thalassoglobus polymorphus. The sequence goes on along the minus strand of NZ_CP036267.1, from coordinate 411,540 downwards.
TCGTTGGGCCGAATGATTTAAGAGCACAAATGAGAACACCGGACGGAACTGACCCGACTGTCGAAGAATTCGAAGCGATGCTCGCTCGAATTGTCGCAGCCGGAAAGAAAACCGGGACACCCGTCGGTTTACACGTCCAAACTATTGACGACGTGAATCAACGAGTCGCTGAAGGTTGGCAGTTCATCGCATTGGGTAGCGATTTGAAAATGCTGGTCACACAGGCACAAGAGTTGATTTCCGGTCTGAATCCAGAAGAAGAAGCGAGCGACCTCGCTCGATATTAACAGTCGTCCCCGCCGAAAACACTTGTTTTCAGCAGGACAGCAGGCCCGAGCGGGTGCCTGTCTGAATTCACAACTTAGAGATTTAAGACGAAGACTTTCCCAACGAAGGGAAGGGATCAACAACACATCGGACACAGCCTAGCTTACTGTTCAATCCGTGTTAGAGTGTCAGGCAGTTCCTGACGAAGCAGGTAAAGACAACAGAATCTGAATGCCTTTTCGAAGTAAAGGCGATCAGAACAGATCAGGCATTGCCTGATCGACTCGTCCGTTTATGTATGAGTGTCATCTCGACAAACGTGTTGCGTAGCGACAACGGTGCGGAGTACGCAGTTGGAGTATGACATTCATAGCTCGACAGAGCACTACTGATCCGTCGAGTTGAATTGTCGTGCGTTTTGAGCAAGCCGGCACGCTCGTTGGCCTGCAACTGACTCAAAGCCGAATGACATTTTGGAAGAGATGGACGACTACGACAACCACCATCAGCGACAGTAGTAGGAAATCACAAAGCATGTTAGCGCGGCGAGAACTGTTCCCAAACGTGATCGAGATGAATTATCAAGCCCGGAGGCAACTTGGATGTTGTGTCTATCTGGTGTTTGATCAAAACGAATGGGGGCTCATCGATATCGGCTACGAGGACACTTTCCACGACATCATCGAGATGATCCGGCAAATGGACTTCCCGCTTTCCCAGTGTAAATACCTTGTGGCAACACATGCCGACGTCGATCATGTCCAAGGCTTGAAACTGGCTAAAGATCTCATGCCGGATGCAAAAGTTCTTGCGCATCCGCAAGCGGCGAAGCTACTCTCCGAGGGCGATCGAATCATGACCTATGCAGAGATCACTGCGCAGGGAATCTCTATCGATTTGCCGACCGTTGAGACGGATCAGACAATCAATGAAGGGGATGTGCTGGAAATTGGAAACCTGAAACTCGACGTTTGGCACACACCCGGTCATGCCCCTGCTCAGCTGGCATTTCGCATGGGAAATCTTTTACTCTCGGGAGATAACATCTACCGTGATGGCTGTGTCGGGAACATTGACGCCCACCACGGGTCCGACATCCCGGCGTTCATCCGATCGTTAACACGCATCAAAGAGAGTGATGTCGAATGGTTGCTCCCCAGCCACGGACCGTCATTCAAGAAAGATAACAAGCAGTTGCAAGAGACAATCGATCGTCTTGAAAAGTATCAACACATGGCAGACTTCGGGACATGTGCCGTCGATTGGCCGTTGCTTGATGAATGGGACGAAGAACTGGCGCGGGGATAAGACTTTTCTCTCTCGTTATTCAGGAGAAGAACATTGAAGAATCCGACATTGATCATTGCAGCCATATTATGGCTGGCGAGCCCGCTGTTTGCTCAGGATGCGGAACCTGAAAAGAGACCGCCGGTCGAGCTCTCCGCAGCTGAGCAGGCATTCGTCGATCAACTTACAGACGCCACGCTTGTCGGACGATTCAGTATCCAGGGTCGAAAGAACATGACCCCGCAGGCGGAGCGATATGCGATCACCTCTGTGAAAAAAACAGGTGGCAACAACTGGATTGTTCAGGCTCGTATCACTTACGGAAAATATGATCTTCCCGTCCCTGTTCCAGTTCAAGTCGAATGGGCCGGCGACACACCTGTCCTTCAAGTGACAGACCTGAAGATCCCGCTGATGGGCGAAGGGTTCACCGCTCGAGTGATGTTCTACAAAGACCGTTATGCCGGAAGCTGGTATCACGGAAAAGTGGGCGGCCACATGTGGGGAGAGATCGAACACGAAAAAGCAGCCAAAGAAGCAGCTCCTGAAACGGTCGATCAATAACCCCCCAAGGTCACACTGCAGCTATCAACATCTCTCACCCTAACTCACTTCTTCTCATCAATGCTGCAGCGTTACCTTCTTTTTTGGCTCGTCTTGAGTTCGGTTGTTGCCGGGGTCTGGCCCAATGATGTTCCGGACCCTTTTCTGATCAGCAAAACATGGCTCGGTGGACTCGTCGCTGTCGTGATGTTTTGTGTCGGAACACTCCTCCCAAAAGACGAGGTTCTTAACGTCCTGAAGCGGTGGCCACTCGTAATCGGCGGGACGGCAATTCAATATGCAGCGATGCCATTTCTGGCATGGCTGATGGCAACAAAAGTCTTCGGCTTCACCGGAGACTTAATGATCGGCGTCATCCTCGTCGGTTGTGTCCCGGGGGCGATGGCTTCGAACGTGTTGACAATGGTCGCACGCGGAAACGTCAGTTACTCCGTCGGGCTGACAACATCCGCCACGCTGCTCTCTCCGTTGATCGTTCCGATTGCGATGAAGCTGACTCTCGGGAAAGCTGTCGACGCTGAACTTCTCACGAACACAGCGATTACACTCGTCAAACAAGTAGTGATCCCGGTCATTGCCGGGTTTACTCTTGCTCAAGTGAGTCAAACAGTAGCGAAGTACGCTTCGAAATTCTCAGGGACTGTCGCGAACTTCAGTATCCTCTGGATTATTGCAGTCGTTGTTGCGGTAAATCGTGACAACATCCAACAGTTGCCGCTCATGCTGATGTGGGCACTGCTGCTGATCAATCTCGGTGGTTACCTCTGTGGACAACTCGGAGGGCGCGTGCTCGGGATTGACTCAGGAATGCGTCGTGCTCTCATGCTCGAAATTGGCATGCAGAACGCCGGAATCGGTGCAAGCCTCGCCAAGACGCTGTTCCCTGATCAGCCTGAAATCGCCCTGCCCTGCGGTCTGTTCGCTTTTGGTTGCATGACCACCGGGACAATCTTTGCCGAGATCCTGAAACACTTCCCACCGCCAGAAACCAGTCAAAGTTCTGAGAAGCAAACGGCCTTAACAGCGACAGCGGAAGAGACCATCAAATAAAAAATCCCTGCCACCTTCTGAGTGGCAGAGATCATGAAACGCTTCTTCGAAAACTCGTAAAATGAAGTGCTTTCTCTCTCATCGAGAACTGCATCTTGGGTGGTCGTATATCTTCCCACGGTGATTCACCGGAAGCGATCTTGACACTGCAGACCTATTCGAAAAGATGCTTTAGCCTTCGTATTCTGCAAGATAGCCTTGGAATTCTCTGCGGTGCTGTTCTTCGTCGCCGAGTGCCTGGATACAAAGATCCTGTGTGACGTAATCAACTCCATCACATAGCTGAATCAATTTGTTGTATTGTGAGATCGCCCCGTTTTCGGCATCGATCACACCTTTAATGACAGAGACAACATCGGTGAGTTTCGCAGGGGGTTGCAGCGATTCTTGAGTTGCTTTGAACTCTTTGCTTCCCGGGACAATTCCGCTGAGCGTTTTGATACGTTGCGCGAGAGTCTGTGCGTGGGTGAGTTCTTCCTGAATGTCTGCATCAAGAGACTTCTTGATCTCTTCAGCCCGAACGCCATCCAAATTAATGGAATTGGAGAGGTAGTTCATGACCGTCTCCATTTCCATCCAGTAAGCGATCTTTAATTCGTCAATAATCTGTTTCATCTGATCTTCTGACATCACTGTACCTTTCCTTGAGTTTTCTAACTTCACTACGTGGTGCAAAATTCATTATAGGGCATTTTCAAAGCTTGTCGTGCCCATGAAGCTCACTTTCACCACTTCCGTTCATGACTTCATCGACTGCTCGCCACGAGGCAGAGCGTTCAGGCCAAAATTGGCTTACCCCCACAACAAATTTATGTCTCTTGTGTCTGTGAAGAGTGCATTTCGTACGATGAATCACTCATGTTCACAAAACAGGCTGCATTATAATAAAAATTACCTGAGCGGTTTTCGGTGTGCCTCAGTGTGTCTCACAGTGTCTCACTTCGCAGACTCGATGGTCGAAATTTCATCGATGGCAAACGGTCCCACAACTTCTCCTGCCTCCCCAATCAAGAAGAGTAGCCCACCTTCAGAACGTCCCGCATCAGGATAACCTTGCCCAATTCGACCATCCTGACAGGTCACGACCACTGGATTTGTTTCGTCAATCCCATGGAAGCCTTCCTGTGAGAGAACGGGAAACCGCTCCCAGGCCCATTTCCACAAAGTCATCTCAGGTGCTGGGCGACCGGCAAGGTCTTGCCATTCATGCTCAGCGAGTAGCAAATCTTTTCTTGAAGCGACTTTACACCACGGAGTGAGATTTTCGTCAATCCACTGCCGTCGCGATTGAACAAGATCCTGGAAACTTTTCATGAGAAAGGGATCGTAAGGGGAAGGAGGATTTTCAACGAATCTGCATCTGATGATCAAATCCATGCTGATCCGCTCCCTAAGACATTTGCTCAGGGTCGTGCCGCACGGTACATTGGTGGAACTGAAATTGCGGTGTTATTTGATATTCTTCTCTCCGCGTTTCTAATTCCTTATTTGACTTTATCTTCCTTCATTTCCAAGGTGCAAGCAAATGACTGAACTTCCTCTGCTTCTCGCACAAGCGGCAGAAGGAGCGATCACACCTCCGTATACCGTTTTGTTGATTGGGTGGATCGTTTTTCTTGTGGGTTTGATCGTATTTAACTTCTCGTCGCGAGCCGGAACGATTGCTCGAGCGACAACGAAAGAGGCCCTGCGCCAACCGATTTTCTTCCTCATGACCGGGGCAGCGATTCTGGTCATGGTCGCCAACTACTATATTCCCTTCTTCTCCATGGGGGAAGACACAAAGATGTACATCGACTGCGGCTTGGCGATGACTCTGATTTGTGCCTTGTCCCTCTCTGTCTGGACGGCAAGTACCAGTGTTGCAGAGGAAATTGAAGGCAAAACAGCAATGACATTGCTGTCCAAACCGATCAACAGACGACAATTCGTGCTGGGGAAATACGTCGGGATCCTGCAGTCAGCAGTGATCATGCTGGTGGTTCTAGGGACTCTCTTCTTTTTCTTCACCTACTTCAAATTTGGCTATGACCAAACAGAATCGGGAAAAGGCGGAGCTGACATCTTTTTCTATCGCAGCGTAGGATGGCTTCCATTCCAGATCCCCTACCTCACCCAGGAACGATTCAACGTTGCACGCACCATCCTCCCGGGACTCACATTGATTGCGATGGAAGTCTGTGTTCTCACTGCAGTCAGCGTAGCTATTTCAACTCGCATGCCAATGCTCGTCAACATCAGCACTTGCTTCTCGCTCTTTGTGATCGGCCACTTGTCGCCGATTCTTGTGCAAGCGAAAGACCAGAACGTGTTTGTGAAATTTTTCGCACAAGCTCTGGCAACGATCCTCCCATCCCTGGAGCACTTCAATATGTCTGCGGCGATTTCGACAGGAAAGGTCATCCCGATGGATTACATCGGATTCGCGGCGATGTACTGCCTGGCGTATGTCATTGCGATGATTATGCTGGCATTTCTGATGTTCGAGGATCGAGACTTGGCGTAAATCCCCAATGATGGCGGTAACACATGAGCGGAGTGTCGAGACCACTGCAGCGATTAATTCCCAAACGCACTTCGACCGAGCATCACGGGCGAGGGCTGATTGTCTGGGTGTTCATTTTTGTTATGGGAGTTTTGTCGAGCCTTCTGCTCACAACGCTTTTCATTGACTTGCTTGTCACGAAAGGACAGTTGTCAGCAGAAGAACTCGCCAAGGGTCAAAAAGAGTTTGATGTCGACCTCAGCTCAATGGGAAGCGACATCGGATTGTGGGCACAGGCCGTTCGCTTCGACGACCTTCTCGGTTGGTCATGGATTCCGTGGGTCTGCCACTCAATCCCACTCGTGCAATCGAGTCAGGGGGCGATGTCTCTACTCGTAGGACTGGGGCTGGTCCTCGCTGTCGTGTTGATGTTTGCGAGATCAAAATCGCGCAATCATTCGCTGGAATCGGCTCGGGAGATTACGACACGCCTCCGCAAATCGATTCATCGACAAACATTACGGCTTGGCCCAAGTGATTTAACTGGTCAGCGATACCACACAGCCTTCAAACTCTTCACCGATACAGTTGACGAAATTCGCGAGTCGATCACTCAATATCGCTGGCGAATGATGCGCGGAGCGACTCTCCTCCCGGCGATGATCCTGGCGATTCTGGCCATCGACTGGCGTTTGGCTCTCCAATGTCTCCTCCCAACCGCAGCCTGCTGGTGGGTATATCGTTACGAGCGACAGCGTGGAGCCGCCCGCCGCTTGCTTGCAGAATCTCATGCAGAGACTGAAGCGAGATTTCTCGCAGATGGCTTGAAGCAAACCCGTCTCGTTCGCGGATACAACATGGAAGCGTTCGAAGAAGCTCTCTTCGAAAATCACTTGGGCCGATTCACAACGGAAGATCGATCAGGGCGGAAATTTGAACAAAACGCCTTACGCTTGGCGCGATTTGTTGTCGCGGCCTCGATTTCGGTTGTCTTGCTGTTAATCGGTCTCAAAATACTTTCGCAGACAGAGCCCTTGCCGCTGGCGAGTGGAGTGGCGATTGCGATTGCCTTGGGAATTATTGTGCGGGAATCGGCCTCCATAGAACGTGTTTTTGGAGAACGACGAAGCCTGGACATGGCTGCCGACCGGATCTATCGGTACCTGGATGAGATCCCCGAAGTGGGGCAAGCAGTTGGAGCAAAGTTTATCCAACCCGCCTCGAAATCGATCGTTCTCGAAACGGTCCACTATCACAATCGCGGACATGAAATTCTTCGCGGAATCGACTTAAGGATCGAAGCGAACACTCAAGTCTCGCTCGTCTCTTTGGACCCTCTTCTGCCCAAAGCTGTTGCGTATTTACTTCCCAGATTTATTGAACCATCCAAAGGGCGAGTCCTTTTCGATGGGGAAGATATCGCTTGGGGAACGCTGGAGTCGATTCATGCCGAAACTCTTTACGTAGGGGGAGATGATCCCGTCCTTTCTGGGACAGTCCTCGAAAATCTGATCTGCGGCGACTCGCGAATTTCGATGCAAGATGCCATCGAAGCGGCGAAGACTGTGCATATCAATAAGTTCATTTCGAGCCTTTCGCTTGGTTACGAAACGGTGCTCGGAGAACATGGCACATCAATAGGAGTTGGCGAAGCGTTTCAACTCGGTCTTGCGCGTGCCATCCTGCGTGACCCAGCTGTTCTCATCATTCAGGAACCGGAAGCTGTCCTCGAAGACGATCTCCGCGATGCCATTGATGATGCCTATCAGCGAATCACACAGGACCGAACCGTCATCTTCCTGCCAAGCCGCCTCTCAACGATTCGGCGATGCGATCAAGTCGTACTACTCCATGACGGAAAAGTTGAAGGAATTGGGGCTCATAGCGAGTTACGTAAAGCCTCTGAGATCTACCGCCACTGGGACTACATCACATTCAATTCTTTCAGCCGTGAATCACGACGCCTCAACTCTCAAGCAGCCAAGCCACGACTCAAAACATAACGCAATCAATTCGTAACAGTCACCGAGCCCGATCAAAAATTTGGGAAACCTCCGAACTCGTCATCACGAATTGGTGGCGTTGGTAGTGAACGCACCACCGCGCTGACTGTTCTGGCTCACTCAATAAAACTGTATCAGTGATTATCGATTCAGTGAAGAACTGCGACGTCTGGAGTCCCCTTTACGTTACGAAACCGGCGCTATCCAATGAGGGCCAAACCCAATGTTTCTACGATCTTTCAAGCTCTACATACTCTTCACAATTCTGATTTGTACTTCGCGAGCCGGGTTCTCTGCACCGGCATCCGAAGCGTTTCGCCCCCACAAGCAACCCGACAAAACTGAGATCCTTTTACGTTTACGGGGGGATGAATGGTTCAACTGGCTGGAGACGAAATCTGGGCATACTGTCGTTCACCGTGAAGATGGAGCTTACGTTTACGCTGCCGATGCAGTGGACGGAAAGTTGATCGAATCGAAACTCCTCGTTGGTCAATCGGACCCTAAAGATGCGAACATCAAGCCTGGAATTCTTCCGAATTTCGAAGAGATCAGTCGCATCAAAAAGAATCCAGATGACGGCCGAATGATGATTCCGAAAAAGATCGGAAGTTTCCAGAACCTCGTTGTCCTCGCCCGTTTTTCAGATCATCACAACAGGCAACTCCCGACTCAACAGGCCATGGACCACATCTTCAACGCTGTCGGAGGAGATCCACAACATGCCCCGACTGGAAGCGTCCGCGATGTCTACTCCGAAAACTCTTATGGCATGAGTGAACCGGTCTCGACGGTTTCCACCTGGGCTGATTTACCAAAGCCTGAGCTCTATTACTCCGAAGGGCTGTGGGGGCGGGGACCGAAAAACCTCGTACTTGAGGCCGTTCGAGATTCGTTAAATCTTGTCGATCATCAAATCGACTTCTCCAAACTCGATTCCAACGGAGACAATTTCGCGGATTGCGTCACCTTCACCCATTCCGGGTATGGCTCAGAAGCCAATGGAATCGACCCCACAGGAGCCCCGCCGAGAAATCGAATTTGGTCACGCTTTGATGCTCTCGATCCTCCCTGGGTTTCTGACGAAGGAGTGAAAGTCTCCCGGATCGCAATTTGCCCGAGCCTCTTTGGCCACACAGGGACCACACCAACGCGGATTGGAATTCTGGCTCATGAGATCGGTCATGTGATGGGTCTTCCTGATCTGTACGATAACATGCCCAATGGGATCGGCGAACGCGTTGGGCATGGAATCGGTTCGTGGGGCATCATGGGAAACTGTTGGGGATTCGACCAAACGCAACTTCATCCACCACATTTTTCTCCTTGGTGTAAAATCCAACTCGGCTGGGTGACTCCCAATGAAATTCACGCCACCAGCAAAAGGCAGCTAGAAGCGATCGAACAATCACCAGAGGTTTTCAAGCTCACACAAGGGTTTCAAAAGGGTGAATACCTGCTGATCGAGAATCGACAACCACTCGGGTTCGACCAGCGAATTCCTGTCGACAAAGATGGATGTGGAGGACTGGCGATCTGGCACATCGATGAGAACCAACCAGAGAACTTGAATCGAGCTGGCTTTCCCGGCCAAACGAGTTGGCCAACAAATGGACGGCATTATCGCATTGCAGTTCTTCAAGCCGACGGGAAATACAGCCTCGAAAAAGGAGAAGACAAGGGGAGCGGAGACGACCTTTATCGAGGAACGCTCACCTCGTTGATCACACCCGGAACAGTCCCTGGAACGATGAGCTATCATGGTGGAGTTCTCTCAGCGACTCCATACTCACTATTGAAGATCTCAGCCTCTGGAACCATTATGAACTTTGAGGTTCAAGTTGTTCCATAAAGTTGGTGTTCAAACTGATAGCGAGATCTCGCCACCGATGATGTTCTACAAGTGAGTTTTGAATTCTGTCATGGATGTGTTCAATGAATAAGCTGATCCGGAAAATTCGGATTCCAAACCCGAAGCGGGTTTTCCATCGTCGAACAACTCCCGCAACTGCCCCCGGGACAGTCACCTCGATCGAGGGAGAAACGGAAACATTTATTCGGCAGATCTACTTCGAAAAAGAAAAGATCACCGACGTTGAACTGGATTCTGCAAAGGACATCATGGATCCCACCGACAAACCCGGTGTTCTTTGGGTGGACATCATCGGTGTCGGGGATGGAGAGTTGGTAGAAGAAGTTGGGCGACAATTCGGCCTGCACCCGCTTGCTCTTGAGGATGTTGTCCATACTCACCAACGATCAAAATGTGATGACTATGGATCGCGCCTCTACTTCGTCGTCAAAATGTTGACGAACCATGAATCGCTCTCGAGCGAACAAGTCAGTCTGTTTCTGGGGCCGAACTTTGTCATTTCGTTCCAGGAAAAAAAAGGCGATTGCTTCGACCCGATCCGCGACCGCATCCGCAATCACTCGCGAATTCGGGGTCGCCGACCTGATTATCTTTTCTACGCACTGATCGACGCCATCATTGACGGGTATTTTCCACGCCTGGAAGATTTCGGAATGAAGCTCGAATTCATCGAAGAGCAAATCTTGAATCAGGAAGGAGAAATGGACCAGGTCTATCAAATCCGCAGAGACTTACTCCGCATTCGCAAGCATGCCTGGCAACATCGCGAAGCAGTTCAAACATTGATTCGACAAGACCATGAACTCGTCTCATCAGAAACGCAGGTTTACCTTCGCGATTGCTATGACCATACGATTCAGCTCATTGATGTCGCAGAATCGTTTCGAGACCAATGCACAAATCTTCGAGATTTACATCTTTCAGAAATGAGTGCCCGACAGAATGAAGTGATGAAAACGCTGACAATCTTCGCCACAATTTTCATGCCCATGAGTTTTGTCGCTGGCGTTTATGGAATGAATTTCGACCGGGGCGCTTCTGAATGGAATATGCCTGAGACGGAATGGTACTACGGTTACCCTTTCGCATTAATGGTGATGGGCTTCATCGGCTTTGGGCTACTCTGCTACTTTTGGCGAAAGGGTTGGCTAAAATCATAAGCCCAAACATTCCCGATTTTCGTTGGCGCCCGAGAAGTTCACTTTCATGACTTCATGGACTGTTCGCCGCGAAGCAGAACCTCTACACCAATTCGAAAGATGCTCTAGAATGGACACTCAAGACTTAATCGAAGCCCCCCTAGCCTGTTGGCGTCGCGATCGAGTCCATGATTTGAGTGATCACTTCCTCGACGGATGTCCCTTCGGCTTCTGCCTTGTAGTTCAGCAAGACGCGGTGACGCAGTACCGGGTGAGCAATGGACCGAATATCCTCAACGTTGACGTGTGATCGGCCGTTCAGCAGCGCCCGGGCCTTGGCTGCCAGAATGAGATATTGCGATGCTCTGGTTCCCGCTCCCCAGCTGACATACTTGTTCACAAAATCTGACGTGCCACACTGTCCCGGTCGAGAGGCCGCCGTAATTTTGACGGCATATTCAATCAACTCTTTAGCGACCGGAACGGTCCGGACCACTTGATGAAACGCCAGAACATCCTCACCTGTAAAGAGGGGCTCGATCGTTGCCGGGGTTCCGGTGGTTGTCCGCTCAACAACGGCAACTTCATCTTCGATTGGCAAATAATTGATCACGACGTTGAGCATGAACCGGTCGAGTTGCGCCTCTGGGAGTGGATAAGTTCCTTCCATCTCAATGGGGTTTTGCGTCGCCAGAACAAAGAACGGTTCCTCTAATGCGTAAGCAGCTCCCGCAGCGGTCACCTGGTGTTCCTGCATCGCTTCCAGCAGGGCTGCCTGTGTTTTGGGAGGTGTCCGATTGATTTCATCTGCCAGGATGACGTTGGCGAAAATCGGGCCTTTCACAAACTTGAGTTGCCGTTGTCCTTCCGCGTTCTCCTCAAGAATTTCCGTTCCCGTAATGTCTGCGGGCATTAAGTCGGGGGTGAACTGGATTCGCCGAAATTCAAGATGGAAGATCTTTGAAATGGAATTGACGAGCAATGTCTTCGCCAACCCGGGAGCACCTGTGATCAAACAGTGCCCCCCCGCAAAGAGAGTGATGAGCACCTGTTCAATGACCTCGTCCTGCCCGACGATGATCTTGCTCAACTCATTTCGAATTTGCTGTCGACTGGACCTGAGCTTCTCGACAATTTCCCGCTCCTGTTCGAACGCACTCTCTGTCGGTTCACTCATCGAACTTGATCCTGATTTGAATTGTCGAGATTACAACAGCGCGGTTGTTTCGTCGAAGTCGCACATCAAATTGAAATTCTGGACCGCAACACCAGCCGCGCCTTTTATCATGTTGTCGAGAACCGCCAAAATCATCAAGCGACCCTTCACAACTCGGGCAGTGATATCGCAATAATTGGTGTATGCGACGTCTTTCGTTTTGGGCAAGTGCGAGACCACTCTTACAAATGGGTTCCCGCTGTAGAATTCTCGCAGGGACTCGATGGCCTGCTTCTCCGTCAGCTCTGCCTTCGGTGTGGCGTAAATTGTGGCAAAGATTCCACGGTCCATGGGAACCAGATGGGGTGTAAACAGCACTTCAACATTCTCGCTGGAAACATCACTGAGGATCTGTTCAATTTCCGGCATGTGTCGATGTGTTCCGACTCCATATGCAGAGAAGCTCTCATTACATTCCGCGTACAACGTCCCGAGCTTTGGAGCTCTTCCAGCTCCGGAAACGCCACTCTTTGCGTCAATAATAATTGAAGAAGGCTCGATCAGTCCGCCACTGACGAATGGAGCAAGTGCCAGAATCGAGGTGCTGGTGTAACATCCCGGGTTTGCAATCAAGTCCTGCCCTTTGATGCGATCACGATACAGTTCCGGCAGTCCGTACACGGTGTTCCCAAGTCGAGTCGGGTCCGTGTGTACGTGCCCATACCATTTCTCATAGACACTCGGATCACTCAGGCGATAGTCCGCGGAAAGATCGACAACCTTTAAACCGGCAGAGAGCAGGCTCGGAATCGCATCCATGCTCGCCTTGTGTGGTAAGCAACAGAAAACCACATCTGCCAGTTCCGCGATTTCAGTGACCGAAGGATTGGTCATGTTAAAATCAAACATGCCTGACAGCGAAGTATGAACCGAAGAGACGGGACCTGATTCGGACCGGCTGGAGACAACCTTCACTTCTGCCTGAGGATGTCGATGCAGCAACCGCATCACTTCTAATGCCGTGTAACCTGTTCCTCCAATAATTGCGACTCGAACCACGAAACGACCTTTTGAATTTTGAATTGAGATTGAAATTTGATCCAAAACCTGAATCCGACCTCATCAATACTGAGGAAACACTCCACGGGAAAGGTTTCCGAAAGAAGTCGTCATTCAAGCACTTTCGTGCCCGTAGTGAAATGATTCTACCAGAAAAACCACTGAACTCCACGAGACAGAGCCCGTCTATCATTTCCGAAAATGCTCTCGCTCAAGCAATCCGAGACCAAATCATCGAAATTCGGGTGAATCAGAACGTTTTGAGCAGTCTTGCCAGAGGCTGTTCATTCCTTCTCCGCGATGACGAAGCCTCCAAAAGACAGGTCGCGTATCTCTTTTCAAAGATGCCCCGCGATCAACAGTTGCAATCAGTGACAATGGTCATTGAGGTGTTGTTCGCGTTTTTCAGCCTCTCAGGATTTTTTTGCGAACAACGAAAATAGCCTGCTCATCATGTAAAACCACAAACTATGTTTGGAATGTGTTGCCCCCATTCCAAACTGGTTTTGATGATGTATTCTGGAAACACGCGGGCTCATCCCGCCTTGATTCTCGTCGCTATTCTGTTCGGACTGGCGCTTCCTTCGCTGCGCTACGCGTTCACGACTCCACCAGATGATTTCTGGTTTCAAGTTCGAGTCATTGAAAACCAGAAACCGGTCATTGTGAAATTCGGAGCGGACTGGTGCGGTCCATGCCGAGCAATGGACCCTGAACTGGCCCGGTTACGAAGTCGTTATTCCGGGAAACTGGACGTTGTCGAGATCGATATCGAGGAAAAACCACACCTCGCAAAACACTACGGAGTCAGCGGAATTCCGCGGATCTTTCTGTTCAAAGATGGCCGCCTCAAAAAGTCCCGTACCGGCTACGCCTCGCAACAAGAGCTCCTCAGTTGGTCAAAATCGTATTTCGAATAGAACGATAGAGCATCTTTCGAATTGGTTTGCAGGATCTGCCTCGTGGCGAACATCATTTTTGTTAGAGAAATGCGTTCTTCACAGGCACTCGATAGAGCAAACTGCCTTAGTGGGTGAATCCACTGGTCAGAACACCCATTCATTCGCTCTGATTTCAACATCATGAGAGATGAAAAAGCTGAGCTTTCGCCTTCGGGGCCGAAACAACCAGTGAAAGTATTGCCGATGGTTGTCTTCAAGGTAGAATGGATTTGAGCCAACTCGGTATTTGGTTGGCTGCCTTCTCAGACTTTGGAGACAGCAACTCGACTATGGATGACCAAACACTGACATTTGTATTGATGCTCATCGGGTTTGTTCTTTTGGGAGTGGAATTATTGCTCCCAACAGGCGGAATCGTAGGTGTGCTGTGTGCATGTTCTTTTTTGGGATCTGCAATTTTTGCGTACAGGGCCTGGGCTGACGTCAATCCGTTGTATTGGCGGATCTACGTGGTCACATTCCTGGCGCTCATCCCGATCACGATTTCTGGAGTGTACTATTTACTGAACAATACAAATTTCGGAAATCGTGTGCTGCTGGCTGCCCCATCCACTGAGGAAGTGACTCCGTATCAGCGAGAGATTGAACACCTACAGGAGTTGATTGGTCAGCGAGGAACTGCTCTCAGCCCGCTCACACCGGGAGGGCTCGTTCAAGTGAACGGAGAACGGCTGCATGCCATTGGTGAAGGATTCAGCATCGAGTCCGGTGTGCCGATCGAAGTCGTCTCGACGAATGGGACTCGCGTTGTGGTCCGACTCGTCGCTGCCGATGATCAGCCTGTCTCTGAAGATCAGCAAGAAGCGAAACCTGTTGAAAACCCGGATTCCGAAAGCAGTGCCAGCAATCAACCGAAGCCAACCGGTGGAATTCTCGATCCATTCGCAGATGCAGAAACCTCTTAAAGCAGCTCCCTCTACCATCGGTCTGTGAAGAACGCATTTCGGAATATTCGCCCGAAGGTCAGCGCGGGACTTCGAGCATTCTTGTATCGACTTCAATTGCCGAAAACCGATCCCCCTCATCGATGTAGAGTTTTTTCCCCGAAAGCATGAGGCCATGGGCAAGTTGTCCAGTCAGCTTTTGATACTGGTCTCGTTGAAGAAGCCTTCCAGTTTGAGCATCGAGTGTCCAAATTTCGGACGATCGAGGCCACAGAACCGTTCTCCCGATGAGTTCTCCCTGATTGGAATGTGAAGGCAACGTCGATCCCGGCTGTTTCCATTCGACTCGCCCTGTAAAGCAATCGAGGGCCATCATCCCCGGCGTCGACAAGACAAGCAAACCGTCATTGAGTCCAAGCACCTGTTGTGGAGGTTCAGCAAGAAATTGCTCCCATAACAGCGAACCCGAATACAGATCAAAGGCAGCTACGCCGTTTCGAGTGGCACAATAGACGACACCCTCTGAGGCGAAGCAACTTCTCTCTCCTGAAAATCCAGGACTGACAATTCTTGAAGTTGGGTCGATCCCCGAAATCCATTGGACCTGCCCGGAACGTTCGTGAATGCAGCAAAGAGTTTCCCCATCAATCAACCAGAGCAGGCAACCTTCGGATCGAATGATGTGATCATCAAATGAGACCGCTCTCGCATCCGGAACTTGCAAATTTGCAGCGACGTCACGAATCCATTGAACTGATCCATCTGCCTGATTCAAACAAGCGATTTGTAGTTGCGAACCAGGAGAGAGCGAACGAACAGGGAGAAGAAGCTGGTCCTGAACGATTACAGGCGAACCGGTAAAAAGCAGCTGACGATCAGGGCCAAAACCGGGAAGTGAGTCCGCTGCAACGGTCCAATCGAGTCGACCTTCTGCTTCCAAGTTGAATGCCGAAACTCGTGATTTCTCTGAGGGGGCCAAATTTCCGTCGTTTACAGAACCGGAATGCCCGGTACAAACATAGAGAATATTTTCGTGCAGAGCCCCTCTCGCAATAGCCATTTGTGATCGATCACGGCTTGGGCGATCTGCTGCTGTCTCGAACAGAAAACCATCGTCATTTTCATCCACTGGCCATGCTGATTGGCCTGTCGTTTTATTGAGTGCTCGAAGCCCGTTGGCGTCATGCAGAAGCAAAAGATCGTTCCAGAAAATTGGGCGAACAGCCTTTCCTCGCGAGGCTCCTCTTGTCATCTCGACGGACCATGCCTGTTTCTCAAGGCTGAAACGAACAGACTTAATCGGCATCAACTTGTCCAACTGCAAAAACGCTTCAGGCGGCCCCTGCCTCAACGATTGCATTTGCTGATTCAACAACTCTGCAAGATTCCCCTCCTCTCCTGCGACGCGTCCTGAAACATCGGGAGAGACGTTTTGAAGCCGTTGGAGTTTTGAGGTCGCTTCGCGAAAATGACCAGTGAGCATCTCAGCCACAATCTCACGTTTCGAAATCTCAGCAAAAGTCTCCGGCGCCAAGCGTTGTTGAACGGGCAAGAAAACTGCGGTCTCCGTTCGTGCGATTCTCCAACACCTTTTGGCGATTGAAATCCTCCCCTCTTTCCACTGTCGATCCCCGACACTCAAAAGCGTCTCTGGATTGGTTCGGCTCGTAAGTAACAGACGCCACAACTCAAACCCGTCGGACTCAATGATCGTTTCATCTGAAACGGGAGTTTCGCTCAGCGATGAAGAAGCTTCTGAAATGTGCTGAGTCAAGAAGTCTGCCAGCAAGCTCGCTTCGATTTGTTGATGCGAAGCGACTGGGACCATGATTCCAGCGAATTCGCTGCGCAACTTTTGGAGATCCTCTGCGACCCGATTGTGATCGTTCGCTTCAAGATCGAGCAGAATTCCGGTAAAAAGTCGCTCAGCATTCGCATTGATGTTCGACGAAACTTGAAGTTGATTCCGAATCACTTGTGCCGTCAAATTCGTCTGAATAACGAAGAAAAGCACCGCAACTGCAAGAAAACGAGCCTGAAAAAGAGTTCCCTGGCAAGCACAGAGAGGGCTGAGACATTGCGTGGAATCTGCAAATTTCGATGGTCTCAATGTCATTCGGGCTCTCTTAACCATTGCCCCAGCATGAATAGCACAATCCCCAACATCGTGAGAGCTGGCATCCATAAGAGTTGAAATCCAGTGCTCAACTGACGCAAAATGACGAGTGGAAGCAGAGTTAACGCTGCGAGTTGCAACAAAAATCCCAAGTTATTCTTAAACGTTTTCAATGAATTGCTCGACACAGCATGAATTCCAGAGAAAGAGATTTCAGCCCGCATCTACAAATTCAGGCTGCCGGACCATAAGATACCAGATTCAAAACCTCTCGGGAAACCAGCATAGTGAAGCTGGCTCCCAAGCTTTCTGACCTCAGAACCAATATTTTGGACCGGCTCATCCCAGACCCTTGAGTCGATCGTAACGTCTCATATCTTTCTATACGGAGAAACAATCTCAAATGCCGCGTGTTGTACTCGCCATGAGTGGAGGAGTCGATAGTTCCGCATCAGCCTGGCTCTTACAAGAACAGGGTTACGATGTGATCGGCCTGTTCATGCGCTCAGGGGCGACGGACGACACTTGCGAAACCGGAATCGGCGGAATCCCAATCGTTTCTGCGAAAGCCCATAAGCAAGGATGTTGTAGTGCCTCCGATGCCGCAGATGCACGGCGTGTTGCGGATAGCTTGGACATCCCTTTCCACGCATTGAATTTCAGCGATGGTTTCGACCAAATCAAAGAATACTTCGCAGACGAGTATCTCGCTGGCCGCACTCCCAATCCGTGTGTCATGTGCAATATCTGGTTGAAGTTTGGCAAGCTCTGGGACTTCGCACAGCAAGTCGGTGCAGACCATATCGCCACCGGACATTACGCACAGTTGCTACCGGTTGAAGGAGAAGATCGACCGGGGCTGTTTCGTGGTCTCGATCCGGGGAAGGATCAGTCTTACGTCTTGTTTGGAACTCAGCGAGACCTGTTCGATAAAATCCTGTTTCCGGTTGGGGGATACCAGAAGAGCGAACTTCGTGAGCTGGCTGCCAAAGCCGGAATCCGGACAGCCAACAAACCTGATTCTCAAGAAATCTGCTTCATCCCAGACAACGACTATTCTCGCTTCTTAAACGACTTCCGTGGTCCGCAAGAAACAGCTGGGGAACTTGTCGACACTGCCGGGAACGTTGTTGGGCAACACGAGGGCTACCAGAACTTCACGATCGGTCAACGTCGAGGCTTGGGAGTTGCTTTTGGAGATCCACGATTCGTTGTACGAATCGAAGCAGAAACAAAGCGAGTTGTGATTGGGACAAAGGAAGAATTGGGAAGAAGTTCACTCGAAGCCAACCGGGTCAATTGGTTAAAGCCGGATTTGAAGTTCCCGCTCACCGGGACCGCCCAAATTCGCTACCAACACACACCGGGAAAATGTACCGTCCACGAAATTGGAGACGACCGTATCCGTGTCGACTTCGACGACCCACAATTTGGCGTCGCCCCCGGACAGGCACTGGTCGTCTATGATGACGACCGCGTTCTAGGCGGCGGCTGGATTTTGTAATCTGTTCTGAATAGATTCATTGCTTAGCACCTGAAGAAAAGAAAGAAAATTCCATGGCAGTTTCTGAAATCGTTCCTGGCAAAACAAAAATCGGCTGGATCGGCACCGGAGTGATGGGTTCCAGCATGTGTGGACACCTCATCGACAAAGGGTTTGAAGCAACGATCTACACACGCTCGAAAGACAAAGCGAAAGCACTCATTGAAAAGGGAGCGACCTGGGTCGATTCCCCTAAAGCTGTCGCAGAAGCCTCTGACGTCATCTTCGGGATTGTCGGTTTCCCACAAGATGTTCGAGAAGTCTTCCTCGGAGAGAACGGAGCTTTAGCTGGCTCGAAGGAAGGGAACGTCTTGGTCGACATGACGACCAGCGAACCTTCGCTAGCTGTCGAAATCGCTGAAGCAGCGAAAGCCAAAGGAGTCCACTCGGTTGACGCTCCCGTTTCCGGTGGAGATGTCGGTGCCAAGGAAGCTCGACTTTCAATCATGATCGGTGGCGAAAAAGAGGTCGTCGATGCCCTCAACCCAGCTTGGGAAGCGATGGGAAAAACGATCGTGCATCAAGGTCCAGCCGGGGCTGGTCAACACACAAAAATGGTCAACCAGACATTGATCTCAAGCATGATGATCGGTGTTTGCGAAGCTCTGCTCTATGGGTACAAAGCCGGTCTTGATCTTGAAACAGTCATGAAGTCGGTCTCAACCGGAGCTGCCGGAAGCTGGTCACTGTCAAATCTGGGGCCACGTATCATGGCAAATAACTTTGATCCCGGATTCTTCGTCGAACACTTCATCAAAGACATGGGCATCGCCCTCGCAGAAAGCCGACGCATGGGGCTCTCCATGCCCGGTTTGGCACTGGCGGAGCAACTTTACCAATCGGTCAAAGCTAAAGGCTGGGGCCGCGAAGGAACCCACGCACTTATGCTGACACTCGCTGAGATGTCTGGAGTTGATTGGAAAAACCGCTAAACACCAGAAATCGAAACTCGTGCTCGCCGTACACTTCAAGTTTGCGGCGAGCATTCTTCAACTGTTCACGACAACGACGATCTTCAAAAATAAAATTCGGGAAAACAGATGAAGCCCTTGAGCACTTTGTTCGCAGTTGCGTTTTCACTTTTGGTGATTTCTTCAAACGGACCAGTTCGGGCTGAAGAAGCCGCTATTCCCGAGAAGAAGGAGAACTTCCATCTGTTCCTGCTCGTTGGGCAATCGAACATGGCGGGACGGGGCAAAGTGACGCCTCAAGACCAGCAGCCACACCCCAGAGTTTTGACGCTCAACAAGAAACAGGAATGGGCTCCCGCAGTTGATCCGCTACATTTTGATAAGCCGGGTATTGTAGGAGTTGGCATCGGGAAGACATTCGGGGCTGAAATCGCTAGCGACAATCCTGATGTCACAATCGGTCTTATCCCCTGCGGAGTCGGTGGTTCGCCGATTTCGAGCTGGCAACCGGGAGAATTCTACAAGCCGACCAAAAGCCATCCTTGGGATGACGCCATGGAGCGTGCGAAGGTCGCCCTCAAACATGGAACTCTGAAAGGGATTCTCTGGCATCAAGGTGAGTCAGACTCCAAAGAGGGACTCGCTGAGATTCACGAAGAGAAACTGCACGATTTAATTCAGAGATTTCGCTCTGAGCTGAATGCTCCGAACGTTCCATTCATCGCTGGCCAGATGGGCCAATTCTCGGAACGGCCATGGAACGACGCGAAGAAGATGGTCGATGCCGTACATCAAAATCTCCCTTCGAAGGTCAAGAACACTGCCTTTGCTTCCTCCGACGGATTGAAGCATAAAGGAGACAAAGTTCACTTCGACGCCGATTCCTATCGCGAACTCGGACGCCGCTACGCAGATGCTTACCGAAGATTAACACAGCCGAATGATGCTGCAGTCAGCCAGATGCCCTTCCGGATCGAACGGTCAATTGTCGAGCAGGGTTTTGATGGAAAGATGTGCTGGGTCCATGCTCGTGCCGGAGCGATTCCGTCTCACAGTGCCGGCAATGCCGCCGATGACCCACTGTTGGTGATGACAACACAAAAGCTGCAATTAAGCGGTTCAGATGTTTTCTACGCCTTACACTCAGCGACCTCTCCCAGCAACCAGGACAAGTGGTCGCCACTGACTGAACAGGAAGTTTTCAAAAGACAAACCGCTGAAGATGGCACGGAAATGACAGTCTGCGACTTCACACCGAAGTGGCACGCCGCGACTGGCAAACTCCTCGGAATCGGTCATACGGTTGTCTACGAAAACAACCGTGTGAAACATGTCCGCCCTCGTGCTTCTGCGTACTCTGTCTTCGATCCACAATCGCGTCGCTGGACAAAATGGAAATCACTCGAACTTCCCGACCTCCCCAAATTCAAAAACGCTGGTGCCGGTTCTGTTCAGCGAGTCGACTTGCCCAACGGGGATATCCTGCTGCCGATCTACTTCAAAGTTCCGGGAGAAACTCAATACAGTACGACCGTGTTAAAGTGCAGCTTCGACGGGAACAACTTAACTTACCTTGAGCACGGCTCTGAACTGACCGTTCCGATCAAGCGTGGACTGTACGAACCTTCTATCGCGACGTTCGATGGCAAGTTCTTTTTGACGATGCGAAATGATGATCGCGGATACGTTTCCACCAGCGACGATGGCTTGAAGTTCTCCGAGCCGAAAGTCTGGGCATTTGATGATGGACAGGAACTCGGAAACTACAATACGCAACAGCATTGGGTTTCACATGAATCTGGACTGTATCTGGTTTACACCCGCAAAGGTGCGGACAACGATCATGTCTTCCGGCATCGTGCCCCACTCTTCATCGCGAGAGTGAACCCGGAAACACTTCAAGTGATTCGTGCCACAGAGCGTGTTCTGGTTCCAGAGAAGGGAGCGCGACTTGGTAACTTTGGCGTGACTGAAGTCAGCTCAAACGAATCTCTCGTAACGGTCACAGAATGGATGCAACCGGCTGGCGTCGACAAACATGGCAGCAACAATCGTATCTGGATTGCAAAGCTTCTCTGGGACGATGAGCAGTGATCATTGAAGGACTCTGCACGACCTTAAATCCTGACGAAAGCGTGAACATCGCTCCCATGGGTCCAGTCGTTAATGAAGAGTTGACTTCGTTCCTGTTCCGTCCGTTTCAGTCATCGACGACCTTTCAAAACCTGAAAAAGACTGGTCAAGGTGTGTTTCATGTCACAGACGAAGTCGACATGATCGCAAAGACCGCGATTGGACAGCTAGAGACTCAACCAGAGCTTCTTGCTGCGAAAGAGATTCAAGGCAAGGTGATTGCAACGGCCTGTCGCTGGTATGAGTTTGAAGTGGTTTCCATTGATGATTCTCAGCAGCGAACTGAAATCACGACGGAACTGAAACATGTCGGCCATCTCAGAGATTACTGGGGCCAGAACCGTGCCCGCAACGCGATCCTCGAAGCCGCCATCCTTGCCACTCGATTGCACATACTCGACACCAAAGGCGTGAACAAGCAAATCGCCAGCTTGAAAATCATTGTCGAGAAGACCGCAAACGAAAAAGACGCTGAAACGTTTTCAATCATTGAGCGATATATCTCCGACACGATTGCATCAATCAAGGCGAATTCAAGCTGAGTCCTCGCGACTGCCGCATTGGGAATTTCTATTAAAAATCGTCGGCAACCTGTGTTGAACCGACTTGAGGTGTTTGAAGAATGTCAAAAGTACGAACTCGATTTGCTCCGTCCCCCACCGGTTACATGCACATAGGCGGGATGCGAACGGCTCTATTCAACTGGTTATGGGCGCGACACAATGGCGGAGAATTCATTCTCCGAATTGACGACACCGATCAGGCCCGCAATATGGATGAGGCACTCGGGCCGATTCTGGACGCATTTCGCTGGTTGGGGCTCGACTGGGACGAAGGACCGGAAGTCGGCGGAGACCATGGCCCATACTTTCAATCTCAGCGTTCTGAACTCTACACGTCAGCTTGCGAAAAACTCCTCGCAGCGGGGAAAGCATATAAAGATTTCGATCCCCCTGCCCTCACGCAGCAGGACCGTGAAGCAGCTGAAAAAGAGAAGCGACCATTTCTCAACATCAGACGATCACTCGAACTGACAACAGCACAAGTCGAAGAGAACGAAGCTGAAGGCAAACCGTACGTCATTCGCTATCTGGTCGACCGCACTCAAAAAGTCAGCATTGATGACCACGTTCGTGGGCACGTGGAATGGGACTGCAGCCTTATCCCCGACCCAGTCATCATGCGTGGTGATGGCACTCCACTCTACAATTTCGCCACCGTTGTTGATGACGCACAATTGGAGATTTCGCACGTCATTCGGGCAGAAGAACACCTGACGAACACAGCAGTCCAGGTAATGCTCTTTGGTGCTTTGGGATACGACTTACCAGAGTTTGCACACATTCCATTTGTGGCAGCCCCCGGAACGAAAGAGAAGCTCAGCAAACGAGAAAAGAAGATTGAGAAGTATCGAAAAAATCCGCAGTTCAAAAAACTCTTCGATATCGCCGACGAAGTTTTGCCGAAGCTGGGGCTCGGAAATTCTGAAACGCTCAACCCTGTGATGGTCTCGTACTACGACGCTGTCGGGTTCCTGCCCGGTGCAGTCTTCAATGGACTTGCCAGACTTGGCTGGTCCTACGATGACAAAACCGAAAACATGTCTCGTGAGTTTCTCATCGAGAATTTCTCGCTCGACCGAGTTGTCAAATCGTCCGCTGGTCTCGATCCAGATAAGCTGTTGTCGTATCAAGAGTATTGGATCGGGCAATTTTCGCTCACAGAAAAAGTTGATCACTGCTTACGATTTTTGCAAGAAGCAAAGTTCATCACGGGCGATGCCGACGAGGCGACTCGTTCAAAGGTCGAGCGACTGATTGCCGCTCTTGACGATCGTATTAAGCTCTTCAGCGACATCCTCAGCTACGAAGAATACTTCGTCACGGATGAAGCACTTGTCTTTGATAAAAAGGCGTTCAAGAAACGAATCAGCAAACCGGAACAAGCCACCGCACTCCTCGCGAAGTATCGTGACCATATTGCTCAGCGA
Source organism: Thalassoglobus polymorphus (assembly GCF_007744255.1). GTDB lineage: Bacteria > Planctomycetota > Planctomycetia > Planctomycetales > Planctomycetaceae > Thalassoglobus > Thalassoglobus polymorphus. The sequence goes on along the minus strand of NZ_CP036267.1, from coordinate 388,118 downwards.
GAGGATTTCAAGGCGAGCGAACTGGAAGAGGACTTCAAAACATGGCTCGATGCGAACGACCTCGGTTTCGGGGACATCATCCACGCTTTGCGTGTTGCAACGACAGGCAAACCAGCCGGACCGGGAATGTTTGAGTGCCTGGAACTGCTGGGTAAAGAGAGTTGCATCAATCGTATCAATCGAGCGATTGAATTGGCGAACTCGGCAACTGAGTAAGTATGGGAGTCTTTTTGCCCGGGACAATGGTCCCGGGCTACACACGCTCACCCGGCCACACAGGCAGACCCGCTACTCAAGTGAGAGTCGTGCAACGAGCATCGCGCTATGAACGTCGCACAAGTAGGATTTCTGCCTGCTTGGGCCAGAAACCTCGGCCTACGCAGCCTTTTCCCCGGGTACGGGTTTATTCATTGACCATTTCAAGAGTGGTGGCGTGACCATTGTTGTCAGAATGACCATGACAATAATCGCTGAGTAGGTATCGGAAGTGATGACTGATTCGCCATTTGCAACGAGTCCAAGACCGACGTTGGCGAAGATCAGTCCAACCTCTCCACGCGGAATCATCCCCAAGCCAATCGCCAGTTTGTTGAGACCTTTCTCCATAACACCGAAAGAGCAAACCTGCTTTCCAAGTACCGCAGCCACGGTGATTGAACCAGCGAGCAGCCAGACTTTCGGGTTCGCAAAGCTGTTCAGGTCGACCATAATCCCCATCTGAACGAAAAAGATAGGAACCAGCAGTGCGGTGAGCGGCCCAAGAGCAGCTTCCAGGTCGAGATGTTCTTTCTTACCCAGTTCCTGATAGTGGGCTTTTTCAAGAATGAGCCCAGCTGCAAATGCTCCCACAATCGGTGCCAGTCCAACGAGGTTTGCAATGTAAGAGAGCCCAAAGCAAATCACCAAACTGGTCGCAACGAGGAGTCCACGACCTCGCAGATAGCTGGCTGCTGCGAAAAGTGGTTTGACGACAAGTTGAGTTCCCAGCGTGACTGCGAGAATCAAAAAACCGACAGACTTGCCGACAATGACTCCCAGACTTGCTACGTCAAAGTTGTCACCCTGTTCGATAATTCCGGAAACCACTGTCAGGATAATGAGGCCAAGGACATCATCAATCACAGCAGCTCCGAGGATGACTTGAGATTCCCGTTGCTGTGAGCGACCAAGGTCTTTCAATACGCGAGCAGTAATGCCAACGCTCGTCGCACACAACGTTGCCCCCAGGAATAGCCATACCTGCCAAGGCTCATGAGGGAGAAACAGCCAGCCGCAGCCAATTCCCAAAATCAATGGAGCAATCACCCCCAGAATCGCGACGAGCAAAGCGGAGACGCCCACTTTCATCATATCGCGGACGTTTGTTTCCAAACCAACTTCGAAGAGTAACAGCACGACGCCGATTTCAGCGAGCATCTTGAGAGCTGCCCCGGTGTTATACACATCACCGATCGAGTGCTCCGCCGGAGCTTTCAGGAAATCGAAGCCACCCCAGTCGGTCAACAGCAGGATATTTCCTAAAATAATCCCCACGGTTAATTCACCAAGGACGGCTGGCATCCCGACTCGCTCGAAAAGATCACCCATAATCTTCGCCAGCAGCAGGATGAGAACAATCGCCGCGAAGAGTGGCGCGGCGACGTTCGCATGTCCACCGGCATGCTGCTCTTCTTTGTGTTCTTCGATATGAGCAGAGCCCGCTTCTGCGTTGCCGTTATCTTCTTTGGTTGTGTGCGTTTCTTGCTCGCTCCTAAGCTGATTGCTGTCGGAGTTATTAGTGTCTGCAGTGTCTGCAGTGTCTGCAGTGTCTGCAGGTGCTTGAGCAGTTGCTGTCGCCGGATCAGTGACTGCATCCTGCCCGACAACATTTGTTGAGAATGGCAAGCCGGAGCAGAACGGCAGAATCAGCAACAAAGCCAGAATATAAACCGATTTTGGAATCGATCTTTTTCTTCTTTGGGCCAAGTTGAGCAAGTTTTTTGTTGGACGGTGTACGCGGGACAAGGGAAACGCTCCTGGCGATTCAGTGCAGATGGATCGGACGATTTAGTCGCCCCAACAAAGCCGAAAAGAGATTGCACTCCCGGAGAAGTACAACGACCTTCGCAGCCATGCTAGCGTTCCTAAGTGGTCTTACTTTGTCCCAGGCATCAGCGAAAAGTGAGTTCAGAACGGGGAATTTCCACAAATGAAGCTCCCCAGAGGGCGTAATTTAACAAGTCTTGGCATTTCGCAAGCCTGCATTGCGGCAAATTTGGAAATCCCGATATGATCCGAACCTTATCAAGAAACTGAAACATGGCAAGATTTGTGTCAAGCGTTCAGATTTTCAAGAATCGCTACGGACTGAGACCAGGAGGTTTTCAGAGAGTGTCAGCCTGAAATCGGTCTGACTTGCGATTCATTGGCTCAGCATTTTGAGCGATGTCTGTATCTAGAATATTTTGGAAACGATGTGCGCGTTCAGTCTCGTGGTGTGCAGCGTTTTCACTCATGAAAGATGTTCTTCGCAGACACGAGAAACACGAAAGTCTTCCAGAACTGATCTGAAAACTTGAATTCGCTCTCTTAAACACTGAGAGAAGTGACTACCCCGCAAGCTTTTGGACTGATTCTAGCACTGCTTTTGAATTGATGGATGAAAAATGAAACTGATGGATCGATTCTCACCGACCTTTCTGCTCTCCAAATCGATTGTTAGGAAAGTGTTAACCACGCTGCTGGTCTTGAGTGGAATCAACTCAAGCCTGATCGCTCAGGAACCCCTCGGAGTCCAGGTCCCCGAGGGTTTTGAAGTGACACTTTATGCAGATGACGATCTTGCCCACGATATCTACTCGATGACAATCGATTCGTTCGGTCGAGTGGTCGTCTCCGGCGCTGGATACATCAAAATCCTCATTGATACCGACAAAGACGGGATCGCGGATACCACGAAAACTTTCGTCGATGGTCCGAAAGCAGGGGCTCAGGGGATGTATTTTGTCGGACAGGATCTATTGTGTGCCGCCGATGGTGGGCTGATTCGCTACAAAGACCGAAACGCCGATGACCGGGCCGACGGAAAACCGGACCTGTTCTGGAAGATCAAAACTGGTGGTGAACATGATTTGCATGCGATGCGAAAAGGACCAGATGGCTGGTGGTACGTCATCGCTGGCAACATGGCCGGAATCAATAAAGACTATGTAACGCTCGAAACATCTCCGGTGAAAGACCCACAAGCTGGCACCATTTTGCGTTTCAGCCCGGATTTATCTGAGAGTGAAGTCTACGCACACGGATTCCGAAATGCTTATGATTTCGATTTTGGAGCGACCGGAGACCTCTTCAGTTTTGACAGCGATGGCGAGCGAGACATCAGCCTACCGTGGTATCGTCCAACAAGAGTCTTCCATGTTCTCCCCGGATCTCATCAAGGATGGTTCACGCGAAGCTGGAAACGTCCTGACTGGTTCTTCGACATGCCTCCAGTTGTTGGTGCGTTCGGACGCGGTTCGCCCACGGGAGTCGAAACTTATCGGCACACTCAATTCCCGGAAGAATACTCCGGAGCCCTCTTCGTTCTCGACTGGACTTATGGACGTGTTCTGGCACTACCGCTTCAACAAGATGGAAGCACTTGGAGTAGCCAGCCAATCGAATTCATGACAGCTGTGGGACAACACGGATTTGCCCCCACTGATGTTGCTGTCGGCGCGGATGGTTCACTGTATGTGAGTGTCGGAGGCCGCGGAACACGCGGAGGCGTCTACCGAATTCGAGCCAAGGAAGAGTCGCCCCTCAGTCGAACGCTGCCGTATGGCTCGATCATTCCGATTTCAAAACAGCAGAAACTCGAGCAGTGCCTACAGGCGCCTCAACCGCTCAGCAGTTGGTCCCGCCGCATCTGGGAACCACTTGTTGCAGACCTGACGAGCGAACCCTTCATCACGGCTGCTCTAGATCGAAACTTACCAGCTGACCAACGCGTGCGCGCCATTGAGATTTTGACAGAGAAATTCGGCGGCCTCGACGTCGACCTGATCTCAGCCCTCTCTGTTGATGAAGAACCTCTCGTTCGCATGCGAGTCGCGTGGGCGATTGGACGCTCAGATTCAGAAGAACCCAACTTCCGCGAACTCTCTCCATACTTGAAAGACTCTGACCCCAGAGTGGTCCGGGCTGCGATGGAAGCGTTGCTAGGGGCGAAGAACTCCAATTTCACTGAGTACGTCGACCTCATCGGTGAGCAACTTGGAAACAACGATAAGTTTGTTCGCCAAACGGCTTCACGTATTCTGGAAAATGTGCAAGGAAGCATCTTCCGTGACATGGCTGCCAAAGGTTTTCAAACTGGCTGGGAAGCCTCCATTCCTGTCACGGCAGCGTTTGCAAAGAAAAACGAAGGGGTGCAAAAGTACCCTATCGATATTGCCCTGCGAATTCTGAAGTCGGACCGTAACGATGCTCTGAAACTGGAAGCAGTCCGCATTCTTCAACTCGGACTGGGAGACCTGGTTCCGAACTCAGCAGAGATAGACCCTGTCTTCGATGGTTATGCATCTCCAGAGAATTTGAAGGAGCACCCGGAAGAATTGAAACTTGTCAACGATGCACTCAATTCTCTGTACCCAACTGGAAATGAGAAACTCGATTGGGAACTCGAGCGCGTACTCGCAATGATCGAATCTGGAAACGAGGAGTTGCTCGACAAATTAACCGAGAAAATCAACGACGACTCTCATCCGGTCGATGACATTCACCGAATGATTGTAGCTTCCCGGATGACAGCTCCGCGCACTCCGGAACAACGCGTGCGAATCGCCGAAGGCCTTGTGAACCTTGAAGCGAAGATTGCAAAACTTAATTTGAGACAGGACAGTAACTGGGCAGATCGAACTCTGGAAATGTACACATCTTTGGTCGATCAGGACCGGGAGCTTCCGGTTTCGATTCTGGAATCAGAAGGATTTGGTCATCCGGGACATGTGCAACTGATTAGTGAGTTCCCGCCTGAGCGTTTTGACGACGCCATTGAAGCATTTTCAAAACGGGCTCACAACGATCCAGACTACCAATGGAATGCTGAAGTGATTCAGCTTCTCGCAGCTTCTCCCCACGAAAAAGATCAGCAGTTGATCCGCAGCAAGTTCGACGATTTTGCACTCAGAAACGCAGTCATCGTCGCCTTGACCGGGGAACCACAAGAAAGTGACAGAGAGTATATCTACCTGGCACTGGAATCGGCTCCGATGGAAATCATGCAAGAGTGCATCACCGCACTTGGGTTGCTCTCTGCTTCAGAATCCGGGGCCGAGAACGTCGCCATGGTTCGCGCTCTGCGACGTCTCGGAAGTGATTCGGAAGAACGCCAACTGCGTGACCAACTCGTGGAACTGCTCCGTCGAAACACCGGCTTGAATTTCAATTACAAATTCGGGCAAAACGGTGATCCTCAAAAACAAATTGTTGACGAATGGACCGCTGCGATTCAAGAGAAGTTTCCTCAGGAATACACAGCTCAAGCAGGTGAAGATGGCCAAGACATTAACGACTTGAAAGCTCGCCTCTCAAAGATCGACTGGACCAAAGGGAGCGCTCTCGCCGGGGCACAGCTCTTCAGGTCGCGTGGTTGCATTCAGTGCCATGGCGGACGAAAAGCCCTAGGCCCCGATCTCAGCGGTGTCGCGAACCGTTTTTCACAAGAGGACCTGTTTACAGCCATTGTTTTTCCGAATCGAGATGTCTCCCCCCGATATCAAACGACGCAAATCGCCACGAAATCGGGACAAGTCCATACCGGTCTCATCGTTTATGAATCAGTCGACGGACTCGTCTTACGAGATTCGAACAATCAGACATTCCGCATCGAGACGGAGAACATTGAAGCACGACGACGACGAAATCAGTCGCTAATGCCGTCTGGGTTGCTGAAGGATCTATCTGACCGTGAATTCGCACACCTGAACGCATACATGAAGAGTCTCGGAAAACGTCAGACAGCGGAGTCCCCGTAAAAGCGAGCAGATTGCTCTATCGTCACCCCGTCCACAAAGCAGATCGCGAATAAGATTTCGAAAGCTGTTCTACACAAAATTGAGTTCAAACAGATGCCGCTGAAAAGTTTCGAAGAACTGTACGCGACAGCTGACAAGTTGTCTTCACCCGTTCCCGTTGCAGCTGCCGGGGGTGCGGACTCAACTGTCATTCAGGCACTTGAGCTGGCTCGGCGACGCGGTTGGGTCAAACCAATTCTCACTGGAGACCTACAAGCAATTCGAGAGCGGGCAGACTCTCTGGATGTCGACATTTCTCAATTTCAACTGATCGAAGAGGAACCGGACTCTGCGAGAATCGCAGTAAAAGAGGTCAAAGAAGGTCGTGCCCAATTGTTGATGAAAGGGCAGATCTCAACTCCTTATCTCATGCAGGCGATCTTGGACAAAGAACATGGCTTACGGAGCGGAAAGACGATCGGTCAAATCGTATTAATGGAAATTGCCAAGGATCAGCGGAGCTTTCTCATGACTGACACTGGCGTCACAATAGACCCCAGCGTCAAGCAAAAAACCGAATTGGTCGAGAGCGTTGTTGAAGTCGCACAGAAGTTGAGTTGCCCAAATCCTCGCATCGCACTGATGTCCGCCACTGAAAAAGTGACCGCTGCCTTGCCAGATACGCAGGTCGCAGACGAGATTGTTCAGCTTGCGAATCAAGGAGAATTTGGCGAGTGCATCGTGCAGGGTCCACTCTCATTCGACCTCGCCTACGCCGTCGATGCCGGAGTCAAAAAAGGAATCGATGGCGACGTCACCGGAGCAGCTGATGCGATGATATTCCCGAACCTTCTGGCCGCTAACCTGACGGTCAAAGGAATCATGTACACCGCCGCGTGTCAGTTTGGCGGAATCCTCTGCGGGACAAGCAGTCCAGTCGTTTTCATGTCCCGCGCAGATAGTGTCGAAACCCGTTTGAACTCACTGGCCTACGCACTCCACCTGCTATAGAGCATCTTTCGAATTGGTTTGCAGGATCTGCCTCGTGGCGAACAGCATTTTTACTACAAGCCGTCTCAAAACCCATGGAATCGCGATTCCTTACTCTGTAACAGAGAAGCGAACAGTAAGGTTTGAGACAAGTTCTAGAAAAATGCGTTCTTCACAGGCACACGGTAGAGCAAACTGCTTTAGGGAAAATTCAGGCTTGCAAGCCAGTTCGGGTCCTCCAATCCTGAAGCAGTTGGACCAGCCGATCGATCTGCTCCGGCGTATTATACAACTGACACGAAACTCTCACGTGCCACTGCTGATGCCATTCGAAAACCGGAACTTCCAATTGATGCTCCGTTGCCAGCCATTTCTGTAATGGGTGCGGCTCGCCCGGTTTGAGACTCGCAGTTTCGCCCGCATCAAATGGGACGGTCACCATCGATCCGTACCATTCTTCCGAGTCCTCAGAGAGTGGGGAGTGGTCGGTCATTTCCAAAATACGCTCTCTCGCATATCTGGCCAGGGCGTGTGTTTGCTCCCGAAATCGTTTGAGGCCAATCTCTTTGAAAAACTGAATCGCGGTCGGGATGCTCAAGTATCCGGTTGGGTCGAATGTCCCTGGCCAGTGGAATTCGTCCGTCCATTGTGCATCATCACCTTGCAAGCTGCGGCCCCAGCTAATGGTGTTCGGAACCAGCCCCTGCTTATGCTTCGACTTCACGTAAAGGAATCCGGTTCCGAACGGAGCGCATAACCATTTGTGAGTACTGGCGCAATAAAAATCACAACCTATCGAACGAAGATCGACGTCCACCATGACAGGAGCATGCGGACCATCAATCACAACCATGAGCCCGGACTTTTTGGCTCGCTGGCAAATTTCTTTCACCGGAAGAATCACGGCTGTCGGTGAAGTGACATGGCTGACGACAAGAATTCGCGTCTTCTCAGTCACCGCCGCGAAGATGGCCTCGACGACTTCATCTTTCGATTGCAGCGGTTGCGGCAATCGGACGAGCACCGTCTTCGCCCCCACCTGCTTACAGGCATTCCCCCAAATCCGAACCACGGCACCATACTCATGGTCTGTCAGCAGGACTTCATCGCCTGCTGCCAGCGGAACGTTCTTTGCAACGACGTTCATTCCTTCAGTCGCATTTGGAACGCAGGCCAGGTTGCCCTGTTCGCAGTTCAGAAACGCTGCCAGTGATTGAGTTGTTTCTTTCAACAGCCGAGGTGTCGTGCGAATCAAAAACTCCATCGGCTGAGATTCCAGCTCAGCGAGAAGTTCCATTCGCTTCTCCTGAACCGGCAACGGCGACGGCCCAAATGATCCATGATTCAGGTACGTACACCCCTCGGCGATTCGCCAATGATGAACAAATTCGGTCCAGTTGAATGTTTCGGTTGGCGGCATTATTGAAAGGTTCTCTCTGTGGAGCACAGCCAAAATTGGCAGTTTCGTTCTGCCTCGTGGCGAGGCAGAACTTAAACACCAATTCGAACGATGCGACAAGGTTCGAAGTGATTCAAACTGTGTATTGCGATTACTTTGCAATGCTCCATCGCAAGTAGGCTTCGATCAGTTCGTCCAGGTCGCCATCGAGGATCTCGAACGGGTTATTCAGCTTGAGCTCCATGCGATCGTCTTTGACGTACTGCTGTGGCTGCAGGACGTAGTGACGGATGGTTTGACCTCCAAAACCGATTTTGGATTTCTCACCTCTTCGAGCAGCCGTTGCGGCACTCTGTTTTTCCTGCTCAATCTGAAACAACTTTGCCTGCAACATTTTTCGAGCTGAAGCTCGGTTTTTATGCTGGCTGCGCTCGTTTTGACATTGCGACACCACACCGGTTTCCAAGTGAGTTAAGCGGACAGCGGAGTCCGTTTTGTTGACATGCTGACCACCTGCCCCCCCTGCGCGGTAAGTATCTTCTCGGACATCTTTCTCCCAGTTGATCTCGATCACTTCGACATCACCAAGATCGGGGATCACATCGACCGCGCAGAACGAGGTGTGCCGACGCCCTGCCGAGTCGAATGGACTGATGCGCACTAAGCGATGATTACCGGTCTCCCCTTTGAGGTAGCCAAAGGCATACGCCCCTTTGACATGCAGGGTCACATTTCGCAAGCCTGCTTCTTCCCCTTCGGATTGGTCGATCACTTCCGCTTTGAATTTGTTGTTTTCAAACCAGCGCAGGTACATTCGCATCAGCATTTCACAGAAGTCTGCAGAGTCCGTTCCTCCTTCGCCAGCCTGAATCGTCAGGTAAGCGTTCCCGGAGTCCTCTGGGTTTTTCATGCTCGATTGAAGCTCGATCGCTTCCAGTTGCTTTTGGAGTGCCTCGACCGTCGTGCGCAGTTCCTCCTCGGAAGAGCTCTCGTCATCTTCCATTTCTGCAAACTCGATCAACACTTCCATATCGCCAGCACCGGTAGAGAGTTCCCCGACAGGCTTAATCACAGCGTTGAGCCGTTGCATTTCGCTAATCAATTCTTGAGCCTTCTCCTGTTCATCCCAGAAGTCCGGCGCAGTCATCAATTTGTCGATTTCGGCAACACGTTCTACTTTGATGTCGTAGTCAAAGAGAGTCCTTTAGCTGAACAATGCGCTCCATCAACATCGTTGCAGTTTCTCGTAATTCACTATCCATCACTCAATGACTTTCTTTTTATGGTTCTTTGGGAATTTTCGCGGCTACAAATCATTCGCAGTAGAATCTCACCGCAGAGGGACCGGGAAGGAAAGCAAAAGCTGCCTTAATCAAGTGAATGCTTCACGTGGTTCCGACCCCTGTGGTGTTGGTCGCAAGTCTCACTCTTGCAGTCCCCAGGAATGAAATTTGATTTGTGTCAGGTCAACAGGCATTCAGGATTATTCCGAGTTGTTACTCTCAGTCCTCTACTGCAAATCATCCAATTTCATCACAAGAAAAACGATCGAACTCGGCGATCAATTTTTTCTTTGATGAGTTTTTGTTTCTGGTTTTCTGCGTGGAAACCAATCTTAGAGATTTCAGCGATGGCAAGCCAGCAATCTAAACTCGAATGCAGCGACAATACGTACAACTGACGCAATGGGCACGGATGCAACGGATCAAGCAGATTGACAAGCAGACTGAAACGGAGCAACTTTGGTGAAGGTGAAACGGTTTCTCTCTATATCCTTTGACGACTTCGTCCCGTACTGCGGAATTTTCTGATCACACTTTTCGAATGGGTATTCGCGTTCTTTGGCGAACAGCAAAATTGCTGCTGAAAAGCGCTCTGCGCGAACGCACGTCAGGGCAGAACGCTCGACGGAATCAGGTTCGTTCGACATTGAGGAAACTGAGTTTGTCAGCAAGCGTTCGCTGCAGGAGTGGTTCGGTCTCCAGGAATTCCAATTCGATATCGACCGCCCAGAGCGGAATTCGCCCGATCTGATCCGAACGGATTTTGACGAGATCTTTTCGAGTAACAATGAGAGCTTCTGCGTACTGAGTCGTCGCCCAGATGGCGACATTGTTGAGATCGTCTTGAGTGTAGTGGTAATGATCCGGGAAAGCTCGAAAGCGGTTGTCGGAGACAGCCAGCCCAACTCCGGAAAGTGTCCTTCGAAAACCTCCCGGATTCCCGATCCCTGCGAACGAGCAGGTTCGTTTTCCATTCAAATCTGCAAATGGAAGTTTTACTCCGCTTGAATTCACAAGTCCGGTCGCTGTGAATGCGCTGGCAATAACAGGCGCCTCGACCATCTTCGAAAGTTGAGTCTTGAGCTCTTTGAGTCGCGTTGCTGTCACGAGGTCGCAGCGTGTCAGTAAGATCGCATCTGCACGGCGAAGGCTCCGCAACGACTCCCGCAACAGGCCGCGCGGCAGCAAATGCCCATGTCCCCAAGGGGTGAGTGCGTCGATTAAAACGAGATCGAAATCACGGTGTAAGCGACGATGTTGAAACCCATCATCCAGCACAATGACAGAGCAGCTCGAATCTTGAATGAGGCGAGCGGCCCCGGTCACACGATCTCGGTTTTGCAGGTGTGACACGCCCGGGCAAAGCTGATCGAGCAACAATTTTTCGTCGTTCGCTTCTCCGTCGAGGCTCTGGTATCCGCGGCTTAAGATTGCTGGTGTTTCGTGTTGCTGTTGCAGCCAGTTGACAAGCCAGGCAACAGTTGGAGTCTTCCCGGTTCCACCTGTGGTGACATTTCCGACGGAAATGACCGGTCTCTCTGCTTGATGAACTCGCTTGAGACCGGCGTCGAATAATGCATTACGCAGCCCCACCGCGCAGCCGTAGAACGGTTCTGCAACGCTCAGTCCTGCACGCAGGGAAGAAGGGAGGATTCCTCGGCTTTGACCTGAAACAAGATCAATGAAAAACGATTCGGTCACTCGGCGTCCTGTCTTCGCAGAACCAAAACCGCACAGTGAGCATGTCGAATGACCGACTCTGCAACGGACCCCAGCAACATGCGTTTGATGCCATGATATCCATGAGAGGAAATAACGATCAGGTCAGCTTCAACTTCATTCGCGTAGGTGGTGATCTCATGTCCCGGGCTTCCGACTCGAACTTCTAAATTCGCTCCGCCGGCACCATGGTCGAGTAAAAACTGAGTTGCGTATTCCTTCACAGACGCCTTACGAGTATCGTCTGACAATTCTCCCCAGACAACGGCTGGTGAAATTGCTTCCAGTGGAGGCAAAACATGAATCACATGCACCTTCGTGGCGTCTCCTGCCATTTCCACTGCAACGCTCAATGCATTTTGAGACTCTTCAGAGAAATCAACAGGGACAACTACTTTCTCGCGTTTCAAATTTGACATCCGAAAACCTGCTGGAAAAGATTGGACGGCGAAGAACTTTTTTGAAAACCGGTGCTGTGAATGAGGAGGTGCTCTCTAAGTGAATAGATTCACCAAATTCACGTTTTCAAATCAGTCCGGGAAAACAACTGTAAACTCCGTGTGATAACGGTCGCCCTGTTCTATCCGCTCGCTCGGCAACCCTCAACCCTGATTTGCTTTAAGAAAACCCTCTGACAAAAAACAGAGTCGGTTCGCGGTTTGTCATTCCGTCAACCTTGCTGATTTCGTTGATTTGCCTACAAAAAATTTCAGGAGCCAGGTTACTGTTCCGCAGATTTCTTCGGCTCAATTCCGAACAGGAACGAATACTCAAGGAGAATTCGCTCCAATGGTGAGAGTGAAGCACGCTCGGCCAGAACCTGACGAGCGAGGTCGGGGCGATCGGTGATGATGTTGTCGACTCCGCGTCCAATCATTGTGGACATGGTCGTTGCATCGTTCACAGTCCAGACGAAGACCTCCTTGTTCTTTTGGTGAGCAGAGGAGATGAACGACCGTGTCGCCAGCTCGGTATTGACTGCCAGGAAGTCAACTTTTGCTCGCGTCAGATCACTCGCGGTGACAGCCGTTAACAAGCCGACGGTCCAGTCCGGACGAAGCTGTTTCACTTTCTGAACTCCAGCCAACTTCAGCGACATGATCACCACATCGGACTCCATCTGATGCTCCTCAACAAGCTGAATCACCTTATTGACCAGATCCTGATCATGCCCATAATATTTGAGTTCAATGTTTGCTCGAACTTTCCCTTTGCAGAGCTGAAGAACTTCTGCCAAAGTCGGGACACGCTCGCTTGAAAACTTCGAGTCAAAGAAGCTGCCGATATCTATGGCCTGCAACTCCTCGGCTGTCGAATTCCAAATTTTTCTGGAGACCCCAGAGACTTTCATGAGATCGCTATCGTGCGCAACGATGACAACCCCATCTTTTGATTCTTGAACATCAAATTCAACCCAGTCCGCACCATCTTCGATCGCTTGCTGAAATGATGCCAGCGTATTTTCCGGAGCCTTTGCAGATGCTCCGCGATGAGCAGTGATTTCGACAGTGTCTTTATAACTGACCGATTGAATCGCCAACATCCCCACTCCTGCAGATGCCAGCCCCCCGACAACAACTACAGATGTGAGTCGTCCGCGAGTCCATTGGAGTGACCAGGCTGGACCTCCTGATGATCGATTTGTGGGTAGACGACAGGCGTCGCTTTTCCCAATGAGTTCGTAAAGGGATGCAAAGACCACTCCGAGTGAGATCACTCCGAAGAGGCTCACCAACAGGTTCACCAAACTCCAGATCGACAACATCGTTCCCAATAAAAACGCCAGCCAGACAATGGATGTTGTGGAACGAGGGACCAGCCACTGCCCGAAGGTAAGGACGCAGGCAGAGGTCACCATTGCGAGAAGAGAGTTGACGATGAGCCAGACGAAAAGCCACTTCGCAATTTCTTTTCGCTTCCCCAGAACCCGTTTGCGACTCTCCTCCAGGCACTCTTTCGGGGAGACGTTTTCGAAGAGGTTAATCTGCAGGGCCAGCGACCAGTTGATCCCACAGCGGATCAACAGAATGGTCATCGCCAGGAGGATAACTCCGATCAGGCCGGCGACAATCATAAACTTTGGAGGTTGGTCAGTGAGATAGAAGTTAATGTCGTGATCGGTCAGAAAGAAGAGAAACAGCCCTCCTGCCGCAACGAGAAACGGAGCTGCGATCAGCAACAGCCATGTAGTCGCTACGGCATTGAGCCGAAAAATTCCAGGAGCCTTTCCGGCAATGAATCGCAACGCTTCCAATATTCCCAAGGCGTGACCAGCACGTTGCGACATGCTCACGGTGATCAGCACCGCTTGTTCCATCGCAAAGATTCCGAACAGTGTCGTTCCCACAAGAATCAGCCAGACTATTCCCAGTGGATGCAGGAAAAAGAAGGCGATGTCGGTGTCGGTGAGAATTTCGTGCCCCGAGTAGGAGAGGAAAATCCGAAACAGCAGACTCGATAGCGGAGTCAAAACAATGAATGCAATCAGCTTGAAAAGCAGGTCTGCAAGAACTAATGACCTCCAACTCGCTTTAAATAGTTCGGTCATTGTTTGAAGCATTAGAGCATCTTTCGAATTGGTTTGCAGGTTCTGCCTCGTGGCGAACAGTAATTTTAGTAGAGAAATGCGTTCTTCACGGGCACACTGTAGAGCAAACTGCTCTAGTTTGCTTTCTATCTTGAAGCAGCACCGAATCTTCGCGGTGGGACGAGTCTCATTGGTGCGTGTTGCTTTGTGGTAGGCTGTTCATAAAGTCGAAAAGTGATGTTCACGATTCAACAGCATTGAGAGTGCTTAAAGTACCAAGACCGGGCGCAAAAAAAGAGCCGCAATCTCATGGAGGCTGCGGCTCTTTTTGAATTGTCGTTCAATCGTGTCGCCTGAAGCACTTTCGTGCTTTGAACTTCATTGAGCAGGTCACGAATACGATTTTTCAAAAACGCTTAGCTATCGTAGTTGATCACGAGTGTTCCGCGACGATTTGTCACTTTCACACCATATTTGCCGTAATCGAATTTCGTGCGGCGACCATCTTTGCAGACGCTGACTTCTTCACAGGCACATGGTGGGACGCAGATTTCCACGAATACGCATTCTGGCTCTTTTCCACAAGGATTGCAGCGATCGTAGCAAGGGTTTGGAACCTGAACGATCTTCGGCACTGCACATGGGTGGATCTTACGAGCCTGAATGACTTTCACATTTCGGTACAACTCGATTCCCTGAGCATCGCAGGAATCGCAAACAATTGTCCCGATTGGGCTTCCAGCTGGTACCGGTTGCAGACCATCATCGACGACAACGCCCTCTGCAGGAGTTGGTGAGTAGTCAGCCTGGTATGCGATTGCAGAATCCAGTGGAGCTGCTGGAACCATGATAGGCTCACGAGCGTTGGTAATTGTGGTTGCTCCCAACAACAGAGCCAATGCAACAAACTTCTTCATCTTATCATCCTCGTAAATCTGAATTGTACAAACAGACGTCGTTCATACACCAACCGTAGACTTGGCCGTCTTGGCTGTATACCGGGAACTCCATTTCTTCCGGTGAAAAGATCACAATTCTTTCACGATAGGAATACTGCGCAAACATTGCGGGTGTCAACGGTCAGACTACTATTACCAATCCTAAGAGCAACGAGTGTTGATCCGTCCCCATTTGCATAAAAAAACACCAATGCGATGTTTCTCCGTGGATATTGTCCGCGGACAACGGGTTACACCGATGAAATGCAGTTTCGCGAGAATGAGCTCTTTGCTAGAGCATCTTCGAACTGGTTTGCAGGTTTTGCCTCGTGGCGAACAGCATATCTACTAGAGAAACGCGTTCTTCACAGGCACACGGTAGAGCAGGCTGCCCTACCGTTGTGGGGTTACGAATCGGAGATTTTTGACGATCTCAAGGTCGCGATCGGCGAGCTGTTCGACAAGCGGTGATTCAACAGCGAAGACGAAGGAGAGTTGCTGACCAGTTCGGTCAGCGACGATGTAATAGATCCATGTCATCGGGATGAGTGCGGAGCCTTTTTGCCCTTTGACTTCGTGCTCTCCTTCGATCGCCACTCGCAGAATCTGTTTTCCGTTCTCGGTGGGCAACCGTTCGCTTTTGATGACTGACTTGAAGGCTTTGCCGAGCGACTTTTGAATATCAGCCTCGAATTGTTCCAACGGGGTGATCTCCCCCGGCGCAGCTTTGAGCAAAGGGGAAAAGTTACATTGGCAAACGAGGCTGCCATGTTCAACAAGGCGGAAAATCGCCACCTGATTGGCTCCTTCCATCACGGAGTTAAACAGATGCCAACCACGTCCATGTTCAATGGTCACCCCCCAAGGGAGGGCCTCAAATGTGAGTTGTTTCATATTTTCGCTGGGGTCCAGCGGGACATCTTCGACAATGACGTCAGTGAGTCGCCCCTTCTCCTCGCTCACGTTCCTCACGAGATTCGAGGTCACTTCGATATCAAGACCAGGGTACACGGTCCCGATTCCCGCTGAGATTTTATAGATCGCCTGAGTGCGCGCAACGTGCGATGTACGGAGGTCAAAAATCAACGTGCCGCGGACTTCGACTTCAGTCGAAGCTCCAAACCTTTGCCCTTTGATCTTTCCGGAAAACGTAACCTTAGCCGAGATCGAATTGCTGGCGGACAACTGACACTTCAACTCTGAAGTTTCAACAGCTTCGATTCCGGTCAGCATCTGCAAAACCCAGTCAGAAGGTTTCCATTCATCGTCCACCTCGACTGCATTTGAAGGGAGCAGCGCCGCCAGAACCAGCGGATCGCCCGGAATTTCCAGAAGGTCGAGGGAATCTCGACTCAGTTTGACCAGAGGAGAGTAATGCCGGACCCCTTCGCGGTAGCCGTCTGAGACGATGAAGCTCGCATTCTCGGGGAGCTTTACTTCTGTGCGATGTCCTCCCACAGTGGTGACCATCTCTGCTGTCTGAAAGTCTCGGACCGACCGGAAAGCGAGTGAATCGCGACCAGCAGGCGGGAGACGTCGTTCAAGAAAACTGAACGATGCGTTTGCAGTCAGTTTCTCTCGCCGTTCTTTTTTTTCCGAGTTCGTGAAGAAGACTTCACCCTGGGAAGAGACGGTCGCCTGGCAGTGATACGTGGCATCACTGCTGTACGACTCGATGAGTTCGATTTTCTCTGCGACTGCGTTCTGACACATCAGCAGACAGAGCAGACCAACCGCGGCAGCGCTTCTCATCAGAATGGTAGAATGGCTGGAATGGCCGTTCATCGTTCCAGAAAAACAGGTCACGTGTTTCAAAGGATCTCTAAGAATAGAGCGTCCTGCGAATTGAGCGAGTCGCGAAAACATCTTCCCTCCCTGGAATCGTTTCGATTCAATCGTCTGAGCTGGATGTGCTGAGAATCGTTCCCTCAATCCTCAAATGTACCTCAACACTACAATGCAACCCAGCATTCAAGTGAATCAATCTTATGGATTGTCATTCAAATGAGATGCTGGGGCATGTTACGGAAATGGTGTGTGGGAACAATGTTCGTCAACGACGTTCGTTAACTACGTTCGTAAACAACGAACAATTACTCTTCTTCGCCACCTTCATCATTGTCTTCACTGTCATCATCTGAAGCGTTGGCAAGCTCCTGGCTTCCATCTTCGTTCCAAATCATGAGTTTTGTTTCTTCGTCGAACTCCACCAAAACTCGATCTTCTTCACTTGGGGTAATTGTTGCGCCCCATTCTTCGAGTTCTTCTGCATGTTCGCCAGCAAGGACGGTCCGGTCATCTCGAATCGCTCTCCACCATTGAAGATGTGGCCAATCACGGCGGATTGTTTTCATGCAGGTGATCATCGCGCGACCGTTTGCACCGGCGCTGAAGCCGGCACGGGTGGCGATGTTACAATAGGTGGCCAATTTGTCGGCGCGCTTGAGTTCCCACAGAACTTCTGCGACTGCTGGAGCGCGTGTGGAGGCCATAGGTTCTTCCTTCTTATACTGCTTGGGTGTTGAGCACGCATCCGCTCTGATGGAGGGATGTGAATGACGTGAAGTGCCGACCCCATTTGGGGACGCATGAACGTGCTCTCGATCAAAATTGGCAACTTCCGTTTAAGAAATGCCAACAATAGTTGTGAAATCACTGTCATTCACAGGAATGACAACTCCTTGTTCCATTTTTTTTAGACCTTATAAAATACCGCAAAAACTTCGAAATCACAAGCTGAAAATGAAGTTCCCGCCCAATAGATCAACCTTCACCGATCCTACTCGAGCGAAGATGACTCGACCAGAGAGAGACGCCCAAGCAGCAGTCAGCCCGGATGGACGTGAAATCGAGTCGTAAATTGGCTCAAGTGTGGCCCAGTCGCAGCACCAGTTTCCAGTACCGGCTCCCAGTACTCTGATCATGGAATCAGGAATACAAGTCCGGTGGTCGCAGCACCTTGTACGACTACCGCTTTCCAGCTGAATGGGGGACGTTCGCAAACGTAGCAAGCATGGTTCCCCGGACGGGACTCGCCGAGAGTGTAATGCGTCTCCTGCGGCGGTTCCGCTGTCATCAAATATGGGAGTGCAGGGATTCGACTAAAGAATTTCGCCCCCGAGACAAATGGCTGCCAGCAACCATGAGAGAATCCATGTCGCTCTAAATTCACGTCTTCAAAGTACAACGGCTGATGATTTAACAAGGAAGCGTCCCAGTAAAAAGATGTCCCATTCCAAAGGCGATGCGTTCCCGGGATGTGAGCCTGAGCAGTCAGCTTTTTAAATCGTTCCGCAGCACGATCTGGGGGAAGCTTCCCAGGCGGCGGAGTGATGTTGATGGAGATTTGTTGCAGGGTTTTGACATTCTTCCCCTCGGTCACCTGTGCATCGGCGAACGAACCACCTGGATCAGCGGGTCCATTCGAAGCGAGTGGCGTCCCATGAAACTCGACATGGCTGACAGTTTCAATGAAGCACGAAAGTGAATATCCCTCGGGCATGCAGCCCTCCAGGTACATGCTTGAAAGTCGCCAGTTCACCATGCGTTCTTGCAAAGAGCAGCAAATCGGTCCCGGCTCAGATGTTTGGCATTCATCTTTCCAAAAAATCCAGCGACGACTGGCTGGAGCCTCAAATTGATCTGACGGACCTCGCATCTGGCAAAGGCTTTGATCATCCAACAGCAGGGAGTTGTCCACGTCACATTCAGTGGCAGCAGTCTGACAACCGCTCTCCGGTGTGCAGCTTGAATTGCATTCTTGTCCCAGACAACCATTCTCACTCTCTGCCAGAATCACTGGAAAGGGAGCGGGTGCGGGAATTTCGGTCGTTGCTGGTTCTTCAATTTCGCTCTCTGGAGGAGGGGGAGCGATCTCGTTTACTTCGAAGTCGACGGTGTTGACGCTTTCTTCCTCAGCAGAGACCCATTGCAAAGCTGGGAATGAGGTCTCGACCGGAGTTGTTTCGATAGCAGTCACATTTGCAGTTGCAGAATCTGTCGCGTTCGTCTTCGAATTTGCATTCGAATTTTCGTTTGCATCTGCAGACGTAATCATTGAGGACGTGGGGCTTGCTTCTTCGACTTTATCAACCGATTTCTGGCGAACTTTGACCGGTACCCAGTTCGAATCATACTGAGTCCAGGCTTGAGCAAATCCGGATGAAACCGTAAGACATGTCAGCAAGCACGCAGCCAACGCACTCCTCTTCGTTGCATTGAAGTTACAAAAAGACCAGAGTTCCATCATCGGAGAGTGAAGATCTGACATGATGTTTTGAGCAATATGTTGAAGAAATGAAGAGGGGATCGACGCCCCTGCTCGCTCGTCGTCCTTTTGACTTTTTCCTGGTGAGTGAAGCTTCCGTTAGCCGCGCCCTCCGAATGCATCGACACCGGAATATCCGTGAATTCAGCTCGTCTCACAGGACCTATACAAGCTCTCCGGCTGACCTATTTTAACGTTGTATCTTTAGCGGTCTTTACAATTCCATGACATCCAGAACGATTCCACTCAAGATTGACTCCCTTCAGGATCAAATCAGGACAGCTTCCCTTCTGGAAGTTGCTGCTCGGAAAGCTGGCAACGTTCATCCGGGAGCCTCGTTTGTGGATTTACGATTCGAAGATTTCGAAGTCGCAGCCGACATCACGAGCAGATCGCTCTCGCAAGTTCAAGAAGGATGTGTGGGGCAGGCAATCCTCAATGCGATCACAGAAACGCAGCGTACGCTCAAGACAAATGCAAACCTCGGAATTGCACTGCTGCTGGCTCCACTCGCTGCTGTTCCCGCAGAGTCGGATCTGGCATCAGAAATTGGATGGATTATCGATTCGCTGAACATGAATGACGCTTCCCGAATCTACGAAGCGATCCGTCTTTCAAAACCTGGTGGACTGGGAGAAGTCTCGGAGCAGGATGTCTCACAACCTCCCGGTCATCCCATTCAATACGCAATGACATTAGCTGCGGAACGTGATGCCATTGCTCGGCAGTATTGTAACGAGTTCAGCGATGTTCTGATTTTCGGCCGGGAGCGATTTCTGGAATGGCTTGAACAACACAAAGATTGGGAAGTTGCCACGATCGGCACGCACTTGGAACTCATGGTCCACCTGCCCGATTCGCTGATTGCCCGCAAATGTGGAGAGGCGATTGCGAACGAGTCCGCCCGGCGTGCGCAGCAGGTTCTTGATCAGGAGTGGCCGACGCAGCCGCAAGGAACAGCAGCATTTCAGGAGTTTGACAATTGGCTTCGTGCGGATGGAAACCGAAGAAACCCCGGGACCACCGCCGACCTGATTGCAGCAGTCTTGTTTTCCTTGATTCGTGATCAACAATGGGTTCCTCCAGAATCGATTACGATTGAATGACCGCCCCCGCCGTCCAACACGACTACTCCTTCTTCAACATAGAGATCTCGATGCCTGTCTCGCGTACTTTTACAGTCGATGTCACCAAAGATCATTTGGTTTTTTCAGCCGCCCACTTCATCACGATCGGTGAAGACCTATGTGAACGCTTGCATGGTCACAACTGGCGAGTCGCAGCACGCGTCGAGGGAACGCTCGATGAGAACCAATACGTCTTCGACTTCATCGCATTGAGAGACACGCTGCAAGAACTTGTCGATCAACTCGACCATCGAATGTTGCTGCCGACCGAGCATCCGAAAATTCGACTTCAAGAGAGCGACCGAGAAGTCGAAGTGACGTACGAAGACCGCCGGTGGATTTTCCCGAAAGACGAATGCATCCTGTTGCCGATTCAGCAGACAACCGCGGAACTTCTGGCGGAGTGGTTAGGTGAGCAACTTCTAAAAGGGATCGTCACCGAGAACTTGACGAGCCTGACAATTAAGGTTGAAGAAAACTTCGGCCAATGGGCGGGTTGTACTTTTCATCTGAAGGAAGAATAACCAGCACTTCCAGCCATGCCCGTGCAGAACGCGTTTCGATTTATTTCGAGACCAACTCCAGACTGGCCCATAAAGTGGGATCACTCTGGTAAGGGAATTCATCACCTATAGTAAAATGTTGCTTCCCGAGTTCTTTGTCGTTGACGCAAATGTAAAAGCCCATTCGCGAATAGGCTTCCGGATCGAAACCATTCAGGGCAGCGCAGGGGAACCAGG